>JAEUIP010000014.1 GCA_016795075.1 Planctomycetaceae bacterium | reverse complement strand
CCGCGAAGAAGTTGATGGAGCTATAGCCCCAATAGTTGCGCAACCCTCGGCTTACCAAATGCTGCTCGTCGGCGATCGGATGGATCGGCAGCAACTCGACCGCCGTGACCCCCAAACTCTTCAAGTACGGGATCTTGTCGATCACGCCCAAATACGTCCCCGGATGTTTGACGCCCGAAGAAGCATGCTGCGTGAAGCCCCGGACATGCATCTCGTAAATCACCGTCTCCGACAAGCTGCGGCGGATATGTCGATCGCCCGACCAATCGAAGTGATCGTCCACGACCACACACTTTGGCGGTCGCGTAATGCCATCGCTGCTATCCATGAAGGTACCAGCCAAGGCCTTTGCATACGGATCAATCAAACGAGCTTTGGGATCAAAGCGGTGCCCATTCTCCGGTTCGAAGGGACCGTCCGCTTGAAAATGATACAGTTGACCGGCCTTTAGACCCGGGACAAACAAACCCCAGATATCGCCCCAACGATCGACTTCCGGTCGGAACGTGATCACGCGATGGGGGTCCAAATCGTCCACGTCTTTATACAGGAGCAGTTTCATCGAAGTGGCGTTTCGGCTGAACACCAAAAACTGGACGCCGTCTTCGCTCAAGATTGCCCCGTAAGGGACGGTGTGAGTAAATTGCATGTGTTCCAAGTGGGGTTGTCGTCGCATCAACATGAATCATGGCCTCAAACAAACATCGTCGCGGCAGGTGGTCTGATCCTGCGTCCACGCCAAGCCTACCACCAACTTCCAATTTCGCTGGCCAAGAAGCTCGCAATAGTCGTCGCGCCAAGCGGTTTGAGGTTCGAATACGCCAATAACACTCTAGTCTACCAAGTAGGAGATTAAAGAGGGTCAGGGAAAATGGTGGGACTGCGTAAGATTTTTTGTCGTCCAGCACGCAAGCGCACTCCAAGGCAAACGCAACGGTTGAACGACTTCGTGCTCAAAATTGGATTGATCTTGTCTGCTCGCCGAGATTCGCTAAATTCACTCAACGGCAGGGTCTTCGTGCGTTTCGATGATCGCTAGTGCTTTGTCACAACTTAATTTTAGGGCGGGTCTGGTAAAGGTGTCAGGAGTCAATTGCCGGAACGGCCCTGCGGGTGCTTCGCACAATTGACTCCTGACACCTTTACCAGACCCCCATTTTTAGCTGTGACAAAGCACTAGCTGTTTGGTCGCGGCCTGGTAAAAAATGGATCTCTTGGGCGTTTGACTCCGTTTTGATTGTTCCCTTCCCACAATGAACTTATTCGATCGTTATGTCCTTGGACTGTTTCTGAAGATCATGCTGGTTTGCTACACCAGCTTGGCGGGGCTGTATTTGATCATTGATGTCTTTAATAACCTCGACGACTTTGTGCAGATCGGAAAACGCGAAAGTTCGCTGTGGCAGGTTCTGCTGGCGTATTACACGCCCCGGTTGATCGGACTGTTCTGCGAGGTCAGTGGTCTGTTGTATTTGCTAGCAGCGATCTGCACGTTGACTCGATTGCAAACGACGCAAGAACTCGCGGCGGTCCAAGCGGCCGGGGTCAGTATTCGCCGAGTGGCTCAGCCGATTCTCGTGCTGACCGCCCTGTTATGCGGTCTGACTTGGGGAGCGCGCGAATTGGTCTTGCCCAAGTTCCGCGCGACGTTGGCGACCACGCCGCAGGAAATTCTGCGCAACAAACCGCAATTGGTGGTGTCGCAGATCGACTACGATTCGCTAATCATGTTTCGGGGCCAAGAAATCTTGTTGGGCGACAAGGTGGTACGGGGCGTGGATTTGCAACTTCCGCAAGACTGGGCCGAGTACTGGGGGCCTCAAACTCCGCCGGCTTTGCAGATCAAAGCGAAATCGGCGGTTTGGATGCCCGCCGATAGCCAACATCCCGCTGGGTTCTTGCTTCAAGAGGTCGAAGCGCCCGTTGTTCCCGCGCGATTGACCAGTGTGTCGCAAGAGGGACAGACACGGATGCTCATGCCCAGTGATCAAAGTTGGCTGGAAGCGGACCAATGTTTTGTGCCGACGCCGCTGACGATTTGGCATTTGGCTTATGGTGCTAGCTGGTTCCGCACCGCTCCGTTGACGGAACTAATCGAGGCCAATCGCAGTGGCAGCGTGCGACTACCCAGCGTGCAACGGGTGGAGCTCCATTGGCGACTGCTGCGCCCGGTTCTCGACTTTTTGTTGTTGCTGATTGGTCTGCCCCTGGTCATGCGACCTGATGGGCAGAAGTTGGTCGTGGCGGCGGGTTACTGTGCGGTTTTGATGTTGGGAATGCAGTTGTTGGTCCTCGCCTGTCAATTTTTGGGCGGGCAGCAAATCCTCAAGCCCGCAGCCCTCGCAGCTTGGTTGCCAGTGTTGATTTCGGTTCCGCTGGCGACTTGGGCCTATCAAAAGTTCAACTACTGAAACTTCATATTGCGGCTGTTTTGACCCGTTTCTATACTCCGCCAACGCAATAAAGGATTGTTGCGCCTTGATTGGTACCATGATGGTCAGGTGGATCACTGTTGTTTGGCTCCTGTATAGTCCGATTCGAACGGAGCAAACCCGCTAGTCAGGGTCCGCGATCGGTCTGTTTTGCCAGCCGTCTGGTTTGGGGATTATTGGCTTGGAGTTGGGCAGCCGCGTTGGGGATTCATGACCTCAACGCAGCCCAGCAAGTCATCGATGATGGTCGCTATCGGCCCGGCGACTCGGTTCCCGGGGCGCTCCAAAATCCGATCCTGTCGAATCCGATGTTGGACGGTTCCAATCCGACGCCCGCAATCGAGTGGGGACAGTCAGGTCCGTCGTTCCAAGGTCCAGGCTCGCCGGCTTATCTCGGGTCGCAAGCGAATGAAGGCCCGCAAGCTGTATTTGGCTACATGCCAGCTGTCAATCAAGGCACAGGTGCTGCCCCAGGAGCGGTGGCACCGAACGCCGCGTCTCCCTCTAGTGCGATGACGTCGCCCGGCGATCCGGTCCAAGTCCAGATCTTTCCGCGCAACACCGGAGTCGATTTGAACGTGCGAAACTTGCCGGGCCGAGTTCCCGGCGAAGAAGTTGTGTTGGCCACCGGTGGTGTTCGCGTCGTGATCGATAGCCCGAAGTTGATGCAGCCCAGCGGTGGCTCGCTCAACAGCTTGGGACAAGGTCAACAGTTGGTTGTGCAAGCCGATAACTTGGTGGCTTGGACGAACCGCTTGTCGTTCTTGGGGGGCTCGAACGAATCGCCACGTTGGGAACTCTATCTTGAGGGCAACGTCATCTTTGGGCTCGGACAACGAGTCGTCTACGCGAACCGGATGTTCTACGACGTCAATCAACAACGTGGGACCATCTTGGACGCCGAGATCTTGTCGCCCGTCCCAGAATACGAAGGCTTGATTCGCCTCCGCGCCGACGTCTTGCAACAAGTCAACCCGCAACAGTTTCGGGCGTATGGGGCCGCCGCTACCACCAGTCGCATGGGTGTCCCCAACTACTGGTTCAGCTCCAGCGAAATCGATCTCACCCGTCTGCAAACTTACGCGACCGATCCCGTCACCGGTGCCGTGCCGCTGGACCCCGTCACCGGCCAGCCCACGACCAGAGACCGCATCACGCTGGATAGTTACGACAATTTCATCAACGTCTTTGGACGCAAGGTGCTCTACTGGCCCGTCTTTCGCGGCGACTTGGACAATCCCCAGTACTACTTGGAGAATTTCTCGATCGGCAACGATAGCGTGTACGGGTTCCAAGTCCGCTCGCGATGGAACATGAATCAAGTCCTGCGTCTTACTCCCGTGGAAGGAACTCGTTGGACCGGAGCCGCCGACTATCTCTCGGAACGAGGTCCCGCGTTTGGTTCGCGAGTGACCTACGAACGCCAAAACGGATTTGTGTTCCCGGGCTTCACCAAAGGCTACTACGATTCTTGGTTCTTGCTCCAAGACCAAGGCTTGGACAACTTGGGCTTGGACCGAAGAACGACGCCGTTGGAAGAAGTGAATCGAGGCCGCTCGGTTTTGCGACACGACCATCGCTTTGTTAACGGCGATCGCTTGTTGGGCGAGTTTGGTTACATCTCCGATCGCAACTTCTTGGAACAATTTTACGAACGCGAATGGGACGAGGACAAGGATCAAGCCACCAGCGTACGATATCAACGCTTGCGTGAGAATCGGTTATTGGAAGTGGGTGCCGATGGCAACCTCAACGACTTTTTCACTCAGACGCAATGGTTGCCGCGGGCCGACTTTAGCGCGATTGGTCAGCCCGTGTTTGGTTCGCGAGTCACTTGGCACTCGCATTCGCATGTTGGCTACGCCGATCTAAAGGTGGGCGACGCGCCGGCCAATGCAGTGGACTTGGCCAAGTACGATCCGTTGGCTTGGGAGGCGGAACGCGAAGGACTGCGGGCTGGCAGTCGGCAAGAACTTGAGTTCCCCGTTCAGTTGGGCCCCGTGAAGGCCGTTCCGTACTTGCTGGGTGATGCGACCTATTGGGGGCAAGACCTCACTGCCACCGAAGTGACGCGGCTCTATGGCCAAGCCGGTATTCGCACCAGCCTCCCATTTTGGACCGCCGACCCGACGATCCAAAGCGAACTTTTCAATCTGAACGGCTTGGCCCACAAAGTCAATTTGGAATCCGACTTCCTTTACGCCGATGCCAATCAGGACCTGGACCGATTTCCTTTGTACGATGCCTTGGACGATGATTCCCAAGAACATTTTCGGCGCCGATTTTTGTTCGATACTTATGGACTCAACGTGGGCGACAATGTCGCATTGCAATTCGACGAGCGATTCTACGCTTTGCGGTCGGGGTTGCAACGTTATGTGTCGGCCCCTAGCAAAGAAATTGCCGACGACCTCATGTTGCTTCGGGTGGGCATCCATCAACGTTGGCAAACGAAACGCGGGACCCCGGGCGACCAGAAGATCATCGATTGGGTGACTCTGAACATCAACGGCCACTACTTTCCCAAAAGTGATCGCGATAACTTTGGTGAAGAAGTGGGGATGTTCGACTACGATTTCCGGTGGCATGTTGGGGATCGATTGGCCGTGTTGTCGGATGGATACTTCGACACGTTTCAGGACGGCTTGAATACCGCCAGTTTTGGTTTGGCCGCCAACCGACCCGAACAAAGTGATGTGTACCTGGGCTTTCGCGCGATCGACGGCCCGATCAACAGCAAGACGCTCAACTTGCGCGTGAACTACCGCCTAAGTCACAAATGGGTGTTCCGAGCCAGCAATTCGTGGGACTTCGGCAGTACCGGCCAAATCGGACAAACCTTGGGCGCGACCTATATCGGCGAAAGCTTCCTGTGGTACGCGGGAACAAACATCGACTACAGCCGCGACAATATTGGTTTTGTGTTCAGTGTGGAACCACGCGGCATCAAAGGCGGTCGCTTGAGTCGGTTGGGTGGGGCGACCATTCCACCGCCCGGAGTCCTGGGCGTCGAGTAAAGAGGGCGGCCAGCCTGCCGAACTCAAGACGGCAAACGAACCACGTCGTCCGCTCGCAGATGCTCGTCGAATTTCAGAGAAATTTATATGTCGGCCCCAACACCATTTCAACCGCCGCCGCGAACGTGGCTCAATAAGTTTCGAGACGCGTTTGTGGGCGTTTATCTCGGTGTTGCGGGACAAAGTAGTTTTTTGGTTCACGGCTTGGCGTTTCTGGCCGTGCTCGTGTTGGGTGTTGTGTTGCACATCGCTGCTTGGGAATGGGCAGCGGTGTTGATCGTCAGTGGACTGGTGTTCACATTGGAGTTGGTGAATTCGGCATTGGAGAACTTGGCTCGATCGATCACGGTTAACCACGATTTGCATATTGACCGAGCGTTGAAGATCGCCAGCGCCGCGGTGTTGGCCGCCGCCGGAGTCGCAATCCTAATCGGCCTCATCATCTTCGGCCCACCGCTTTGGCAGTTAGTCAGCTAAATGAAATCACAGCCCGTCGCATGTGGAGATAAGGTGCTAAAGTCGCCTTTTCCCCTATCGACGGGTGTCACAAAGCAGCCGATATGAGTGATCAGAACGGGTGATTAGGTGTCAGTCATGCATTGTGTCGGCACATTCGAGCCACGGAAAGACACGGATTGGCACGGAAGAAAGAAGAAGGGAGAAAGAGGTGTCGGTGCTCTCTGTGGTTGACCGTGCCAAACTTCAGATGATCCAGATATAACTGGGGACAGACGATTTTTGTCGTGGGAAGGCTAATCGTCATTGCCGACGCGTCGGTTCACGCATCGTCGTATGTGTTCCATTGGAGAACATTAAACCCACACGGTTTTCGGCCCAACGGGCCAGTCCTAAGTCAGCCCAGGGCAGAGTTCGCGGCGCACACGATCCACCGAAGTGGTTTGCCCGCGCGGCATGTTTGATTTCACCAAAGAGCCAAACGATCGCCAGCCGCGAACGTCGCCCTGGGAAAGGTCGCAAACCAAACAAATTCGCCCCAAACGGGGCAGCGCTAAATGTTGAGTAAATGGAAATTGGATTTCGTGCCGCACGGATTTTGAGGGCGAGGGAACGGTCAGATCTGCGGCGGTCAGATGGGTGGTGTTTGATGTTTGTTGGTGGAATCCATGGTCCCGGGCGTGACTGAAGGTTGTTCGTCGGCGTGTTGATTAGGTTAGGGCTGCCCCTTTGGGGCGATTTGGTTTTGGGGTGAAGGTTCCTAGGGCGGCGTTCGCGGTTGGGGATGTTTGGGGTTGGTGGGGTTTGGTTTTGGTTCGTGGTGTGTGGGTATTCATGGAGGTTTGTTCCCGCGAACTCTGCCCTAGGCTGACTTAGGACTGGCCCGTTGGGCCGAAATCCCGTGCGGGTTTGTTGATCGATTCGGGAAACCGCTCGACGATCGTTGGGTCGAAATCCCGTGTTGGGTTGTCGATATTGGAGGGGGCTCGTTCGACGATGGGCGCCGGAGGTTTGGCGTGTGTCCGGACACTCAACTCTCCCGACCCCACAAATCGTAAATTGGGATGTTATCTCAACCGGTTGATGCTCGGGCAGAGGTTAGGGCGTTATTTCGCGTGGGAACCAGTGAAGAGTTGGTCTAGTTTGTGGATCAACTCGAAGGAGGGGCGTTCGAAGTGGACGCCGCGGGTGGTGGGGTTCTCCAGGCCACGCAGAAAAATGTAGGCCACGCCTCCAATGTGCTGGTCGTAATCGTAATCCCTCAATCGCTGCCGCAAATGGCGATGCAAGGCGACCAAGTACAAACTGTACTGCATGTCGTATCGCTTGTCACAGATCGCTCGTTGCAAGGCCTCTTGGTGGTAGTCCTCTGCCTTGACTCCCAAATTGTTTGACTTCCAATCCGCGATGTAGTATCGCCCCTGGTATTCGAACACCAAGTCCATGAATCCCTTCAACAGCCCATTCAATTGATCCGCTTCCAAAGCCGGACGAGCTCGCCCTTGAACCGTTCCGGCCGTCACCAAACGATCCAACACTCCCGTCGGTACCGCATTTGTCTCGTACCAAAACTCCAACTCCGCCTGCGTTCGCTCCGCCGTCAAATTGCTCAGTTGCAAACGGCATGAACCCAGCGGCAACTCGATGTGCAACAACCGCTCGAGCCAATCGTTGAGCGGTTCGCACCACGAGCTCCAATTCGCTTGCCGCGTGAGCCGCTGCAAAAACGTTTGCCGCAGGCCTCGATCTTCGGCGACGCGATTAAATCCCCGCTCCGTTGCCCACTCCAAGATGCTGTGTAAAAACGTTCCGGCTTGTGGGCCACGTGGGAACTCGAGAATCGTGGGCATCGCCCCCGCAAGTGACGTTGGCTCGGTTGAAATCCGCTCGGTCGCCGTCGACATCAACTCCATGTCCCACACTTCTTCAGCCGCAATCTCCTCGCGTGCTCGTTCCGGTGCCGCCTTCTCACGCATCCGCAATGCCGAATAACTGGCGATCCACCACCGTGCCGCCGGCCGCCGAGTCACGCGGCGCGCGGGTCCCAAGGCTCGCGGTTCACTTACCGATAAACGCTGCAAGCGATTCTCCGGAACCGCCATCACGTCGATTGCGGAACAAGACGTCACAGCAGCGAGAAGACGTTGCTCGACCGAATCGGTCGGTACCGGAGTGTCGCCGAACAACAAATACCCCAGCCCACATTTCTTCAGCGAGTGGTCCTCGCTCTTGAGAGTTGCTCCGACGGGAGTAAATCCCAACCACAACGCATGTTGGGCCCGCGTCAGCGCAACATACAACAATCGCATGTCCTCGCTTAGTCGTTCGTGATCCGCTTGACGATACGAATCCAGAGCCAACTTCGACTTTCCCGCCAATTCGGTCAGCAAGTCGTAGCCGGAATCGTCCGGACGACGACGATGGAAATCCACCACGCTGGCTCGGTTCGAATCGCGATACGAACAAACGAACGGCAACAGCACCAGCGGATACTCGAGCCCCTTCGACTTGTGGATGGTGATGACTTTGATCAAATCGGCGTCACTCTCCAGACGCAAGATCTGTTCGTCGGTTGGGTTCTCCATCTGTTGAGCGAGTCGTCGAATCAACGCCAGTTCGCCATCCACGGAACTGCTCGTCTGTTGCAACCATTCGGACAGGTGCAGCAAGTTCGTCAAGGCTCGTTCGCCATGGGACTCGGCCAGCAGTTTCTTCGGCGCATCAAAGTCCCAGAGCAGGGCTCGCAACATGGGCAAGACGCCCTGGGTCTGCCACAATTGATGGTAGTTGCGAAATCGATTGATCGTCTCGTCCCAGCTTTGTTCATCGTCGAATAGCTTTTGCAGGTCATCCAACTGCATCCGCAAACTGCCGGTGGCCAGTGCCGCTTTGATCAGACGCTCGTCACCGGGATAGGCCACGGCCAATAACCACCGTTGGATGTCGCGCGCTTCTTGAGTTTCGAAAACCGAGTCCTTATCGGAGAGATAAACGCTGCTGACCCCACGTCGCTGCAACGCTTGGCGAATTTGCGACGCTTCGTGACCGGTGCGGACCAGGATGGCGATGTCGCGCGGTTGGAGCCGACGAAAGCTCTGTTCCGAACGAAAACCGGCACGTGCTTCCGCCGCCAGTGTCAACCAACGCACGATTTCGCTGGCCGTGGAGTCGGCCATCTGTTGACGGTAATCACGGGGTCCCGTGACGCCATGTTCGTTCATGCCGGGCAAGTACCAAAACTGCAACGGAGTGACGGGTTTGCCTTCGATCACCAACACTTCACTGCGACCGCGCGCTTCGACCGGAGCAAACGGAATCGGATCGGACAACTTCTCACGAAAGCGAAAGGCGCCCGACTCGTGCTGCTCCGCATGTTGGAACAAATGGTTAACCGCTTGGACCATGCCCAAGGTCGAACGATGGTTGGTGCCCAGCGTTTCGCAACGGGAATCGCAGGCTAGTTTGGCTTGCAGGTACGTGTAGATGTCGGCGCCGCGAAACGCATAGATGGCTTGTTTCGGGTCGCCGATCATCACCATGCTCAATTGCGAATCGTTGTCGCGGACGCGATAGATGCGATCGAAGATTTCGTACTGGATCGGGTCCGTATCTTGGAATTCGTCGATCATCGCCACCGGAAATTTCTGGCGAATGGCTTGGGCCAGTCGTTCCCCATTGGCACCTCGCAGAGCGGCGTGCAAACGAACCAGCATGTCGTCGTAACTCAGCTCACCACGAGCCAACAGTCGGCGTTGAAGTTCCTGAGAGACCCAATCGGCGGCATGCAGCAATAGCGATACTCGGAGCGGTGGCTGCAAAACGGCGGGCTGTCCTTCGAACACATCGGCCCACGCGCCAATCGCATCAAATGCCGTATGACGAGGTTCCACGCCGCCTTTCTTCAAACGGAAGTGCCCGGTGCCCAGTTGTTTGATTTTCTTTTGTTCTGCATCGTTGACAGGGACTCCGTCCGACCACTTCTGGACCATCTCCAATAGTTGGTCGCGTGTTCCGCCCCGATGATAAGTGCCGGCATTTAGTTCTGCGTCGCGCAGTAGCTGAGCCACTCGCGTCCAATTCGCCGCGACCAATTCTTTCGCTGCGTCCTCCGCCGCCACGGCGTCTGCTTTCCATTGATCGAATTGCGCCTGCATGGCGATGGCTTGGGCCAGTAGTTCGTCCAAGTTGGTTGGCTTGGCAATGGGTTGTCCCACGAACACGGGTTGTCGGTAGGGCTTGCCCAGCAAGTATTTGACTTGCGCTTGTAGTTCCTGGGGCGATTTCCAACATTCCAAGACCGCCGCCGCCAATTCTGGTTGATCATGATAGGGATAGAAGTGGCGCCGCCAGTAATCCTCGACACATTCGGAAAAGATCTCGCCGGGATTGGCGTTCAGTTGTTGGTTGAACAAGAGCTGGCTATCAAAGGCATGCTCGCGCAACATGCGATAACACCAACTGTGAATGGTCGAGACGGCAGCCTCGTCCATCATTTCAGCGGCTCGCTCCAATCGCTCGGCGGCCACTTCGCGAGTTTGGTCGGTGTAATCGGCCAAGATGCGCGCCAGTGGATCTTGCGCGTCCGATTGCGTTGGGTCACGAAACCAGCGCGCGGCTTCACTAAGACGTTGTCGAATGCGATCGCGCAATTCTTGGCTCGCGGCGTCCGTGAACGTGACAACCAGGATTTCGTTCGGTTGCAAGCTGCGATGAAAGGCGGCTGCTTGACCATGTCCCAGCACGTACCTGACATACAGCAGGGCAATGGTATACGTCTTGCCGGTCCCGGCACTGGCCTCGATCAAGCGACTGCCGTGCAACGGAAAGGTCCGGAAATCTAGAGTGGGCATCCGCAAGCCCTCCTCGGTTGGTTCGAAGGGCAATCACTCATCGTAGCCCTCCTGATCCAAGCTTTCGAAGTTCGCGACTAAGAATTTGTAGAACGGTCGATACAAACGTTCCAAACATTGATCGAAGGTCGGCTGGATCGTTGTTGGCGCCGGTGTTTGCACCAAGTCTTCAAAGGTTGGCCAACAACGGGCCAGCAAGGGTGACTTGGCCGTGTCGCCAATCAAGTGGTCACCGCCATTGTATTGGAACTCGGCCCGTCCCGATTGGCTGGGCAGTTTAGCGTCGTGATCAACCATGGCGACGTACGCGGTTTGACAGGCGACCGGTAGTGGCTCTTGCATGCCCAAGTCAAACGCCTGCAGTAAACCAAGCAACAACCGTCCGGCCTCCGCCTCTGGCAGGCCCGGCCAAGCGAGACGTTGTCCGCCGCCATGAATGATGATCGTGCTCGCCGCTTCGCCTGCGAACGTGCACAATGCCAAATGATGCGGCCACAATCGGACCGCTTGTGCGAAGTTGAACTTGGGCCCGTCCCGCAGGTCGCTGGCCAACCACATCAAGCGTCGAACCTGCGAAGGTTCGTCTTTCACGCGAAACACCAAATCCAACGAATCGCTGAGCACAATCTCTTGCCCGCGAGCCAACGCCTTCGTGGACAGTTGAATCGGTGGCAGCGTCATGGGTTGCAGGTCTACTAGCTCGTCGCGATACAACTCCACTTGTCGCTGCATCGTGTTTCGCAGTTGCTCTTGCACACATTGAGAAAATGGTGGGTGAGGCAAGCTACCTTGCCCGCGAACACGATTCAACTGTCGTTGCAATAGGACCGCAATGTCCGAGTTCACGTCGGCGCGTAGCTGATCTGAAATCGGTTTTAGAATTTCTTGGTTGAGGCTCCAGCGCTCCAGCCCTGCGACGACAAACGGTTCGTTGTCCAAGTCGATGCCCGCCAAATCCCCGAAGCGAACCTGCAATACTTTCTGGAAGAACATATCGACGGGACTGCGCAAAAAGTCTCCCAAGTCCGTCAAGGTCAACGCTTCTGTGGGTTGCCACATGGTTTGATCGCGCGGCACGGCATGATTCAAGTATCCGAACTCGCGATGAACGTCTCGCCATTGGTTCGAGTACGTGAACAGCCGCGACTGACCCTGGAAGTACTCGCGACTGAACGGCTGCAAGGGATGGGTCGTCGTCAAGTGTTCCAGTAAGGCTCGCCCGGCGCTGGGGCCGGAATTTTCATGCCCGTCCAATTGCCAACCACCGGCGAGGTGGTCGCGAAGTTGCCCAATCAGAACCGATGGCGGACGTGGCGAGTTGTCGCGAATGCTACGTCCCACCCAGCTCACGTAAAGTGACTCCCGCGCGGAGAGCAAGGCTTCTAAGAACAAGTAGCGGTCGTCGTCGCTGCGACTGCGATCTCCCGCTCGATACATTCCCGTCGTATTCATCAGATCGAATTCGTTGACGGTTGTTTGACGCGGGAAGTCGGATTCGTTCATGCCTAACAAGCAGACACGTTTGAACGGAATGGCGCGCATCGGCATCAGTGTGGCGAAGTTGATCGCGCCGCCCAAGAATCGTTGACTAAGGTGGGGTTCTCGCAACGCCGACAGCCAATGCTCGCGCACGATCGTCAGCGGGAGGGGTTGATCGAAACGTGCGTCTTGGCACTGTTGGAGCCATGTTTCGAGGGCTGCGTGCAATTGCAGTAGCTGCGATTCTTCAGCGGCCGTTTGCGGTGCGAAGAACTCCGGCAGGAGCCGCGATAATCGCTCGCCCCACTCGGTCGGTGTGGCGGGCGTCTGCACGATGCGCCACCACGAATGCAAACGCCGCACCAATTCATCCAACTTCCCGGCCGCGGCGGCTTCCAGTCCACCGATTCGGGGCAGCGGTTCGATATCGGACCACGAGTCTCCCTGTCCCACCGCATAGCCCAACATCATTCGTTGCAGTCCAAATCGCCAGGTGTTTTGTTCGGACTGTTCCGGCAAACCCAATTGCAGACGATGGTTGGCATCGAAGCCCCAACGAATGCCACTGTCCTGAATCCAGCGTTCCAGCAACGGAAGGTCGCTGCCGGTCAGTCCAGCGGCGTGGCGAAACGCGGGGACTTCCAACCAGTCGATTATTTCGCTGACCATCAGTCGGCTTTGATCGAGTTGCAACAAACGCTCGACCGCCAGAACGACGGTTTGTGATTGGGTTCGGTCCTGGTCATTGACGGTAAACGGAAGATAGCTCGGGTGGTCGGCGGCGACTTGTCCAAAGACCGCTTGGATGTGCGGCGCGTAGGTGTGGATGTCAGGAACCATGACCATGACGTCGCGCGGTTGTAGTTCCGGATCGGCTTGGAACGCTGCGAGCAACTGGTCCTGCAAGATCTCGACTTCACGCTGCGGACTGTGCGCGATTTGAAACGTGATCGAGTGATCGAGCATCGCGACGGTTTTGCGTGGTGTGTGGTGGGTCGGTTCGGACCATTCTTCGAGGATTTCGTTTTGCAATTGTTGCAAGAGTGTGGAGTTGTTTCCAAAAGCGATGAATTCAGCGCGTTCGTCGGCGTGAGCGTTGTTCGCGGCTTGGCTGGTCAGCATCTTGAGATACTCGCTGCCTTGCCGTCCCCACGCGGCCAGCAGCGGATGCAAGGTCGTTGATGTCTCGCTGGTTGGATTTGGTGAGGAGAGTCGTGATGGTTCGGAAGCAAAGGCCGCCGCGCGACTGGGATTATGCACAAACACGTGAACCGCTAACCGCTGCCCCAAGGCGATCAATACCTCAAGCAGTTGTCGCGGCAACGACGAAATGCCAAAGACCATGACGCGGCGCGGCAAGCCACCCGTTGTTGCTTGATTCAGCCAAGCGTCGGCAGTGGATACAAAGCGGTGATGCACGTGGGCACGACTGCTCTCACGTTGATTCTCGGGGAGATCTTCCAGAAGCAATCGCCACAAGCTTGGTTGCCACAATTGGTCGAGGGGCACCGGAACCGTGGACTGATCCGCGCGAGTCAACAGGTCGCGAGCATTGGCCCAGAGCAACAACCAGTCGGCGCGATAAACTTGATACTGATCATACAAATCCGCCAGTCGTTGCGCCAGCTGATATCGTTTCCGCGACGATGGATCTTGACTCAAGAAGGTTCGTAGCGCGTGGAACTCGGGATTGGTGGGCAGCTGCGGCAACAGCCGCATCAACCGCCATAACAAGTGACTGCGTTCGAAAGGTGAATCTTCCGGCAAGTTGCCGAGGATCGCGCGGTACGCTCGCCATTGAAAGCGGCCGGGCAAGAGCAAGTCGAGCCCCGTGGCAATACCACAACCGTGCTCGACCGACGCCAGCGACAACTTGAGCCATTGTGCAATGCCGTTGCTTTGCACCAAGATGACTTCGTTTTCCAGTGGCGACAGCGGCTCCGCTTGGATGACTTGGACCAGCCGGTCGCGGAGCACCTCGAGGCGATTGCTAGAGAACGGAAAAAAACCTCCTGTCAAATTCATGGTCAACCGTTCATGCCTCGATCCGTCTGGAAGCCCGTTTGTTTTGCAATGTGGGAATACTTGTGAAAGCGAGGGGCGCGACCCGCTCCCCTGAATGGGACCCTTGCTTCGTCCACCGTCTGGCGACGGTCGCTGCGTTTGCAACGCTGGTTGTAGCGACGCTCGTTAGAGCGTGGATGGTTCTCAAGCCGCCCCATGGAGCCATGCTCGGTTAACCGAACGGCGACGTAGTTGCGTTCGCCCAAGCATGGATGGTTGCCTAGCGATCGCCATCGCAATCTGGTGAATGCCGCAGGGATCAAGTATACTCGTTGACATTGGTTTCGTCCGTGGGGGTTTGGCCGAGTCGAGCATGAAGGGTCTCAATAAAGATGGAGTTGGATTGTCCGGGCTGCGGTGTTGTGTTGCGACTAAAGGACGAGTATTTGGGTCGGCAAGTCAAGTGTCCGAAGTGTGGAACGTCGCTGTTGGTGGCGGAGCCCGAACCGCTTCGTTCGCCGTACGAAGACGATCCGTTATTCACGATCACACCTGGTTTGACGCCACCGCCGGTCCATCAGTCGCTGCGATCATTGGCGGAGCAACCGCCGCTACCCTCGTACGTTGCGTCATCCGCTGCGCCGCCTCCACCGGTGGCCAATCCCAACTATCCCGCATTCGCTCCGCCGGCTCCGATCTATTCGACCCATGGTTCGTATTCGAGCGGTCCAGGGAATCCAGCGACCGGCTATGGCAATCGTGGTCAGATTCAACCGGGTTACGCAAATCCAGACCACGAAGGTACGCGAGGCATGGGTCCAGCATCGGGAAAGATGGGCGTTGGGGCACCCGCCCGCGGCGCCAGTGCTTTATCCGGAGTTCAACAACCGCCGCTGGGTGACTCGCCCTACTTGCAAACACCCGACGCGGCGACGAAGAGTTGGTCAATGTCGCCAGGCATGATTGCGTTGGGGCTCCTGATGATGTTGGGAGCGACAGTCTGGTTTGTAGTTGGATTGGCCGCCGATCGAATTTTCTTCTATCCTCCGGTCCTGTTTATCCTTGGCATCGGAACGGTGATCAAAGGTTGTCTGGGCAAAGTTGAATAAGACCTGGCACGACGTGTTGGCAGGATTGTTTTAGTCTCTGCTGGTATCTTGGCTTCAACCTACTCCTACTCGATTGGCGCCATCATACGAGTACGAGTAAAGCCATTGGCTAAGTACGGGTAGGGAAATGTCGGCCCCGTCTGGCCTAATTTCGCCACGAAAGTCGCTCCACAAAGATGCATTCGCGGCACCAAAAAAAATGTTGGATATTTTGTTTCGTTTGGGGCCGTTGGTGGCATGTATGGAAGCCCGGGGACATCGACGTCCCAGGAAAGTTTCCCTTCTCCTGTCTCCAAAGGATCCATCATGTCGAATCAATCGTCCGAATCCAACAACACGCTCATGTGCATTCTCAGTTATTTTGGGATCTTCGCTTTGATTCCCTATTTCACCCAAAAAGACAATGCCTACCTCAATTGGCACTCGCGGCAAGGTCTGTTGATTACAGCGATTGCGATTGTGATCTCGTTTGGTTTGAGTGTTCTGACATTCTTGCCAGCGATTGGCTGGGTCGCTGGGTTAGCTAGTATGCTGTTTTCGTTTGCGGTATTGGCTTTGTGTGTCTTCTGCATGATTCAGGCCTGCAACGGCAAGAAGTGGGCGGTACCAGGACTCTCCGCGTTTTTGAAGTAAGTTGCGATTCTCCCAGCCGAAAAACAAATGTCGGTATCGCTGAATGCCGGGCATTGGGCGTTGGGCGAGTTTGGTCGACGTCAAAGAAGGTCGTCCAAGAGGCCACGATCACGTAGCCGTTTGCGCAGGCGACTTAATTTGACGCGTAGCACATCTGGGTCGAGGTTTAGCATTTTTGCGACCTCGACCGTGCTATGGCCTTCCAGTCGCAGTTCCAGCAAGCGGCGCTCGGTCGAATCGACGTTCTCCAGCCATTTGGTGAGCAGCTCTCGAGCTTCCAATTCGTCGGAGACGTCGCCACGAGCGACTCGCAGGGAAAGAATCGAGTCGACCAAATCATCAGGTGCTTCATCGTGTCCTGACAACCGTTGCTGCCGCTTCAGATGTCGCCAATGTTTGGCGGCTTTTCGTTGCACGATCGTCACGGCCAAGGCGATCAGCTTTTCCGGGGAGGAAATATCAAACCGTGCCGCTCGTAGTCCGATCAGCAGGCTCCGATGAACCGACTGGACCAAGTCGATCGTATCCAGATGGGGACGTAGGGCGGGGCCCAACCGATGGCGCGCGACCATGCGCAATTCGGGTTCGTATTGTTGGACTAGTTTGTGCATGGCGGTTTCATCGCCACTGCGCGCGGCATTTAGTAAGAGATCAAAATCCGCATCGGTTGAATCAGACATATCGCTTTCGGGATGCTTCCTTTCTGGCGATCTTAGTATACTGTTCCGAAACCCAGGCAACATTCCCCGGAACGGCAACCTCGAGCTGATGGACGCGCGAAGCCAAACTAGCGATGCGGAACAACTATTGCGGCAAGCGCGCGACAAGGTGGAACGCCTGGTTGACGCTGGGGTAGATTATGCAGCGTCGACTGTTTTGGGTGAGTTCGCGACCTTAGCATCCGATCCGGAGGCGACGATCGAAATCCTGTACGCCGAATTCTTGGCGTTGGAGTCCGCGGGGCGTTTGCCGGAATCTACCGTTTGGTTGGATCGATACCCAACGCACCGGACTCGGTTGGAACGTCTGCTGAAGTTGCACGATTTTCTCTCGGCGGAACCAGCGGCATCCCATCCCAACATGGTTGGAGATTCGGGATTGGATCGTATTCCGGAACGCGATGTTGCAGAACAACCCTTTCCGAAATACGAACTGTTGGAAGAAGTTGGCCGGGGTGGGATGGGGATTGTTTATCGAGCGCGACAGCAGGGACTGGGGCGAATCGTGGCCCTCAAAGTCCTGCGGTCGATGGATAGTCAGGCCAAGGTTCGGCAACGATTTCAGCAAGAAGCCGAAGCCGTCGCTTCGCTTCAACACCCAAACATTGTGCAGGTCATTGAAATCTCACTCGAGAAGGGAAGCGAATTCCTCTCGATGGAGTTTTTGGGTGGTGGATCTTTGGAGTCGCGACTGGAGAATCAACGCTGGACGAATCACGAGATTGCAGAACTGATTCGAACGCTGGCCACGGCCGTTCAGTACGCTCATGATCGAGGCATCATTCACCGCGATTTGAAGCCCGCGAATATCTTGTTCACCGCCGATCATGTCCCGAAGATTGTCGACTTTGGTCTGGCCAAGAAAATTCATGACGATTTGAACGCAACCGTGACCGGCGCCGTGTTGGGAACGCCGTGTTATATGTCGCCCGAGCAAGCGGCGGGGGATGATCAACCGGTTGGATGCGGGACCGACATCTATTCGCTAGGCGTCATCTTGTACCAGGTGTTGACCAAACGTTTGCCATTTGAGGGCAAAACGGCGCTTGAGACATTGCGATGGATCGTCGACCGTGATTGTGAAAAGCCGTCGCGCACCAATCCCAGCATCCCGCGCGACCTGGAAACGATCTGCCTCAAGTGTTTGGCGAAAGCACCGCAGGCCCGATATGCGTCAGCCCGTGAATTGGCGGACGATTTGGAACGATTCTTGGACCATCAGCCCATTCGCGCACGGCGATCTGGTTGGATCGAAGGATTGCAGCGGAGAATCAAACGCCATCCCCAAGTCACGGCATTGGTCGCATCCGTGGCCCTTGTGAGCATCGGAGCCGCCACGGTCTTCTATTATCAGAATCGAACCGTTGATCAACTGGAACGAGAGAACGCCCAACACACCAAGTCCGAGGCCAAGTTGCGAGAGCGGGTGAGTCGTGTTGAAGACGCGTACGAAGCCAACTTGAAGAAGGCCCGCGACTCGGTCAAGGAATGGACGCAGTTGGGAATGCGACTGGATAGTGAGCCTGGCATGGACGGGCTGCGGCGGAAAGCGTTTGAAGACGCGGTCGCCCATTATCGCGAGTGTATTTCGGCGAACCAAGTCGACCATGCCATTCGTATCGAAGCGGCGGTCGCGGCCATTCGAGCGGCCCATTTTCACGCCGATCTTGGGGAGTATGCGACGTCGGAATCCGAACTGCAACTGGCGCAAACTTGGTTGCAGCCTCTACCCAACGATCGCCAAGTTCAATGGCACCATGCGGACGTGCAAATCTTGCTGGCCAATATTCTCCGCCGCGTCGACCGTTGGGAAGAGTCGCAACAGGCCTATGAAAACGCCATTAAAATCATGGGCGATTTGTTGGCCATCGACCCCAACAACACGGGCTATTTGATTCGGCAATCCAACGCTTTGGTTAATTTGTGTGTTGTCTACAAACAACAGGCGAAGTGGGATTCCAGTTTGACAACTTACGCTCGTGCGATTCGACTGAGTACCAAGGCCGCTGCCATTCGAGCCAAGCAGTCCGTTCCCGAGTTTTTGATGGTTGATGGTCCGGTTGACCTAGCAGATGTGTCCACCGCACTGGACCAAGTCACCGCGTACCTGGACCAATTGTGTAAGCAGTTGCAGACGACGAATCCTTCGGTGCTGGCGAGTTTGGCGAAAGAGAACTACCTGCCAGAAATCGCGTTGTGTTTGGACGACGCGGGGCAAGTTTTTGAAGTGCAAGCTCAGGTGTCGCAAGCCGAAAAATCGTACCGGGATGCGATTCGGATTCGGGAACTCTCGCGCAATTTGGCCCGCGAAAATCGACGCGTTGACCAATTCCTTGCGCGGAGCCAAACCAACTTGGGCAAACTGCTGCTGGCTACCGACCGTTTTTCTGAAGCCCGCGCCAGTCTGCATGCCGCGGATCAAATCTATTCGCAATTGGTGTCGGACTTTCCGGATCGGGCCGACTGTCGGACGGAATGGAGTCACTGTTTGATGTCCTTGTCTCGCTGCCATAGTTCTCAGCAAGACTGGGGGCCCGCCGCAACGAATGCGGGTCACGCGGTGGACCAATTGCAGTATGTTTTCCGGCAAGCGAATTCGTTGGCGGTTCGCGACGGTTTGGCAAACTACATGATGACCTACTCTCGCTTGTTGCGCCGAACGGGCGAGGAAGACTTGGCCGAACAGCAATTTCAACAAGCAAAAGAACTGGCCAAAGATCGATTTGGTCCCTGCAATAGCCATGCCTGGCATCTGGCGTTGGAAGACAGCTTAACAGAATCGGATCAAGCGATTGCACTCGAATTGTCGGAGACATCCAGCCGGCTGGCGCCGCATTTGGGGTACATCTGGAATACCCGAGCGTTGGTGTTGGCCCGCGCCAAACGCTGGGACGAGAGTTTGTCGGCTATCGAACAAGCCATTCAATTGGGCCAGGGTGGGGTTCCCTCCGATTGGTACATCAAGTCCATGGCGTTGGCCGGCAAAGGCGATCTGGAAGGGGCGCGGAAATGGTACGCGATGGCCGAATCGGCTCGAATTTCTCGCAGTCCCAACCATGTCGAACTTCGTCAACAAGCCAGACTGGCAGGATCGTTGCTGTTTGCCCAACCCTAACCTTGCCCTGTGGTTCAAAAAACTTTGGATTTTCTTGTTTCGTTTCGGACGGTCCCGGGCATGGGAGATTGTAGCGGTGGATGTTCCATTGCCTTCAACACTTCGATATCTGGCGACCAACTCCCATGAAAAAATCCACTTGGTTTGTATTCCTCGTAGCGGTCTCGACTAGTTTGACCGGGGGCTGCGGCTCGACAAACAGCAGTGAGAATCCTCCGGCGAAGCCCACTCCAACACAAGCCGCTCCGTCGCAAGCTGATGCGAAAGCGGTTCGTCCCGCGCCCGAGAAACCAGCAGACAATTCTGCGCCGCAGCCATCCGTTCCATCCAACCTGGCCTCGTCGGCTCCTGAATCAAGTTCGAAAGCAGAACCCAAAGCGGGGGTGATGCCAGCTACACCACCAGTCGCCCCATCGGTTGATGGTGCGAAATCCGCCTCGGACCCTTCGACGCAGAAGCCAGAATCGTCCAACCCAGTCGCGCCGCCAAGTGCTCCTGCGGCCACTGCCAAGGAAGCGATTGGGGTTTTGAACGCGGCAAATCTTCCACGTTTGAATGAAGCGATGGTGCTGCAAAGTGGGCCCACCAATCTTAGCTACAACGGTCAAGGCTCGGTTCCGAGTGCGGATACTCACGTGCAGGCAACGTTAAAGGCCGCCGGATGGAAAGAGATTCCAGGGTTGTCACCGGCCACCGACCAATTCGTTGATCGGATATTTGAGAAAGACGGGTATTACGTCCGAGCCAACATTGGACAAAGTGGAAGCCCAGACGAGTTTACGCTAACGATCTCGAACCTTGGCAACATCAACGTTCGCAACCTTCCGCGCTTGGCCGACGCCGACACCACCGACATTCCGTCCACGCCCATCAATTTCACTTATCGTACGAACGAAAGTTTGGCCGCTGCGCAGGCCGCCATCCATCAACAGATGTTGGCTGCCGGATGGCAAGTGTGGAACGAGTACAATGAATCACCGATTGATGTTCCACACTTTCGCAATTCGCACTATCGCAAAGAAGCCTGTCGTCTGAATGTGGGTCTGTTCAAAAACCCAGAGAACCCCAATGACAAGACGTCGGTTTTTTACCATGCCGAATCCGTAATTCCTTTCGACATTCCCACACTTGATGCGACTCAACCCATCAAGCTGGATTTGGTGGCGAACCAAGCGTCGTTTGCAACCTCACCCTCCCGGGCTGAACTTGTCGAACTGTTGCAGAAAAATAGTGAACGATTCGGATGGAGTCTGAAACAAGCGGACAAGTTTGTTGCCGGCGAGATCCACTTGTTGGCGATCGACGTGGATGCAGATACGTATTTGGTCGCACGCCTGAGTGAATCCGGTGGGAAGTATTCGGCGTCGCTGGAAAGCTACGCGGTAAACAAGCCGAGCGAAACAACGACGTCGGAAGAACCCACGGAATCGACCGAGTCGTCCGCCGAACAACCGTCGAAGCACTCCGAGATTGCCGAGCAGATCGATGCCAGTATTCAAGACGAACTTTCCAAAGCATTGGCGGGGCTCGAGTCGCAAACGCCGATGAATCTGGACGACTTGAAGGCAAAAGTCGAGTCGCTGCAAAACGAAAAGGATGAGGATAACGATGACGAGTCAAGTGATGAAGACGGAAGCTCATCCAAAGAAAATCCATTTGATGTTGCTGAAGATGCGACCGCACCTCCGGCCGAGATTCAAGCGATGGAGCAGTCGATTGGCAGCTTGAAGTTTGGCGACAAAACCTACGAATTGAAGCACGTTGCCGGTTACGTCATCAAAGATTTTGGTTTTCCCACGAAGTGTCTGATTTTTTCCACGAGTCCGATCGATATCGAGAAGTTGCAAAGCGAGTTATTGAAGGACGGCAGACCGGTGCATGGGCTTCATGTCTCGGAAGAGGCGGAAGTATTGCTGGACCTCCGAGTTTCGCCGAATGACGTACAAGTTAGTGCCCAAATCGACGGCAACTCGTTGACTTTCAACACGGAAGAGATCAACGCCAAGTTGTTCTTCTTTGCAGGCAAGTTGGCCGGGACCGTCAAGACCGACAAGCCGATCGAACTTGTTTCGGAGCCGTTTGAATTCTCGGTTCAACTCAACCAACCGATCGTCCCGATCGATTGGGCTCAGAGGGACTAGGGTCTCTCGCCTTCGAGGGTCGACTCTTTTGAGATTAGGCCGGAAGCTGGGATCGCACTTACTTGGTAAGCAACTCTAGTTCAAGACGGATGTTCCAGGTATAGAGACTGTCGGTTGGGCGGCCGGCTTGATAGAGCATGGCTTGTTGCCGAATCCACTTCGTTGCCGCTTGTTGGTGACGCTCGGCTTCGGTGTCGTCTCCTTGAGCTCGGCAGACCTGAGCTAAGAAATGCTGATCAAACGCTTTCATCGAATTGGTTCTCCCGGCTAACGCACGTTCCAAGAGTTCGCGTGCACGAGCCAGATCCCCAGCGCGAAAGAACAGGACACCGGCCGTGTTCAAGTGATCGGGCGAGGGCGTTTGTTCCACCATCTTTTCGACCCACGGTTTTACTTCAGCGAAAGAGACTCCACAGTCGCTCGCCAGCGCTTGTGGCCAGATCCGGGAGTTGATCTCTCGGGCGTTGTGCGCCGCCGATAACCCATCAAAAAGTTCACGGCAACATTCGCGGTACGCGGAGTCGCGACCAAGTTGCAGCGACAGTAATGCCAACTGGGAGCGTGTGGAGACGGTTCTCGACTCAACGGGCAACGCCGATAGAACGGAGACCACGTCTTCCCACCGATCCAAGTTCGCCAAGGCCTCCACTCGATCTTGCAACCGAGGCAGACGATCGCTGGCAATCGCTGCCAGCGAATCTTGATGAAAAACAGCCGCGCCATAGCGGTTGTTGGTCATCGCCTTGTCGTGTTGTTCTCGATGCCATTGGGCTCGTTGTTCGAGCGAAACGGCTGGCGCGATGGATGTTGCAGCTGGTTCATGTCGTTGCCAATTCAGCAACAACGTGCGATTCGTCATGACCATGCGGTCGAAGTTGGGACTGACGGCCAAGTGACAAATGCTCGTCGTTGGGCCGGCCAAGCTCAAAACTTCTTGCCCGGAATTCAAATCCCAAATTCGCGTTGACGCATCCGTACTAGCCGTAAGCAAACGAGTGCAGTCAGGACTAAATGTTAGTGTCTCGATGGGCAGGGTGTGAGCGAGATTTGTGGTCATTTCCTGGATGCGGTAGCCTTCTGCGCTAGCCGCCAGTTCCCACAATAAGAGTTTTCCCGACCGGCAACCCGCGGCTAGCCAACGATCGTCGGGGCTGATCAGAACCTGCACAATTTCTTCGTTGGGCGTTGCGATGGTTGACACGGGTGGTGATTCGCGGGACTCCAAGTCGATGATTTCGATGCGAGCATCTTCGGTTGCCACGGCGACTTGAGCGTGATGATGAAAACCGGCGATTGCGACCGGCGGCTGGGCGGCTTGCAGTGAAAATGCACGCCATTTTTGATCGGCAACCGATTCTCCAAGATGAAGTTGTCCGTCTTCCGTGAGCGCCACCGGCATCCCCGGTTTGCCTACCCACAGGACGCGTTGGATGTTCGCCGACAGAGGACCCCAGCTCTGGAGTTCGCTGCCAGAAGCGACATCCCACAAACGAACGAACCGATCGCGTCCGGCACTAAGTAGTGTCTGTCGAGATCGATCCAGTTCCACGTCGGTCAACCAATCGGCATGGTTGCCCACGTGTCCAACCATTTTTCGGGTACTGACATCCCAAATTCGAATCGCTTTCCCATCAAAGCGAATGCCGGGTCGATCGACGTTATGACCGAACCCCAAGATCAGTCGTTGTTCATCGAGAAAATGAGCGGCGATGATATGCCCGCCATCCAATCGAGTTGCCGCTGATTGCTCGTCATGACTCAGATCAAATACTTTGACATTGCCGTCGCTGCCACACGTTGCCATCAACAAACCGCTGGCGTCAAACTCCACGTCGCGAACAACGCCGTTGTGGGTATGCAGCTCGCGTTGGACCACGCCCGAGAGAGGATCGACGAGCCGAATGCCCGTCGACTGGGCCGAGACAACCAGCGATTGTCCGTCAGGGGTAAAACGCAATGCACCCAGTACATTGCCAAACCCGTGCCGCGAACGCTCCAACGGTCCGTCGGTTCCTAAGTGAAAGACTCTGACCAAGCCATAGAACGAGCCCGTTGCCAATTCGCGTCCATCGGCCGACCATGTCACGCGTCTCGTATCACGGAGCCCTGAAATCTCGTGGAGCAGATCCCCGGATGTACTGTGAATTTTTACCGTTCCGTCGCGACTACAACTGGCCACGGCTTGACTGTCGAAACGCCACGCCAGATCAAGCGTTAGTTGGGAATGTGAGTGGATCTCTTTCACGCATTTTTCGGCTGCCACATCCCACAGTAGGACACGTCCCACCGAATCGCCGATGGCCAACCACCGGCCATCGGGACTGTAGCTGACTGAAAACAGGCTTCGATTGGGGAGTTCTGCCACCACACGCCCCGTTTCCATCGACCAAATCAGCAGTCCACCCACCGGCTGCATACCTTGCCACCGAGTTGTGGCGGCCGCCAGGAACTTGCAATCGGGGCTGAATGATAGATCCATGATCGAACCAGCGTTTTCACCCAACGTCCAGAGCAAGCGGCCACTTTGTACATCCCAGACCATCGTTTTGTCGGGATAGTTTTCACCCCAGCGCGACGTGCCGCCCGCCACCAGTCGCCCATCGCGGCTCAATGCCGTGCAGCACACGAATCGTTCCAAGCCCGTAAAGCTTCGTAGCTCACTTTGACATGCGCGTTTCAAATAGTCCCATTCCCAATTGCGAAAAGCAACGGGAGCGTTTTCGAGCAAGCGAAGAGCGCGATCGGTGTTGTTCGAACGAAGTTCGTGATGAGCCAAGGAAACATCGCGCGCGTAAAGGAATGACTCCGCTCGTTGGCGTGCGACTTGTTCTTTAGCGCGTGCGGTGTCGGCAACGACGGTCTGACCCTCCGCTCGTTGTCGATGTTGTTCCGCTCGCATCCATTGCCAAGCCAGACCAATCGAGCCGAGAATCAACGTGGCTGCCAACGCCGCAAGGGCTGGATGACGCTGCGTCCACTTCAGGGACCGGTCCCACAGGCTAGGAGCCCGCGCCAAGATCGGACGCCCTTCCAGAAATCTTCGTAGATCGTCGGCCAGAGCTTGTGCGGTCGAGTAACGTCGTGCCGGCTCTTTGGCCAAACACTTGAGGCAAATGAGTTCCAAGTCACGAGGCACCTGCGGTTGCACGGCACGGATCGAAGGAGGGTCACCTTGTTTGACCCGTTCGAGCGTCTCCAAAGGGGTTGCGGCCAGGAATGGAGGGCGTCCCACCAACATGTCGTACAACACCGCCCCCAAGGAATAGATGTCAGCCGCTGGGCCCGCTGCTACTCCACCTTGAGTTGCTTGTTCTGGTGCCATGTAACTGGGGGTTCCCAGTGCGGTGCCCGAAACCGTCCCGGACGAATCCTCGTACATTCGCTTCGCTAGGCCAAAATCCGTGATCTTTGGTTCGAAGCGCGTCTGAGCTGCGTGCGATTCAAGGTCCGGGACATCCAACTTGATTGCATGTTCTCGGTGGCTGGGAGCCAACAGAATATTGGCCGGCTTCAAATCGCGGTGGACCACGCCTCGGTCGTGGGCATAGGCCATGGCGTTGGCTAGTTCGAAAGTCAATGCCGCTGCGGAGTCCGGTGGCAAAGGATGCACACGAATCACCGCCGCCAAGCTGCCACCCGCCACGTACTCCATCGAAAAATACGGCGTTCCTTGATGCAAACCGATCCCGTAGAGTTGAACAATGTTGGGATGTTGCAACGACGCAATCGTATCCGCTTCACTCCGAAAACGTCGCAAGAGTTCGCTACTGGGTACGCTCGTGGGATGCAGCGTCTTCACGGCAACGATGCGGTCGATCCCGACTTGTCGGGCGCGATACACAACGCCCATTCCGCCACGTCCGACCAACTCCAGCAATTCGTACTCGCCCAAGTATTGCCCGTCGATCAATCGGTGGCTTTGGCTCCAACCGTGAAAGGTCTCCGCTGCGGAGCTGTTGCCCTCGTTGGTGACTTGCGTGGAACGGTCGATGTATTGATGAACTTGGAATAACTCGCCGAGTTCCGCATGCCAATCAGGAAAACGTTGTTGCCATTGATCGAGGGAAACTTCGCGTCCCCGCTCGATTTGGGCCAAGTGTTCGGTGTAAATCAACTCGAGAGCCGCGTCGGGGTCGGATGCTAAATCCGGATAACGTTCCAGGACCGCTTCACTGGCGCGCTCGCTGCCGCTGCCCAGCATTTGCTGTAGCTCCGCCAGCGCAGCAATTAACCGCTGCTCGCGCAACTTGTCCACGGCGACCGTTTCGGCGCGACGCGTGGATGGGAGTTCGGCATTACCGGGTGGCCTCGCGGTCAATGGGGTGCTTTCTGCTTGCGGATGGGGAGCCGTTCAGGGATCGATCATGGGTAACCGCAAATCCGCTTGCGCCGCAGGGAAAGGAACGATTTTCATTATTGTCGTTGCCGATGCCTAATGCCATAATGTGTTGCAAGTGTTACGGAAAAATTTTGTCGGCTGGAAAGAAATTGAGAAATGTTTCGAGGGATGTTTTGAGTGCGGAGTATTCTGCAGATTCCCTAGATGACGGCGAGTTTGCCGTACTGTTGGAGCGCGCCGCTCGGGGTGACCAGGACGCCCAAGCCCTGATTTGCCAACGCTACGAGCCAAAAGTTCGGATCATTGCTCGAGTGATGTTGGGTCCGGCGTTGCGTTCGCATTTCGATTCGTTGGACTTGGTGCAGTCGGTCCATCGCAGCTTGTTGGTGGGATTACGCGATCAAAAGTTCGATATCTCAACACCGCAAAAGTTGATTGCGTTGGCCAGCACCATGGTGCGCCGAAAAGTCGCGAGAAAATGGCGTCGCGCGAAGAAGCAGATATCGCCAAACGGTTTGGCGACGTCTAGTGTGTTGGCTCAGACGCTCAGTTCCTTAGTGACGCCCGAAGCCGGTCCGCGGGAAATTGCCCAACGGAACGATCAGATCACCACGCTATGTGAACAACTAAACGAAGTCGAAAGACAAATGTTGATGTTGCGTTTGGAGGGCTATACATGGCCCGAGATAGCCGAGCGAGTGGGATTGCATCCCGTCGCAACACGGGTCCGCTGGACTCGGCTCCGACAACGATTGCTGGACAGTGGCATCGCTGCCGATTGGGAATAGCTTTGATTCTCGATCATTCTTGAATTTCATGTAACACCCGCTTGGGTTCGTGGCATTGGTCTTGGACGCGAGCTCTCTTCGGCTCCGCTAGTGCCCATTTTCTATTGCGATCCAAGGACCCAACATGCGCCGCCGCCATTTCTGGACTCTACTGTTCCTAACCGTCTTGGCCTCCGAACGAGCTTACGCGCAAGACACCTATTCCTGGCAAAACGCGGCGGGGGGCAGTTATCACACGGCCGGCAATTGGAGTCCGGGCGGAGGGCCTCCGATTTTTAATGACTTTGCTCGTTTTAATCTTGCAGGTACTTATGGCGTCAGTTTCTCGAATGCTGGAACGCAGACCGTCGACTTTCAAGTCGGGAATGGAAACGTGACCTTCTCCTCGCTCAATACGACGGCTCAACATTTTTGGGGTAGCGGTAGCACCAGCTATGTTGGCCCCGCTGCGGGAGCGGCCAACTCGTCGGCGACGCTAAACCTGACGAGCATGTTTCACCTCCCTATGCGCGGCAATCACTTGGTTGTTGGTCGAGCAGCGGGCAAAACCGGAACGCTGAATATCAACAACAACGGCAATTGGGAAAGTTACTCGGGCGGAAACTTCACGCTCGGAGAGTTGGGGACAGGCAATCTCAATATCTCGACCGCAGGAATTCTGCAAAAGGCATCGCTCACTGCTACCAATGTTTCTTTGGGAACAAGCGGCGGCACCGCGAACGCAACGGTTTCCGGGTTCAACGCCACACTGACGGCCACGAACGTCATGACGGTTGGTGAGTACTCGGGTTCATTGGGCAATTTAACCATCTCCAATCAAGGTCAAGTCACCATCGCCGACACACTCTACGTCGGCGTCGCTTCGGTGTTGGACAACAAGATCACGGTGACAGGCAGTGGCAGTGAGTTGATTCTCGGCAACGACTTGACATCGATTGGATTCGGTGGCGGAAAAGGAACGTTGAATGTTCTTAGTGGTGGCCAAGTCACGAACTCTGGTAGCTCGATCAACATCGGCGATGGAGTGGGCAGTAATGGCGCGTTGAGCATTAGCAACTCGGGTTCCCAATTCCTTTCAACGAGTACCAGTACCATGCGAATTGGTAGCTCAGGGACAGGCACCGTGAACGTCAGCGCCGGCGGAAACTTGACCGTGAACCGACTAGAGCTTGGCGTTGGAGCAACGGGCAACGGGACCATGACATTGCACGGCAGTGGCACGTTGGTCGATGTCTGGGGCACCTCGCAAAACGTCATTGGCGTGGCAGGAAACGGCACGGTAAATTTGCAAGCGGGTAGTGTTCTCAACAGCAATGCCATGTTGGTCGTCGGAACCAGCGGTATTGGTACCCTGTCGGTCCAAAGTGGCTCACAGGTCTATTCGTCGGAAGGTCGAATCGGGCTTGGTCCGGCCGGCTCTAGTGCCACCATCGACGGAACCGGTTCGTTATGGGCGGCGACGAACGGTTTGGATATTGGTTGGGAATCGACGGCCAGCCTGCAGGTGACCAACGGCGGATCGGTGACGGGCAACGGAGGGCGTTTGGGGATTCTGGCTGGGTCGGTGGGAACGGCTAACGTTTCGGGAACGGCATCCCATTGGAACTCGACGGGGTCCGGAATGCTGGTATTAGGGCAAAGCGGCCAAGGCCAACTCAACATCAGCAGCGGCGGCCAGGTAACTAGTAGCGATGTGGCATTTGGGTCGTTGGCCGATGGAGTGGGTTCAGCCACCATCGATGGGAATAACTCGCAGTGGACCATCAACGATTCAGCTTTCATTGGTGATGAGGGAACCGGGACGTTAAGTATTTCCAACGGGGGTGCCTTGAATATTGGTGCCAATGCGACGGTGCGCTTGGGACACGCATCCACAGCGACGGGAAGTTTGGTGGTTTCGGGCAGCACCAGCGAAATCAGTGGTGGCACCGGCAGTGCGCTCTACGTCGGTGGTAATGGACTGGGTAGCTTGAATGTTCGTCAAGGAGCAGATGTCCAAGTCGAATCGGCGACCATCGGCTTGTCGACGTCAGGCACGGGTACCGCGACCGTTCGCAACAATGGCTCACAGTTGCTCGTTAGTGAAACATTGACGGTCGGACAGAGCGGGCAGGGCACTTTAACAATTCAAAACGGAGCTACCGTAAACGCCAAGAATCTGAATATCGGACGTGACTTGGATTCGTTGGGCCAAGTCACGTTGTCTGGGCAAAACTCGTCGCTCAACGTCACCCAGAACGCCGTGGTTGGTGGGGCTTTGGCCAGCGACGGTGGTGCGGGAACGTTAACGATCAACGCCGGAACCACGGCGACCGTCGGCGGTCAATTGACCATTTGGTCCCAAGGAGAAGTTCAGCTCAACGGCGGAACCTTGCAACTGGCAACACTGAACGATCAAGGTGGTTTGTTCCAGTGGAATCAAGGGACCGTCGAGTTTACCCAAAACACCGTGCTGCAAGCCGGGTTGCTGAACTCCCTCGTTGGGTCCGGCCATTCGTTGACGAACGGCCAATACCTCAACGGGAGTTCTGGCACGACACTGATCGTAGGGACGACAAATTTTTCGGTTGATGGCGGTCAGATCAACGGAACCGCGTTTACCAACGTCGGTGACACGGTAATCAACAAGGGTAGCGTGAACATGACGGGCTCGTTCCTCAATGATGTTCAAGGGAATATGGTGGTCCAAAGTCTCGGACAAACCAATTTTATTGGCGGTGTGCAAAACAATGGCAACTTCAGTTTGGGCGGACCCGGAGCCAAGAGCAGCGGCGGACTATTTCAAAACAATGGGACGCTATCCGGGAGCGGGCGATTGCAACATCAGTTGGACAACCATGGGAGTCTGGTGATCAACGGCGGCGACTATCTCGTGGTCGCTCATTCGGCAAACGTCAATCATAACCTCGGTCAAATTCAAATGTCCGGTGGGCGTTTGGAATACACAGGAACTCTCAGTAATGAAGCGAACGCTTTGCTTACAGGTCGTGGTGTGTTGGCGGCATCGTCGAGCAGTCCCGGGGGAATGGGGCTGTTCAACTACGGAACGATAGCGACAAGCGGCGGCGCTTTGGACATTTATGGCGACGTGCGGAATGTGGCGGGTGGTCGAGTCATTACGAGCGGGCAAAGTGTCACAACGTTTTGGGACGATGTGGAACACAACGGGTTCGAAATTCGGACGGCGTTGGGCAGCAGCACAGTCTTTTACGGTGAAGTCAATGGTTCGGGTTCGTTCACGGGATTGGGTGGAGTGTACTTCGAGGGAGACTTGAAGCCCGGCAACAGTCCCGCAAACGTTCAATTCGAAGGCGATGTGTTCTTCGGCGACTTGGCCAACGTGACCTTCGAGTTGGGTGGGTCGATGTTCGGATCCGAATATGACCGGCTGACCGTGGCGGGTGATGCGTGGTTGAATGGCCGATTGCAGTTGGAACTGATCAACGGATACGTGCCAAATGTCGGCCAAGAGTTCTTGTTGATTGACAACTTGGGGAGAGATGCATTGAACGGCAACTTTTTGAACTTGCATCAAGGCGATTTTTTGTGGGCGGGGAGCCACCAGTTCCAGGTCAACTATTTTGGTGGCAACGGCAATGACTTTGTCCTCACAGCGGTGCCTGAGCCCTCGTCGTTGCTCATGATGCTCGTTGCCTGTTCCTTCGTCGCTAGTGTCCGACGGCAAAGTCGCTCGACTTTTCGCGTCGAAAAGGCTGTGGGGTAAGTGTGTCCTTCGACCCTTGAGTCGATTCGCGCGGCGGGGCCGGGTTGGGGCGGTGACGAACCGGAGCGTCGCACAACGAACGCTCTTCTCTAATCGATTTTTCGGAGGTAGAGGTTGGCTAGGTCGATAGGTCCACCAGCGGTTACGGTAAGGTGGCGTTTGGCTGACAGATTCTTGAGTGTGTGTTGGCGTTCCATCGCCTGGCCGTTTAAACTTATGGTGAGTTCCGAACCAATCACCTCGCCTTCCAGTCGATTCCATTGGCCCGGTATGACGAGCTTTTCGTCTTGATTCGCGGTCGTGTAGAACAGAATAGGTGCATGATCTTCGGCAGACTCCGCGCTGGCTAACTCCAGTGCAAAAACACTGTCGGATTGGTTCAACTTGAAGTCGATAACAAAGCCAAAATCTCCGAGTACCGTGTCGTAAACCAACGAGTTCCTGTCGGCCGCCGGACTGTCGTGGGCCAAGACCCAATCGCGACTGTGCCAAGTATGGTTCGCGGTGTCTCGCGTACGCCAACCACGAAGGTCCAAGCCACTGTAAATCGATTCGTAGCCCCGATTGGCAATGGCGATCTCTTCAACGGGGACCGGTGTCTCTGGGAGTTCTTTGATCCGCATGTTGCGGTACTGGACGACACCGCCTTCGGACTCTAAGCAGATGTAGCCTTTGCGTGGCGAACATTGCTGACCTTGTGTGACCACCTTGCCGTTGACTGCCAAAGTCACTTCGCCATTATTGGCGGTGATGCGGTAGTGATTCCATTCGGGGCTGGGGTTCGAGCGATTTTCGGTCGGGAACGCTCGGTCACCACCTCGGCCGTTGATTGGCACCATCTTCGCGCCGTGGATCGGAAAGATGTCGCCGTGAGTGGTATGGCTCCGCGCGTTGCCATACGCGTTTTCGAGGACCTGGACTTCGATGCCGCGATGGAACGGCACGCCGCGCGCGGTGATGTCGTCGGCAAACAAAAAGATCCCTGCGTTGCCGCCTGGGACCATGTGCCGCCATTCGACTTCGAGAATAAAGTTCTGGTACATCTTCTCGGTGCGGATCTCGCCGATCGGCTTCCCCGTGCAGACGATCAGCCCATCTTGATAGGACCAAGTGGATTCCGGCGTATTCGTGCGAATCCAGCCGCTGAAGTCGTGGCCATTGAACAACGGGACGAAGTCCGTATTGTCGTCTTGGCCAAAAGCAAGGCTGGGGAAGAGCAAGGCGGTCGCGATCAACGTGCGTAGCAAGTTCATTGTGGGTCTCCTGCCATCGATTCTACTCGCGATAGATGTGGAGTTCGAGGGGAAGATGAATCGACAGGATCGAAACGGGAATTTGGTGGGCTGGCACTTGGGGTTCGGGAAGTCGGGTTGTGGAGTTCGTGCGGAGGACGTGTCTCGATGAACGTTAAACGACGGGGGAGAATTGTGGTAAATTGATTACGGAATGACTCAAGTTACTGGTTGACGATTGAACATGAGGCACGCGGATGAAGACACCTTCAGATCTCTTGGCATTGGTTCAAGCGGCCCTGCGGCTGCCGACAGAACAACGGGCCGAGTTCATCGAGTGGGCCTGCGGCAAGGATCAGTACCTGAAGGAAAATGTCCAGCAAGAACTGGACCGTGTGCTGGCGGAAGGTGCGCGGCGGGATGAAAGCCGCGAAGGTGTTAATGGTCTTGAGGAGACCAGCAGTTTTGCGGCGCCGCCGCTCGCTGAGTCCCCCGCAACGGCAGCCCCAACGCCCGCCTCCGAATCGGACGACGACTTCTTTGTGACTCCGGTCGACGAACTGCCACAAGTAGAATTTCGACCAGGTTCGTTGATTCAGGGCCGGTACAAGCTTGTGCGAGCGATTGGAGAGGGAGGAATGGGTACGGTGTGGATCGCCGAGCAATTCGAGCCCGTTCGTCGTCAAGTTGCGATCAAGCTGATTAAAGCCGGGCGAAACTCCGCACAAGTTGTCGCTAGGTTTGAAGCCGAGCGGCAAGCGTTGGCCGTGATGGATCATCCCAACATCGCGCGCATCTTGGATGGCGGCAGCATCGCCAGCTCGGGAGTTCCTTTCTTTGTGATGGAGTTGGTCAAAGGCGTTCCGATCACGAAGTACTGCGATCAGAATCGGATGACCTTGTCTCAACGCATCGAACTGTTTGTGCCAGTTTGTGAAGCGATTCAACATGCGCACCAGAAAGGTATTATTCATCGCGACATCAAGCCGTCGAATATTTTGGTGTCGGAGGTCAACGGACGCCCGGCGCCGAAGGTCATCGATTTTGGTGTTGCTAAGGCCTTGGGATTGGCGCTGACCGACAAGACGCTGGACACGGTTGTCGGTGCGGTCGTTGGCACACCCCAGTACATGTCCCCAGAGCAAGCGGACCCCCATTTTCCGGACATTGATACTCGGAGTGATGTCTATTCATTAGGCGTGTTGCTATACGAGTTGTTAACAGGGGCGCCGCCTTTTGACGCCAAGCAATTGGGGCGAGCCGCGATTTTGGAAATCTTGCGGATCATTCGCGAAGTTGATCCACCCACCCCCAGCAGCAAACTCAGCACGGACGAAGGGCTGCCATCGATCAGCGCCAACCGAAACGTGGAACCTGCTCGGTTAACAAAAATGGTGCGCGGTGAATTGGATTGGATCGTGATGAAGACGCTCGAGAAAGATCGAAGTCGCCGCTACGAGTCCGCCAGTCGCTTGGCGGAAGATCTGCGCCGGTTCTTGGTTGGTGAACAAATCTCCGCCGCTCCACCAAGTCGTTGGTATCGCTGGCAGAAATTTGTCCGTCGGAATCGCGTGATGGTGACTGCGATTGGTGTCGTCATTGTCGGTCTATCGTTGGCCTTGATGATTGCGGTCGTCAGTCGTAACCAAGCGATCGAAGCCGCGAGTCAAGCCGAATTGGCGCGGGAAGAAGAAGCCGAGCAGCGCACCTTGGCGGAAAAAGCCAAAGAGGACGAAGCGATTCAGCGACAGATGGCAGAGGCGGCCACCTCGCAAGCTATTGCAGCGCTGCAATCCTTTAGCGACGAGTTCATTGAGCGTCGTTTTATGTCGCAGACTTATCTGAGTCCAGCGGATCGCGACCTGTTGAACAAAGCGTTGCAACAATGGGAGGCCTTTGCGGGAGTCCAAGGTTCGTCCCTGCAAGCCATGAAAGTGCAAGCCGAAGGGTTGTTTCGCGTGGCGAAGCTTCGCCAGTTGTTGGGTGAACCCGGCGTCGATGCTGGCTATCATGAGTCGGTGCGACTGCTGAATCTGGCGATCAGTTCAGCACCCCAAAATGTCGAATTGCAGCATTCGTTGGCCGATGTCGCCGTCGCGTTGGGTAAGTCGTTGTTGCTGTCGGGCGATAGCGAACAGGCGATCAAGTATGCGGACCTTGGCTTGCAAGCGGCCCAAGCGGCGCGAAAACTTGAAGACTCGGTGGCGATTCAGCGCTCGGAAGCGAATGCTGAAAACGCGCGAGCGGTGATTCTGCGAGTATTGAAAAAACGCGACGAAGCTTTAGGCGCTTATCGTTCGGCGAAAAGTATTTTGGAGGCCATCTACAACGATCAGGAAAAGCTGGATGGATCCGAGGAGATCTTGGCCAACGTTTGTAACAACAGCGGCAACTTGCTGGTGGAATTGGGTCGCTTTCCTGAAGCCGAGCAAGAATATCGACAAGGGTTGGCGATCCGCCAACGATTGGTAGCCGAGCTTCCCAACGATCCCGAATTGTTGAGTGGCGTTGGGCTAAGTTGGTATGGATTGGGAGATCTCGCGTATCGTTTGGGGGATTTGCCGTTGGCGTTAACCCACTATCGATCCGCTCTTGATGTTTATCGTCAAGTGGTGGATCGCTTTCCCCAGAACCCCGACTATTGGGCCAAATTGGCAAACGTGCTGCGCAATGTATCGGCGATGGAATCGCGTTCCAATCAAATGGAGTTGGCCGTCAAGTCGATGCGTGATGCGGTCGAAGTGCGGTCGACATTGTACGAACGATTTCCAACGTACCCCACGGCTGCCAGTGACTTGGCCAGTGATACCTTGATCTTGGCCACGCGATTGGATGAGACTGAGCAGATGGATGAAGCTTGGTTGGAATACGAACGGGCCGTGGAGATCTTGCGCAAAGTCGTGGCAGAGGACAAGGCCAACGTTGAGGATCGCAGTGCGTTGGCAACGACCTTGGTGAATGCCGGGATGGCCGCCCATGGCCGTAAGCAAACCGAGCAAGCCGATCAATTGATGCAGGAAGGCTTGCAGATGTTTGACACGCTTCCAGAAAATTTGTTGCAGATTCAAGCAGAGCGATCG
>JAEUIP010000149.1 GCA_016795075.1 Planctomycetaceae bacterium | reverse complement strand
CGCGACTGACCAATGGCTGTACGAGGCCAAAGCCAGTGCTCCGCCGGGCAGTCCGGTGTTTTACGGCGTGAACATGGTGCTGGGCTTGAGGGCCGTGTTTCTGGGCGATACCGAAACGGCAAAAACGTACCTCAACGCTGCTGCCGGAATGGGGCCGGGCTTTGAAGTCGTATTGAGAGCGTTGACCTTGGCCATCGACCCCAATGCGACCTCGATGTTGGAAGGCACCACCGAAGTAGCTCCCAACGAGATTTCAAGCGCCCCCGCTCTGTTTGGGATCTACATGATTTTGGGCTCGCGTTCGGTCGTGGAAAAAGAATACGAACGGGGTCTGGAGTTCTTCAAAAAAGCGATTGAAGCCAATCCGAAATCCGTAACCGCCCAAAACAACTACGCGTATTGCTTGATCAACAAACCAGGTGCGACGCGAGCCGAATTCGATGAGGCCCTGGTTTTGGCCAGCAACAATATTCAGGCCGCTCCGCAGGTTCCAAACTTCTATGAAACGCGCGGAGCCATTTACTTAAAGATGGAAGAATTCAACTTAGCGATCGCTGATTTCGAAAAATGCCTGCAACTGAATTTCCAGAATCGCACCATGGTGCATCGCAATCTGGTCATTGCCTGCCGTGGGGCCGGCCGAAACGCCGAGGCAGATGCGTATCAAAAAATGGTCGACCAATCGACTGTGGATACCCCAAGCGAAACACCGGCTTCTGGCGAAACACCGGCGAACACCGAAACACCGGCGAACACCGAGACACCGGCGAACACCGAGACACTGGCGAATCCAGAGACACCGGCGAACACAGAGACGCCCGCAACTCCCGGTGCAGCGGCGACCGGAGACGGTACCGCTGGCAACCCGCCTTCGCCAACGACCACGTCCGAAGCCGAGACCAAGAGTGGCGACGCGGGAACGACGCCCCCCGTCGCGGATCCGCCCAAAGAGTAAATGTAACCGTTCACGAGCAGACCTTGGCGGAGTTCGTTAACCGCGTGGCCGGAGCAAATTTGGCGGATTCTAGTCTGGGCATCTAAAAGCAGCTCTTGCCGCCAAATTTGCGGCGGCCCGCGTATGGGCGTGAGCGGTTACGAATAGCGGATCCGCCCAAAGAGTAAATGTAACCGTTCACGAGCAGACCTTGGCGGAGTTCGTTAACCGCGTGGCCAGAGCAAATTTGGCGGATTCTAGTCTGGTCATTTAAAAGCAGCTCTTGCCGCCAAATTTGCGGAGGCCCGCGTATGGGCGTGAGCGGTTACGAATAAATGACGACACGCTGCCATTGTTCTCAGGAGTCCGCAAAAAAACGATGGCCTCGCTGAAGCGAGACCATCGTTTTGGTTTTAGAGGATGGCCTGTTCTCAAGGTTATGGATTTCGACGAACCTGGAAGGAACCGTTGTCGGCGACATCGAACATCGGCACATTGAATCGGCAGTGCCCACGACGTTTGTAGGGCGTGAATTGAACGCCCATGGCGACGTTCCAAGTCTCTTGGCCATTGGCTCCGCCGTTCCCAAGGATCGTTTCCTGCGGCAGCAGATAGGTGAACCCACCGTAGAACCGACAAACATCGTTTCGTAATGGTGTATTGAAGTCCAACGCCAAGATCGTGTGTTTTTCGTCGGTGTGCCCGGCGCTGAATTCGACATAGCCTTCGCCATCACACACCAGCTTGCGGTAGAACGTTCGGTACTGTCGCATGGCCACCCAATTTTCGGTTACCAGCGTTTGTCCGCCCAGTGCATTGGTGAGGACGCTAACGGACGTTTCCGTCATTTGGGCTTTGGTGTAGCGGAAACCAAATGAGTTGCCGCGTTCGGTGACCCAAGACAGTTCGCTCCGCAATTGCGATATTCCAAAACCTGTGTACCAATCTTCGTTAAGGAAGTCGTAGGCGACGCCACCTTGCAACCCTTGGTCGACGCGTCGGAACAAAGCCGCGGTGACGAACAATTGATTGCGATTTTCTTCAGTGAACGACGAGCCCGCAAAGTTCGATTGGACCGAGTTCACACCGAGCGATCCGGAAAACAAGCCGCAAGTGAGTCGTTTGAGAGGCAAGCCGAGATTAACACCGCCTTGGAATCCAAAGCTACCATCTTGATCGCGGTTGACCGTGTTCTTGAAACCGTGAACGCCCATGCGAAAGTCGCCATTCGAAATCAAGCCACCCAGTCCATGCCAGAAACACTCGGGGTTGGCTTCGCAGTCATCCCCGGCACAGCCGCCGGCAAAACAATCTCCCCAACCTTCGTAAGCATGGGCATCGTCGTACATGAAGTCGACGTCACCCACAACGTATTCTCCTTCGGCGTAGTCTCCGACGGCGTAGTCACCGACTTCGTAGCCTTCCGACTCGTAGTAGCCGGAGTCAGCAATCGCACTTTCGTCCAGCATCAAGGGGCTAGGCAGTATCTCGGGAGCTTGCATGGGCTCGCCTTGGACTGCATCCTGGCGGTACCCGCCGGGGAAATACCCAACTTGTTGAACCGGGCCACGCCCGCCATTGGGAGCCATCCGGGGCTGCATCGCGGCAGGCGTTCCGGGCTGGGAAAAGCCGTAACCCGTGGGTTGAGTCGGGCGGTGAACCAGGCGTTGCGGTTGCCGCGTTTGGGCGTCGGCCAACGGCTGCCAAGGTTGGATGGCCAAACCGATCATGGTCACGAGGGTGCAAATAATTCGAGCGGACATTGGAGTCGCGTTCCTTCCTGGGGGGGCGAAGGGCTTGCCCAGCGACGGGCAAACGATCCTACATTCCTCCTACATCGACCTTACCTAATCCGAACTTGCGGAAAAATCGGAAAATCCTGCCCAACCAGAAAAGCCACTGTAACTAGAAAAGTTCACACAATCGGAAAAGTCGACGCAATCCAGCTAGACTTCCAAAGAAGAGCCAAACAACCGAAACAAGCCATAACAACCAGGCAAACAAGACACGCCAAATCCACCCATTTATCTCAATCGCCCCAGCCACCGTCACACCAGGCAAATCATCGCTGCAGTGACACTATGTCTTAGAAAAAATACGCCCGAGAGGAATTGAACCTCCGACCTACGGTTTAGGAAACCGTTGCTCTATCCACTGAGCTACGAGCGCTTTTGATGTTTTTGGTGGTCACTTTTTACTGGACGTCTTGCAAATGGGTGATTCACGACCGGAATTTGCCCTAAAATGGAACAAAACGGGCCATGCGTGCATGGCCATGCCTTGTTCCGTTTTGAAGGGGCAACCGATAGCCGAATGAAAGTCTACAGGCGATAAACACGAAAGTAAACGTCCGAGTTCTGGGAAACCCACCTAACCCTATCCGGAGGTAATCACGGATGAGTTGGCGTTGGATCGTTAGTTGGGAAATTTTCCTTTCAGCACGTCTGCGTATGGAATGTTTCGCGATTTTCGTCGGAACATAGCATCCTTGCTCCACGGTAGCCCCGTTCAACAGGGGCCGTGGAATTTCCGCTTGAAATTGTGGGAAAAATACGGTACTTTTTCCCACAGAAAGTCTTTTGGAATAATGACGCAAACCATTGAGAACAGGGTAGTTGCGAGGATTTACGGCCACGGTAGGGGTTGGGCATTTTCCCCAGTAGATTTCCGCGATTTTGGCAGGGTCGACATGCCCCAGCAAAGGGCGAGCCGGACGTCTTTCACAGTACCGAACGGGCTCGGCTGCAATATCGCTGGCGCAGACGATGGCCGAACGCGAGGAAGTGACTCGGCTAAAGTTGTATTGAACGGGCATCTTTGTTTGAGTCTGCAAGTGATGCACGATCAAATTTTTCTATCATCTCGAGCAACAATATGAAGCGTCGCCTGCGATTAACGATCCGAACGCTGCTGATATTGTCCCTTGTTTCGGCCCTTCCTTACTGCTGGGTGGCGTCCGAGATTGCTCAGCATCGGACCGAGCACGAAGCGCTGGCTCACATGCGTGTTGTCAATCCAAGAACTTGCGTCGTTTGGACAAATCAAACGCCAGCTTGGCTCCAACGTTTTGGCGTAGCTCCCGAATGGATGAACCGTATTTCGACTGTTGATGCTACCGGGGTAACTTGCGGACGTTTAGAAGCGAAGGATCGTCCGCAATCAAAAATAGACTTTGATGACGAAAATTTGCGTGAGATCGCCGACGACTTGAAAAACCTAAAACACCTTACGGAAATCTGGTTTCAAGTCACAAAGATTTCTGATAAGTCCGTTGATCTGTTCGGTGAATTTCCGAATGTGGAATTGATTTGCTTGCATGAAACGAATGTTACCGAGTCAGGCGCAAGGGAAATGCAAGAACGGATGCCGGCAACGTATATTTACCATCCTTCGCTCTATATACCCGTTCGCATGTATGGCCGTGTTATGCCAGGCCCTCCAAAGCGAAATTCACAGTATGAACTTCGGAATCCGCATTTTTCGACATACGACGTGGACGAAAGCTTGAAGGGCACAGGGCAGTAAAGCCCTAGTTTTCTAGTGGGCATAAAATTACGCCGTCGAGGAATTGAGCCATCGGGGGCCGTCTTGCATGACCGACGACGAAGACGCCTATCTTCCAAGCCTTGCGGAAATCGCGGAATCGACTGCGCGGATCCACGCGGGCTGGTCCGACTCGGAACGTTTATCGACATCGTCACTGGTTGAATGCTCTTCAATGGTTCGCCGGCTGGCTGAGGATCACTTGCAAGCGCGGCTTTGCCCCGACGCATGACGTGCCGTTGCGGTTCTTTCGCAATAGCTCGACCTTTTGGGGCAGTATGTAAAGTTCATCAATAATCAGTCGCGTAAATTCGATGAGTTGGTGCCAGTTTTCTTTCGTGACGCATGACATTTTGTCGTCGTCAGGATGTGCGCTGATTTTGCCGTATAGGCGAATTTCGTCCGCAATTTCGTGGTAGTGTGTTGGAATCGTGCCGTCTGCCTTGGCACGATCAATCTGCGGAGCCAAATGGTGTCGGGTGTGACCTTTGTCATTTAGGCATCGCTGAAGGACACGACGCTCCATTTTCGTTGCGGAATGTAAGGCACCGACAACAGAGCAGGTAACCGCTTCTTTAAATTCTTTGGGAACGCGAGCCGGAAGTGTCGGCGCGTCACGAGATGCAGCGCCGACGAAAGGATTGAGAAATTGAACGTCGCCAAGTTTAAATCCGGGTAGGTGTCTCGCATACACGCGTTTTCGTATCTAGAAGACCGATTTGCCACACTCGCGATTTGACATGATGCAAGAAAGCATGACAAATAACTTGCCCAACTGCCACCGGCCACGACTGATACCTGGATGTGGTTTACGCCACAGTGCGGGCAAGTATCGAGCTGATCCGTGCCCTAGGTTATGTTCACTTTCATTCCCATTCGATTGCACTTTCTTGGCGTTGTAACAACCAAAATCACGCGATTGCCGCCAAGAGATATTGAACTGAAGAAACGCCCGATTGGCAGCGCGGGCGCATGGATGCATTTTATTGTTCGTCGACCTACGCCAGTCTTTCGATTCCGCGTCGGTCAGCGCAGTCCGTCAGAAGGATCACTTGGGAGTATCATGCAAGACGCACCCGAGCTCTTCGGCAATGCAAACAGCTAGATTATACGCTAAGCTTTGACACACCTGCCCAGTATGCAGCAGCAACCCCTTAAGTTCGTTGTCGTCACTGCCACTAAGCGTGAGTTGGTCGTCTATCTTCTTGTAAAGCTCTTCAATCTTCGCGGCAAATTCGTCGTGGACTGAGGAAACTGACAAACTGAATTTTAGATCGTCAGATAGCTTGACCAAATGTGCTCGAGTATCGCTTGATCCGACAATACCAGCCGAACCCCAGATTATTCGATACAAGAGCATGTTCGAAAATACACCTTTGACCACCGTCTCGGGATCAAACTGTTCACCTGCTTTATCAAAAGCGTCGAGTCCGAGATTAGCTTCGATTCGTTTTCTGCAATGATATTCGTAAGCCGCAAGCTCTATACGGTCTGGGCTCATATCGCCGCGAAGGCGTGTATTGTCGGCAAGCCGCTTCCACACGTCCACTTGTGCTGCCAAAGTGGCCCCTTGTTGAATTTCCGCAATCTCCTTTTGTGTTTGCAGTGATTCTTGTCGCTCTAGACGAGCGATTCGTAATTCTTCGGTTTGCATCATCAACGCAACAACGACACCCGCCAATGCCAAGCCACTAAAGAGGGCATTCAGGAAACCATGTGCATCACCGATCTGTCCGAATCCTTCGGAACCGCCAAGCCACCAGACGGCGACCGCAAGTAGAAAGTAAACAATTGAAAACCCAAGTGCAACCAGAGCGATACTGCGAAATGTTTTGAGGTACGAATCCATATGCTGTTCGTCGAGGTTGGTGAGGCAATCAGTCGGATAACTGGTTATCTTAGGGGGTTATCGCCAGTCAAAATAGTAGACGGTATTTTGGGGGCTGTGTGGGACAGAATTCTCGGAATAGTTTCAAAAAACTGAACGCGCGGTCAACGGAAACACCGACTAAGATCGGGATCGCCAAAACCTTCTTGTTTCTGGGTGTTGAACAATGTCGAATCCGGTGTCTATTTGTTCTTCGATTTGCAATGTTGATTTCAGGCGATACTTGGCGTTGTACCATACGCAGTTTGCAAAGGACTCTGCAAGGGTAATCGAAGAAATTGCCACCAAATCGCTGTTTACTTCATGCGAGACCTTAACGAATCCGTGTTCATCCGGAGCGATCGTGTCTGTAGCGGGAATGTGCATTCCGAGTTCTCGTAACGCGTAAAAGTGCCCGTGAGCAGCACCGGAGAGAAATTTATAGACAGACTCAGCTCCCAGCATTTCCCTGATGAGGTCAGTCGCGCTCGGCAGCGCTAGTAATCGCTTGGAGTCTAGCTTGACACCCAACGTAGTCGCTTGGCCTCTCAATGTATCAATGATCGCTTTGTACTTGTCGACGGAGGCAGGATCAGTCGTGAGCGTTTTGCTAGTTTTCATGTTCTCAACAACGCAAACGAATCGAGCCCGCAAGGAACGCTCGGAACGGCGTCTCGCGTCACAGTCTGGCGACATTAACCATTTGCTGCGAGCCGCGCATTCCATTGACGCACGGGAGTTCGCGGCAAATGCAAACGGAGTAAACGCAGATTGGTTGAAAAGTTGAACTCCAGCCGCAAGATAATCGAAGCAAACTTCGGTCAACAAATCCGAATTTGAAATGGCATTTACAACATGTGACTTAAATCGAACGTCAGAGAACTCTGCAGCACCCTGCGAACCCGCCTCAGGTACTACGGGGATTTCGTCGCCTAGAAGTTGACCAAATTGAAGAAAATACTCAAGCAGCGACTTTACGCGAGACGGAGAAGGCATCTTCGACATTTTTCCCTGCTTTACGTGAAATTGGTTGACCAACATTATCTGTTGCCGTACGACGGTTGCAAGGTCACAAGCTCTAAGAACCCTACCCAGTTATTCTGGTTCACTTGGAAAAGTTCGCCGAAGATCGCCGCCACGATGCTAGACTTCAGAATTCAAAGTGCAAATTTGCACTTCGAAATTACCGACCGGAAGTTATTTTGCATTTTTTTGAGAATTCAGTCCCACAATGGCCAGAAAATCCCGTCTAGACTTATGAGATAGACCGACCTCACACTGGACTACCAATGAACACCCTCTTCTCGAAGCGCTTCGGTGAACTCGAAGTAGCGCACCAGCAGTTTCGACTTACGCCCGACGGTTATGGGGCTCAATACTGCCCGTCTGGTTCCTGGGAGGGCTGGGCAACAAGTGCCGAGAACTTGATTCGAGCAATCTTTGGTGAAACAAGCCCACATTACAAGAACTTCAAGGAGGCATACGTAAATTGCGGAGGATTTGAATCCAACATCAAAACTCTGATCGCGGTCTTCAAAAGCGCAAAGGAAGACTTCGAAGGCGGCTACGTATTCAATGTCGATCTACGCGTATCTGGGGAAGTCTTTGGCGACTTCGTCTCCCTCGCCAAAACGTCCCTTGCAGAAGGGCAGAAGGACGTCGCTGCCGTACTTGCCTGCGCCGCACTTGAGGATGCGATCAAACGACTTGCCATTGCCAACGGCATCGTGGGCGATGGAAAGACCATGCAAGACGTCGTTAATGCTCTGAAGAGTGCGGGCGTCGTATCTGGAGCGCAGAAGAGCCTGCTTGATGCGATGCCGAAAATTCGCAATATGGCGATGCATGCCGAATGGGGCAAGATTACGGAACCCGACGTAAGTAGCGTAATTGGCTATGTGGAGCAATTGCTACTATCCAAATTCAGCGGTGCCTGACCAACGATAAAAAGCCCCCGGGATCGCTCCCAGGGGCCTTGGGTTGCACGCATCTCGAATTAAATCATTCGTTCGATTCCTCGCTGTGGTTCACGTCCACAACGTTATAACTCCCTGGGCATTTCTTCCGCAGATTGCATTGGCCTGGGTGCCGATCGACAGAACCGCCGGTGACCTTGACTTTGGCCACACAGAACGAGCAGGGGACTTTCATTGGATGTGGTTGTTTTGCAAAGGAAGCGTTCACTTCGCACCCCCTTTCTCGCGACCCTCTGAGGGCGGCTGGAAATCGAACTTGCGCCATGCAATTAACCACTGCCCAAGGAACACGTAAGTGCTGCCCTCTATTCTGTAGGCGCAACTGCCACTGTTCACGAGTCGGACCTTCACCCACCGCTCAGAGATATTCAGGTTTTCTGCAACCTTGTCCGAGTGGATAGATAACGTTTGGATAGAATCCCCGGTCTGGAAGTTTAGCAGCCATAGCGTGGCTCGCTTACTGGGCGGTTTACCGCCTCGAAGCCCAGCCCGGACTGGGGTCCGCAATAGTTCTGTTGGGTATAGTCTGGTCGTTGTCGACCTCTTGAGACCTACAACGATACCGAAGTCGCAAGTGCTAAGCAATAACCGATGATAGTTAATAGATTCGCGAGAAGGAATTCGCATCTTGGGAACTTGCCATCAAAATGCGCTGGAGTCGCGATTGAGAATCCCCCGGAGCCTTTTTTTGGTGAACAAGTTCGGTCACGTTTGGGGAATACTACGGTTGCAAATCTTCTTGAGTCTGGTCGGCCTTGTCCATAACGCAAGCAAGGATGAATTGTCGCCCAAATGTCGTCGTTTCAATCGCGCGATAATCAAGAGAAACTTCCTTGTCTTTAAAATGTGTCCTAATTGCAACAACCCACGGTAAATTCTCAAACTCCTCGTACGCCTTGACATCGCTCATGCGATTTTCACCTGAAATCGCGAGAAGCCCGAGCCTGCACAGATTGTCGATGTAGCTCATCGAGAGTTCGGGATGATCACATTCACTCTTTTCGGCAAGTAAAGTAAGGTTTCGTTCTACTGCGATGAAGCCGCTTTCGTCACTTGCAACCACAATGTCGATCGATGGAAAATAGTCCTGGCGTATGAACTGTTTGAGTATGCGTGCTTCGTCGGGAGAAAGACTCTTTATGATTTCAACAAAAGACGGGTGCGCTTTAATTGCGGTATCTTTATCGAGTGCTGTTGCAAGTAGATTTGCGAATATCTCACGTAGGGTCTCATCTTGTCCGCAAAAGCGAAGCGCCTCAATCGCGGGTCCCGCAACATTTGGGGCCGGAGTCTCGATACGCTCCGTTGGAACGTTCGCCAATTTCTCGGCGAGGCGATTCTCAATGAAGTCTTTGATGCGATCATAACCCCAGACCATTCCGGAAAGTGGAGCCAACGCAACATTGACCGCTTTCCCTATCGTTCCAAGTGCTTTGCCGATTTCTTTGGCGAATGGCTGAATTGCATCGTCGTAGACCGGCACTGCTTTGGCGAGAGCAGTTGCGGAGTCGATCGTTTGCCTGATAATTCCAGCTGGGTTCGTTTGTCCACTCTCTTCCTTCGACATGCAGCCCTCTCAAGTTTCCCCACAATAATGTCGTCTTACTCGGGGCCAGTGTGCTTAAAAACACAGCTTACCCATCGCTCAAACTTACCAAAGCAACCGTCGGTTGTCGCAACAAGCAAAAAAGACGCGACGAACGTTGTAACGCTCGCGGGCCAGATTCTTCGATGGGACGGTTCCGCGAGATTGCTTAGGTCGTGGGGCGTTCATCCGATTCGGGATCTTCTTCGAAGTCGTCATCGTCATCTATGGACGAGTCCTGAGGCAACTCCACTAACGACTCTTCGAAAATCGCACCCCACGATTCCACATCAAATTGGGTCGGATTGAAATCGTCCGTGCCCGATAACTCGCCATCGACGGGCTCGTCGACCGGGATGGCTTGTTCGCCGTCCCAAAACTCCGGTGTGTCGGAATCCTCGTCCCACCCTTCCAGATCGGCAATGTCGGCTTCTGGACGGGCACTGGCCGAGGTTGATGCGGTGCGTCGACCATCCAATCGATTCTGCGCGGCGATCCATTGCTCCATGCGTTCCGGCGACAGTGACGGCAGGTCGCTATCGGTCAGATCGCGATCCAAGCGAGGTCCCGCCGACTCCATTGCGGACGACGAATCCGATTCGGGGCGTGGTGTCGAATGCGAATCTCGCGCTTCGTAAAACACGCGGATCGGAATCTCACCAAACTTCAATTGATCCCGGAGGATCCCCAACAAATAACGCCGGTAAGAAGTCGGAAAAGCTTCCGGGTCGCTACACTTGAGCACGATCATTGGCGGCGCGGTTCCGACCTGCGAGGCAAAGTAGATTCGCGGCCGCCGCGGGCCGATCATCGGTGGCGGGTACACTAACAATGCTTGGCGAATCAAACGATTGAGAACCGGCGTCGAGACCCGCCATTGCGACTGTTTGAACAACATCTGCGCATGATTGATCAGCTTCCGCACGTTCTTGCCTTCCATCGCGGTCACAAAAGCGATGGGAACATACTTCATGCTGCGAAACGTGTCGTGCAGGTACTGAGCCCACTCCTGCGTGACGATCTTGTCGGCAACCAAATCCCATTTGTTGACCACAAAGATCACGGGCTTGTGTTGCCTCTCAATGTAAGTCACGAGTTTCTTATCGACTTTGCTGATTTCTTCCGCCGAGTCAAAAAACAACAACACGACATCGGCATAGCGAATACTTCGTTGGGCCCGATGCGTCGAATAAAACTCGACGTCCGTTCGCACGCTCTTGCGGCGGCGAAATCCGGGCGTATCAATCAAGACGATGGGTTTCCCGTCAATGTGGATCGTTACATCGACACTGTCTCGAGTCGTCCCCGCCACGTCGGAAACAATCATGCGTCCGGCTTCGCTGAGCGAATTGACGAACGTGCTCTTGCCAACATTCCGACGTCCAACAATCGCGATCTTTAGGGCGGGTTCTTCCGTGGCATCCAACACATCGCTGGTCTGGGCCTTCGGCAACTGACGAACGATTTCGTCCAACAACTCGTCTTTACCGCGAAAGTTCTGCGCGCTGACCGGCAGCGGATCGCCGATCCCCAACGTGTAAAAATCCACGGCCTGCCAACGGTGTTTCTCGTCGTCGGCTTTGTTGGCGGCCAAGACCACGGGTTTTCCGAGGGCCCGCAATCGCTTCGCTATTTCCGCATCCACGGGGGTGGGCCCCGAGCGCAAGTCGACCGCAAACAGAATAATGTCCGCGGTTTCGATGGCCGTGGCGATTTGTTGTTCGATTTCTTCGTCCAAGTCATCAACGTCGTTGATGCCAATCCCACCCGTATCGACCAATTGAAAATACGAGCCTTCGTGTTCGACAACGCGAATCATGCGATCACGGGTGACCCCAGCAACATGGTCGACGATCGCCAATTTGCGACCGACCAACCAGTTGAAAATACTTGATTTACCGACATTGGGCCGGCCGACAATTGCGACAGTTGGCAGAGACATACACAGGGGTCCGAAAAAGCCGAGGCCAGGGAGCCCCGTTGAAAGTACAAGCCAGCCTCCACCACACCGCAAAGTGAAAGTGGGTTAGCAAACGCGGGTGCACCGGCTAAACCACCCGACTTAAATTTGATGTATTGCGCCCTCTCCAGCGACCGCCAAAATCCAAGGCAGAGGTGGACAGCATCCGAACCGGGGGGAATCGTGGCCAAGATCGGCTCACTCCAGCGAAACCGTTCAAGCCCCCTATCATAACGCCATTCGGCGAATTGGCTAGGCTTTATCAAGCGGCCCGTCCCGGAACTTGACTTTCGCCCCATTGCCGCATTCTATCGTCGTGCCAAACTCAGGCTGCAGGCCGCCGCAACGTTCCCATATGCTGTTCGGCATCCGTACACCTGATACAATTCTCTGGCGAGGTGCTCGCAGACTTGTGTCGGCCCGTTGGGCCTCTCTGGTTGTTGGTACCTTAACCCGGGGCCTATCGACCCCGGCAGAGGTTCTGTCGGCCTTCCAGGCCTTTTTCAAGAGGTTACCGCAGCGGGCGGCAGAGGTTCTGTCGGCCTTCCAGGCCTTTTGCTCGGTCGTGATAAGATTACCCAGAAGGTCGCGGGCGGCAGAGTGCTGTCCGCCTTCCAGGCTTTTTGCTCGGTGGTGATAAGATTACCCAAAAGGTCGCGGGCGGCAGAGTGTTGTCGGCCTTCGAGGCTTTTTGCTCGATCGTGATAAGATTACCCAGAAGGTCGCGGGCGGCAGAGTGCTGTCGGCCTTCCAGTCCTTCAGTTCCGTCGCCCAAGGCCTAAACAGCCGTCACGAAGTTGGAATATGGACACTTCCAAACCAATAACCAGTCAGTTGTCGGCGGCCGAAGCGGCCCACGCGGCCCAACAGTGGTTACGGATGTTGGCGCAGGCCGGCGTGACAATGTTGCCGTCCGTTGGGCCTGAACAGGCGAAGACAAACAGCTCGGATAGTGGATTCGCGGAACTGTGGCAACAAGTAATCGCGGTTCCGGAACCAACGTTGACGGCTCGGACGGAGAACCCTGAACCTCGCCCGGCGACCGCACCAACTTCGGTGGACTCAAGGCCTGTGGTGGGCACGGCACCACATTCGACGGAGGTTGCGCCATCGACCAGCACGTCGCCATCCCCTCGTACTTCGCAAGTTACTCGAGCTTCTCAATCGCCCAGCGGACCAAAATCGGCACCGAACTTCAAAGCCATCACTCCGCAAATTGCCAAAGCCGCCTTGGCGACCTATCCCAACTTGCCGGATGCCGAGCGAGTGATTCAGTTGCAGCAAATCGAAGCACAAGTGAAGACCTGTACGCAATGCGTGGACTTGGTCAAGTTTCGCACGCAACCGGTATTTGGAGTTGGAAATGTGCGTCCTCGCTTGGTCATGATGGGCGAGGCTCCGGGGGCAGATGAAGATCGGCTGGGTGAGCCGTTTGTTGGCGCATCCGGCCAGTTACTAGACAAGATCATTGCCGCCATGAGTCTTCGTCGGCAGGATGTCTACATCTTGAATTCCGTCAAATGCCGTCCACCGCAAAACCGCAACCCAACGGACATCGAGTGCCTGAATTGTCGTCCTTATTGGGAAGGGCAATTG
>JAEUIP010000148.1 GCA_016795075.1 Planctomycetaceae bacterium | reverse complement strand
GACGTGCATCTTTACCGTATGTTGTTCCTGGTCGTATTAGTGTGTGTTTTCGCATTGGTCCTGTGGCCGTTGAGGCATTTGGGAATCAGCATTTTATAGGGGAATTCCTACTTAGGGCGTGGCGACGTCAATCGTTAGCGTGGGGACGGGGAGCCAAACTGGAATCTCTTGCGCGGCGGCTTCGGCGGATGGTTTCCACTGGATTTTTGTTTCGTTGTGAAAACCAATCGTGTAACGACCGGCAGGTGTTTCCGCTGGAACTTGGATGGTGATGTTGGCTTGCGTTTGATCTGGTGGAACCGTCGCTTCGCCAATCGCCCAACCGGGTGGCAGTTGAATTGGGCGAACGATACATGGACCGCCGCCACCCGTTCGCCGCTCCAAGTTCAGGACCGCGGACGTTGGTACCGCTGGTGTGACGGGCACGGTGTTGACCGCCCAATTCATACCCACAGCCGATTCTTGTTCCGTCGCAACTCGTAATCGCTGTTCGGCGATCAAGCTCCATTGCACGAAGTTTCTGCGCGGCGAAGAAGGTTGCTGGATTGCTGCGGGCCACGCGACTCGGCGAAGATTCGGGTCACTCAACGAACGACCCACGATGCGAACTATTTCGCACGATTCGTTCACGCTCTTTTCTGCTTGAACGACCAGTGTTGCTTGATTGACCGCGGGATGCACAATGACCGGGGACGCTGATAGGCCTTCCGGCAAACCCGCAGCGGTTAATTCAATCGCGCCCGCGAAACCTTGGCGACGCAGCACATGGACATGCCAGGCGACGGTGCCACCGCGTTCGACCTGCGAGCCACTGGGCCGCGCCTGGGCGGGATCGTTGTTGTGAAACTGGGGATGGGCGATCAATTGAAAATCAGGTTGGGGCGCTCCAATCGAGACAACAAATTGACGCGACTCGGCGGGGCGTGGACTCGTGATGTGGTCCATGACCAACACACAATATCGTCCCTCTTCGGGAAGCGTGGCGAGGAACGAAGGGTCAGGGCTGGCGATGTTTACCGAGCCTGTACCAACACCCGGTGAGTCGTCTTGATGGGTGAGCAATTGCAATGTTTCGGTCCCGGCTTCGTCCCGACGGACGCGGTACAAGAGCAGTTGCGGGTCCGTCAATTGCCCGGCACTGGCGGAGACCAATTCGCACCAAATGCCCTGCCCTGCCCCGCCTTGGAAATCAATTCGGGCGGGTTGTGTCGGCTCACCAAATTGCCCGCTGACGACGACTGGCAAGGCATGAATCGTTTCGGTGGTGGGCATTGGAATCACTTGAGTGAAGTCCAAGCCGCCCGCGAATGTTGCCCGATCTCCCACGACCGGGACAATCGCGGGATCTCGCCAGAATCGTTGACGAACATCGGTCGGTTGCCGCAGTGCCTCGACCAACGAACCCGTTGTCGCGGCGGTCGCCTCGGTCGCGGGCGGCGTTTCCGTTTCAGCAGTGGCAACGGACGAAGTTGCTGGATTTTCTAGGCGAAGATCCATCGTGAAGTAATAGTCGGGGCCACCTTGATGCAAAAAATCATGGACCTCGATCAGGTATTTCCCGGCGTCCGCGGTCGGATAACGTATCTCGGCGGGTTGTCGCTTGATGGCGCGACTTCGAGCCAACTCCAAACCATGTTCGTCGCGCAAGATCACAACGGGAATGGCATTCGAATCGAGTGCTTGCGCATCGACATGAATATGCAGTGCCTGGGGCTGAGACAAACTAAAGTGATAACGTTGCTTTTGTTGTTCGCGACAGTGGTCCCAAATCAGACTGCCGATCGGCAAAGCGAAACCCGCACTGGATTCGACGGCTGTAGCGTCCGGAATCACGACCGGTTTGGGGCTCACCACAAACGAACGTGGATTCGAAACTCCATTTCGACCGACCGCCGCAACTTCGTAGATACCGGGCGCCACTCGTGGCGAAACGGACACTTCAAAGTGTCCAAATTTTGGTGGAGCGGTTTGGTCGGCGGATGCGGCGGGTTCTGTGAGCAATCGTGCGACGATTTCGGGATGCGAAAAGACCAAGCGATGCACCTCTTCGCCATGTTCGGCGGCGGTCACTTGAATCGGGCCGGTTGTCCCGACCTGGAACACGTGTTGGTTCAGGGCTCGCAGCTGGGGTGTTGGCTGAGCAACGACCCATGCCCCGCCCCAGCAAAGCCAGGAGCCAATTACCAACATAAATCTAAGGCATGAATTCATCGGCGGCGCATCGCTTAGTGATTGAACAGAAACTCTTTGGTGTTGACCAAGGCCCAGACCAAATCTTCGTACGCAATCTTGAACGCCGCTTGTTTGGCTTCGGGCGTTGCTTCGGCTTTATCCACGTGTTTTTGGACGAAAGCGAGTGCTGCCGATTTTTCCGCTTCGGTGGGCCGGCGACTCAACGCTCGCAAATAAAGTTCCTCGATTACTTGTTGCGGTTCGACCGAGGCGGCAGCGAACTTGGCAGGACGAGCTTGTGGTTCGCCCAGCTTGGCTTGGACTTCTTTCGAATTAAGGAGATGGAGACTTTGTGCCAAAGTTGCTTCTTGCGAACGTTCACATTCGCACGCGGTTGTCGATTCCGGTTGACCAAAGACCGTTAGGAAGTAAGACGAGAAACTGGTGTCGGGCAGACTAACCGCGCGAGTGCCAGCGGGCATGCCAGCAAAGTTGGTTGTGGTTCCTAGGACTTCGTCAACGGCATCCAGCAACACTTCGGCGGTCAGTCGTTTGGGATAGAACCGCGAATAGCTCGTTTGGTCATTTACATTGTGTTCGTTAGCGTCCCACGACAATTGGTACGCTTGTGAATTGCAAATCAATCGCACCAGCGACTTCAAGTCGTATTTGTTCTCGACAAGTTGATTTTCCAATGCCTCCAAGAGTTCAGGATTCGAAGGAGGGTTCGTCACCCGCATGTCGTCTTCTGGTTCGACCAAGCCCCGGCCGAAAAAGTGTTTCCAGTAGCGATTGGCCAACATGCGCGCGAAGAAAGGGTTTTCGGGCGCGACCAGCCAATCGGCCATTGCTAACCGAGCGTCCAAATACTCTTGGATTTGATGCGGAGCCGCATCCAAGCCAACGGGCGACAACCCTTGTCCCGATTTGGGATGCGCGGCACCCGCCCCACCGACCCGGGATACAAACTGAGGTTCTTGAGGTGTGGCACCTTGCTTCTGTTGCAGCTTGCTAAAGAAAGCCGACATCTGATAATAATCCGTCTGACTCCACTTCTCGAACGGGTGATGATGGCACCGAGCGCACTGCAATCGTTGTCCCATCAACATCTGCGCCAAGTCTTCAAGTCGCGATTCATTGTTCGGCACTTGTCGGTACCAAATCACGGCGGGGTTCACGTCGGGGTCACCGGACGCGGTCACGAGTTGCCGCACCCATTGGTCGTAAGGCACATTTTGATAGAACTGATCCCGCAACCATTGGTGAAACGCAAAGGCTCCGAATTTTTTGTCTTCCGATTCGCGGCGATTGCGGAGGATCGTGATCCACTTGCGAGCAAAGAAATCCGCGTAGCCTTCGCTGTTCAGAAGTTGCTCAATGAGCCGAGCACGCTTGTCGGGTGATTGTTCGGCTAGAAATGCGAGGGTCTGCGTCTGGCTCGGTAGTTGTCCAGTCAGATCCAACGACACGCGGCGAACGAATGTCGCATCGTCACATGGCGGCGAGGGTGGAATCCCCAGTGTTTTAAGTTTATCGAACACGGCCACATCCACCGCGTTGGTTGGCGTAGGCCAATGAGCCACTTCGGCGCCCAAGGGAACACTGGCGCGAAACACCGCAACTTGACCTTGATAGCGGGCCATGACGGCAACGTCGCCGGCTTGCTGTTTGAGTTGCACAAACCCGCGTTGGTCCACTTCGGCCAAGTCCGTAAAGTTCGATTCGTAGGTGGCTCCGCGCGTGACGTCTTCCACCCGACCATCACTGTAAACGGCCAGTACCGAAAGTTGTTGCGTGCTACCTCGTTGCAATTGTCGCGCCGGCGGATGAATCAAGATTTGTTCGACGCGCCCTTCGTCCGTTCGACCCGCGGGCATGCCTTGCGCGATCCAGCGTACCAGACGGCGATATTCGTCGGAGTCCGCTTCCAATCGTTGGCCGCCCCCGTGCGGCACGCTGTTGATGGCTTTCTGCAAAAGAAGACTTTCCTCGGGAGCCGCTGGGAAGACTCGTCGACCTCGGCCTTCGTTCACAATGAACTCGTGGTCCTCGCCGGGTTCGAATCCCAACAAGGAAAGCTTGAATCCGTTTTGTCCGGAAGCTTTGCCATGACAACCGCCTCCGTTGCACCCGAACTTGGTAAAGATCGGAATAATCTGGTTGTTGAAGCTGACCGGTTGTAATTCCGTGAATCCCGAAACTTCGAACGGGATCGAGGTCGTCAGTGAATCGTTCCAAATGGCCGTGATCGTCCCCGAGCCATCGGCCAATGGTGTTAACCAGCCATCGTCACGGATGGTGGCAATATGACGAGGGCTGACTCTGAATCGTACAACACGAGTCGCGTCGTAGGAGTTTCCGGCTGGATCAGTTCCAAGCAACTGAACTTGCCAGCGTGCATCGGCTCCTCGCAAATGAATGGAGCGATCACCGGCGGTTTCGAATCGGATGGAACTCAAAGTAAGCGGTTGGGCATGGTCTCGTTCGTTCCCGAGAAGCACCGCGTTGCTGGTCGTCAGGACGCCGCTGACGCCCAAGGCGAGATTCCACCAAAGGAAATTCAATAAGACGGTTCGTATCACGCTGAGTATCTTGCTCATTGGTGACTCGCTGTAGGTGGGAGGCGGGGGCGGGGGTGGGCTTCAGGAACCGCCGATCAACATCATGTTGACCTTCTTGCCGAACGCTGACTTACTGCCAGAAGCAATCCGTCAATTCGGGGTTGAGATTGGGTCACTCAATAGGCCCAGGCGGGTAAACGAGCGACCTAATCGTGTCGGGTAGGTCGCGCTAAAGCTCGTTAAGTCTAATCGAAAGCGAGCTGCAATGCTACTTGGGAAGTTTTACTGAGAACGAAGAGTGCCCAGTGATGACAAGTGAGTCGAACGGCCGGGTAGGCCGACAGAGGTTCTTCCGGGGTTGATGTTCCGTGTTGTGGTGCAGAAGGTTTCACTGGAGCACAGGCCTAGAAGGCCGATAGAAGGTTTGCTGAGGTTGCTAGGCCACACGTTGAGATTCTGGTTTTTAGAGACGGAGCAGCAGGCCGACACAAGTCTATGTGGGCACGAGGCAATTGTGCCGGCCTTTCAGGCCTTTCCGACTTTATAGCAACTGCCAACCGGTGGCTCGCGCCACCGGCAGAGGTTGTGCCAGCCCTTCGGGCTTAAGACCAAAACCACCAACCAAGACCACCAACCAAGACCACCAACCAAGACCAATGAGCAAGACCAATGAGCAAATCTACCGAGCAAAACCACCAACCAAAACCAATGACCAAAACCAATGGCCGAATCCACCAACCAAAACCACCAACCAAAACCAATGGCCGAATCCACCAACCAAAACCACCAACCAAAACCAATGACCAAAACCAATGGCCGAATCCACCAACCAAAACTACCGACCGAATCCAATGACCCGATTAACCGAAGTTGGCGTCGCCGATTAGGACCGCACTGGCTTGGCCCTGAGGGGTGATGTTCAAGTTGATAAAGCAACGACCGGGCGCGACTCCGGGGCGATTGACGACATTGATTCGGCAGGCGGGGTCCCGCTGTTCGCAATTGATCGTGCGGAATAGTTCGCCGTGTTGCAGAGATAGAAGCGAGGCGATCGCTTCGACCATGCCGCCGCCGGCCCCCAAGTTTCCGATGTAACTTTTCGCAGCGACAACGGGCACTTCGGGCCCAAGAACCGCCTCGATGGCCTCCGCTTCTTGTTGGTCGCACGAGATCGTCCCTAGGCCGTGGGCGTTGACATGACCGATGTCGGTCGCTGAAAGGCCCGTTTGCCGCAACAGGGACTTGATGACGATTTCGAAGGCGCGGCGGAAGTTAGGTACGCCGCGAGAATCGGCGACGGCGGCGCTCGACCCCGCAACGATGGTGCCCAGAACCTGTGCCCCGCGGGCTTTGGCATGCGCTTCGGTTTCGAGAACGATGGCTCCGGCCCCTTCGGCCAAGACCATGCCACTGCGATCGGCGGCGAAGGGACGACACGCTCGGCCTGCCGCCAAGGGATCCGTTTCGTTCACCTCTCCAACGGCAATTTGCTCCTGCAAGGCCAAATGAACACTGCGGGAGGTATGGATGCGTGATCCCGTACCTCCGACGATCATCACGTCGGCGCTACCGCGAGCCACCGTGCAAAGCGCTTCGGTCAACGCCATGTTGCTGCTGGCTTCCCGCACGGTCAGTGAATTATTGGGACCGTGCAAATCATGGTAGATCGCCATGTGGCATGCCGGCATGTTGGGCAGGTACTTCAGCAACCAAAGTGGGTCAACTTTGGGGAGGCCTTTTTCCGGCCATAGTGAAAAGTCAAACTTTCCTTCGCTGTTCAGGCACGCTTTGATGCCGTCCACGAACTCTTCCGGGATACTGAGGATATGGTCACAGCCATAGAGCACCCCGATACGTTCGCGTTGTACTTGCGGATCTGACGATCCAGTGCTTAATTTGGCGTGGTTGATGGCCAATTGTCCGGCCGCGACGCCCATTTGGATGTCCCGGCACATGAGCTTCAGGCCCTTTTTGACCGTTCGCTGGAGCGTTTTCTCCATTTCGCCAAAGTTCGCTATATCGCCCGTGAACTCCCGAGCTTGCCCAGCGACCTTGGTGGGAAGGAATTCATAGGGCGGCCCCAAGGCGGTCACGCCGCTGTGGCCTTGCCGCAGCGCATTCCAATAGGACTCCGGCGAGTTACCCAACGGAGAGACGATCCCGTAACCGGTAATGACAACCCGGGGAGCCACTGCACTCATATTCAAGTATCGCACCTTAACTAATGCACCGTATCATTCGTATCTGCATCGACACAGGAGCCGCGTGATGACTCGAATGCAGCTCCCCCATCCCGCACAATCTGGCACAGGTTACCAGATTTCCGACGCAAAAGGCTAGGCCACTGCAAGGGGCGCCGCAGTTTTGCCGATATGGCGATGCCTGGTAAACGTGAGCCTTTTTCGGAGTGGCGCGTTAAGTTGGGTCAGCGACAATTTGACTCACTTAGTAGACTTTCGTCCTTCGGTTTAGCTCCTGTACCATACCCGGCTATTTAGTGCTCCTCCAAAGACACGGATTGTCACAAATCCGGGTTCCGAAGGTGAGCAAGTGGGTGAAAGCCTCGCGGTCAGTAGATTGCTGATCGGTGGCCGACTGTTCGGTAGCGGGTGACTCCTTCTCGGCAAGCAGACAGCTGGAAACATGCAAGAATTCAATTTTCCGAATTGGGTGAACCGGATATTTTACGTCGGTTTGGCGGCCGCGGTTGTTTTTGGCGGCTATTTCGCAAATATGCTGTTTTTTGCGATTCATCCCGACGGCGTGAATGTTGGGCACAAGCCTCGTCAGCCTGTCCCGTTTAGTCATCAGTTGCACGCGGGAGTCTTGAAGATGGACTGCCGTTACTGCCATAACACGGTGGAGGTTGCTGGTCATGCTGCCATCCCGCCGACGGCGACTTGCGGAAATTGTCACGGTGGCAATCGTGTTGTTCCCGGCCGGACTTTGGCAGTCGTTTTCCCGGAAAGTCCCTTGTTGGAGCCGGTGCGAACCAGTCTCGAAGTGGCTAACGAGAAGAAGGGTTCTGCTCCTGATAGTGTCGATTGGATCAAAGTTCACGACATGCCGGACTTTGTTTACTTCAACCACAGCGCGCATATCAATCGGGGTGTTAGTTGCGTTTCGTGTCACGGCCGAGTGGATCAAATGTTGGAGGTCTCGCAGGTCAAGTCTCTTTCGATGAAGTTCTGTTTGGATTGTCATCGAAATCCGACTCCGCATCTGCGTGATCCAAGTTTGGTGACGGATTTGGAGTTTAAGGTCAGCAAAGAGCATCCGCAGGTCGTAGATGGTCAGCGTTTTGAGACTCAGGAAGAGTACGGGGCCTACTGGAAAAAGAAGTTGGGGATTGACCCCAATGTCAGTTGCTCGACTTGTCACCGCTAAATTTTGCGGTGGTGGGCGGAAGGTTGGGTGAGTGGGGCGGGGTGGCTTGGCAACGTGCAGAATAACGCAAGCAGCAAATTCGACAGTGACTTTGGGACGTTTCGGAATATGAAATCATTGCCTTTAATTCAGCAGTCGTCCAAGAATGAAGATGTCGACGCCCAGCACGATTTGGGTGCGGACGGCTTCTCGCGACGTCGTTGGATGCAGTTGATGGGTGCCTCGACGGCTTTGGGTGCTGCGGCCGTTGGCTGTCGTTATGAGCAAGAGACGATACGCCCCTTTGCGGTTCGGCCGGAAGGTTACATTCCGGGTGCTACGGTCAAGAAAAGTGCTTTGTGTGAAATTGGTCGCGTAGCACGGTCGTTGGTCGCGACGATTTACGATGGTCGCCCGATCAAGGTGGATGGAAATGCCCTGCTAAAGAGTCAGGGGGTGGCCAGTACGTCTTTGGTGCAGGCATTGACGTTGCAGTTGTATGATCCGGATCGAAGTCGCGGCGTCATGGCTCGTGTGAAGACCGGTTCGAAGTCCTCGCGGCTGGAGAAGTCGACTCGCGAGCAGTTTGACGCGAAATTGGCCGAGTTTCTGGGGTCGGATGCCAGTGGTGCCGGTGGCGCTGGGTTGGCTGTGTTGGTCGAGCCGACCTCGAGTCCCACGGTGGCACGCTTGAAGGCTGCCTTTCTGCAGAAATATCCTGGAGCGGGTTGGTTTGAATACGCCGCTGTCAATGATGATGCGGTTGTGGCTGGGTTGCAGATGTGTTTCAGCTCGCCGTTCCGGCCCAGATATCGTTTTGACAACGCTGAAGTGATTGTTGCGTTAGGCGGCGACCCGTTTGGGAGCGATTTGAATTCTCCCGAGCACGCGCGGGATTTTGCGAAGACTCGCGATGTAGATGTACGTCGGAAGATGTCGCGGCTGTGGTCGGTCGGCAACGTGATGAATGTCACGGCAGGGTTGGCCGATGAACGATTGCCGTTGGCCGCTTCGAAGTTGGAGTCTTTTGTTGCATCGTTGGAGCAAGCACTTGGCGGTGCGTACACTCCGAGTGGAAAAGAAACTGATGCGGATCGGTTTTTGGTGGCGATGGCTGCGGATTTGAACGCCAACAAAGGCCATGCGATCATCGTGCTGGGAAGTGAGTATCCGGCCAGTCTGCATGCACGTGTATGGAAGTTAAATGAAGCGTTGGGAGCGGTTGGTTCGACCGTTGAGTTGCGCGAATGTCTGCCGTTGCATGGCGGCGGTTCGTTGGCGTCGTTGAAGTCGCTGTCGGATGCGTTGGACAGTGGTTCCGTGAAAGGTTTGTTTGTAATCGGTGGCAATCCGGTGTATGCCGCCCCGAGCGAACTGAATTTGGCGGAGAAAATCAAGGCGGTTGAGCTTTCCGTGCATTTGGGTTTGTACGAAGACGAAACGGCGGCGGTCTGTACTTGGCACATCAATCAAGCGCACTGTTTGGAGGCGTGGTCTGATGCCCGAGTCGCCGATGGGACTTGGTGTTTGGGTCAGCCAGCAATTGCACCGTTGTTTGCTGGTGTTTCGATTGTGGAAATGTTGGCGGCATTGGTCGGCGAAAAAGGTACTGGGCAAGAGTTGGTGCAGGCGACGGCAAAGTTGGATAGTGCCGGTTGGAACAAGGCGCTGCACGACGGTTTTGCGGCTGGAACGGAGCTGCCGCCGGTTACTTCCGTGGTCGTCGATCCGAGTTTTTCTCCGGCGGCGGTGGAGTCAAATTGGCGTGAGCGTCAAATTCCGGCTTTGGATTCGGCCGAGTTGGTATTTGTGTCAGGCGGTGTCTTTGACGGCCAGTTTGCCAACTTGGGCTGGCTGCAAGAAGCTCCCGATGGCATCACGAAGGTCTGCTGGGGTAATCCGGCAATGGTCTCGCCACAAACGGCTGTCACTTGGGGTGTGCGACAAAATCAAGTCGTGAAGGTGACGGTGGGCGAAAGTTACGTTCGCACTCCGATTCATTTGGTTCCAGGGATGGCACCTGGAGTTGTCGCCATTGCGTACGGTTACGGGCGTACGGAAGCGGGCCGAGTCGGTGGTAGTCGCAAGGCTGCGAATCGCGCCCCGTCGGTTGGCGTGAACGTCAACGGGTTGCGTGGTGTTGGAACTTGGAATCTAACAACCGCAAAGGTGTCGCCGACTCAAAACTTTGAAGATGTCGCCACGACTCAAGAGCATCATTATGTGGATTCACTGAGTTTGTCGGTTGTCAACGAGCGAGTTCCGCGTTTGGCGCGCGAAGGCGACTTGGCGAGTTTTCTTGCGTTCATGGCAGAGCATGACAAGCATGAGCACAGTGGCGGCGAGGGCCATGATGCAGAAGCTCATGAGGAACCGAGCGGCGAAGTCAAACATGATGATGAAAAGCATGGTAGCCTCCCCGCGTTGCTGGCGACGCCAGTGGTCGCCAAGCTTGGTGACGACAAGGGCGGACATGGCCATCATGATCACTGGCCCGTGTTGCCGGGGCATCACCCAGAGAATTTTGATTTGACACCAGGGCCGGGCTATCGGGACATGCCCAAGTGGGCGATGACCATCGACTTGAACAAGTGCACGGGCTGCAGCGCCTGTGTGGTGGCTTGCCAGGCCGAGAACAATATCGCGGTGGTTGGCAAGGATCAAGTAATCCGAGGCCGTGAGTTGTCTTGGATTCGGGTGGATCGTTACTTCTTGCCGCGTGACACCTCGCAATTAAGCAATTCTACCCCGGGGCAAGAGCTGTACGAGAATCCGAAAGTCGTTATCCAACCGGTGACCTGTCATCATTGCGAAAACGCCCCGTGCGAGCAAGTTTGTCCGGTTGCGGCGACCGTCCACAGCGACGAAGGTCTGAACGACATGGTTTACAATCGCTGCATTGGGACCCGTTATTGCGGCAACAACTGCCCGTTTAAGGTTCGGCGATTCAACTACCACAATTATGCGAATGCGGTGCAATTTATTGGGTATCCGGATGCTCTGGCCTCACTGGACGGCGGAATGCGTCGACCTGTCGGTGAGGTGAAGTTGCTGGGGTTGGCGATGAATCCTGAGGTAAGTGTTCGCAGTCGTGGTGTTATGGAGAAGTGCACGTTCTGTGTGCAACGGATCCAGAACGGCAAGATCGCAGCTCGAAATGAAGGTCGCGACTATCGCAACGGCGAGTTCCGGGACGGGGAAGTCACGACGGCTTGCCAGGACGTGTGTCCTTCGCAGGCAATCGTGTTTGGCGATGCGGCGGTCAAGGGTTCTTCGGTGGCCAAGGGATTCGAGAACGCTCGCGGCTATGCGATGCTTAACGAATTGAATTTGGGTTCGCGGTTGAAGTACTTGGCTCGCGTGCGAAATCCGCATCCAGATCTGGCTCCAAAAAAGCCCGACACAGCAGCGGTCGCAACCAAGAGTTAGCCAGTTATCGTGCGGAGCTAGTCGGTGATCGACACCGCCTAAGCTGATGAGCAATGTAGGTTCAAAGAGAAAATAGACACATGGCAACAACAATCGACGAAGTCTACGACAATACTTGGGACGATCCGCGAAAGCGATCGCCGCTGGTAACTGGCGGTTTGGATTACGGTCAGGTGACGTCGACGGTCACGGCGATTGCTGAGATCCCAGCTCCCCCACGGGCTTGGTATATCTTGATGGCGATCAGTCTCTGTCTGTTGGGAATGCTGGGTGTTTTGTTGCTGCACCTGATCTTGTCGGGTGTTGGTGTTTGGGGCAACAACAACCCCGCGTTTTGGGGTTGGCCAATCGTCAACTTCGTGTTTTGGGTTGGTATTGGTCACGCCGGTACGTTGATCTCGGCGATTTTGTTTTTGTTTCGCCAAAATTGGCGGACCAGTATCAATCGTGCGGCGGAGGCAATGACGATTTTTGCCGTGGTTTGTGCCGGTTTGTTTCCGGGCGTGCACATCGGTCGTGTTTGGGTTGCCTACTGGTTGTTTCCGATCCCAACCGAGCATCTCGCGATGTGGCCCAACTTTCGCAGTCCGCTGCTGTGGGACGTTTTTGCGGTTGGTACGTACGCGACCGTCTCGACGCTGTTTTGGTACATGGGGATGTTGCCCGACTTGGCGACGTTCCGGGATCGGGCGAAGAACAAGTGGAAGCGAATGGCATATGGCATCTTGTGTTTGGGTTGGACCGGTTCCGCTCGTGCTTGGCATCGCTACGAAATGGCTTACACCATCTTGGCTGCGTTAGCCACTCCGTTGGTTTTGAGCGTGCACACGATCGTTAGCTTCGACTTTGCGGTTTCGCAGGTTCCTGGCTGGCATACGACAATCTTCCCGCCGTACTTCGTTGCGGGTGCGATTTTCTCTGGGTTTGCGATGGTTATTACCTTGTTGGTCCCAGCGAGAGCCCTGTTTAACCTACAGCATTTGATCACGATGCGTCACTTGGAAAACATGTGCAAAATCATCGTGGCGACCGGTTTAATGGTTGGTTTTGCCTACACAATTGAGTTTTTCATCGCTTGGTATTCCGGCGTGAAAACGGAGACCCAAACATTTATCATGCGAGCGTTTGGGCCGTATTGGTGGGCCTACTGGACCATGTTTAGCTGCAATGTGTTTATCCCGCAATTGTTCTGGTTCAAGGCCGTTAGAACGTCTCCCGTCGCGATGGTCGTGATCAGCGTCTTCGTCAACATTGGTATGTGGTTCGAACGATTTGTGATCACGGTTACGTCGTTGTCTCGCGACTTCATGCCGTCTTCTTGGGCCTATTTCCGACCGACTTTCGTGGACATTGGAATGTTCATTGGCAGTTTTGGTTTGTTCATGACCTTGTTCTTGCTCTTCTGCCGGTTCTTGCCGGTGGTGGCGATGGCCGAAGTGAAGTCGGTCATGCCCCATGACGAAGAGCACCATTGATTTGTTTGCGAACAACCGAATTGCTTGAGACCAGAAAATAAAGACCATGACACAATCACATAACCACGGTTCGACAGAAGCAACCACCCAGACGGGCCCGACTAGTCGTTTGGTTGGGATCTTGGCCGAGTTTTCGTCGCCGGACAAATTGGTCCATGCCTGTGACCAAGCACGACAGGCAGGGATTCGGCGGATGGACGCGTACAGTCCGTTTCCCGTCCATGGCATTGATCCCGCGATTGGAATTCGACGAACTCGATTGCCATTTTTTGTGTTGGCTGTCGGTTTGAGTGGGTTGTTCTTGGCGTTGGGCTTGCAATACACGGTCAACGCGACCGATGCGGTTGGTCCATTTCCAGGTTACCCGTTCTTGATCAGCGGCAAGCCGTTGTTTAGCTTGCCGGCGAATATTCCAGTCACTTTCGAAGTGATCGTGCTGAGTAGTGCGTTTGCAACCTTGTTTGGCAGTTTG
>JAEUIP010000147.1 GCA_016795075.1 Planctomycetaceae bacterium | reverse complement strand
ATCAAATTCATATCGAGTCAGCTCTAAAGCGAGACATCCTCGAATTGGGTGAGCCCCAGGAAATTGCCGTGACCCCGAATCGTCTGAAGGTCGCTCGCGGAACAGCCTTGACTTATCACGCTCGTGTGATTGACCTCACTTCTCAAAGCCAACAAATCTGGGAGGAATTCGGCGATTTGGAGCCGGACCAGAACGGCGACTTCAAGCCGCTTCCCATCTTCCAAGTTCCCGCTGTTTCGAAAACAGGCGTCTACCAATTTCAAGTCGATATTGCTGCGGCCCGGACCACCTTGTCCTCACTGCTGCCCAACAGCATGGCCGGAAACCTCATTGTGGCAACCCGCCAGATGCAATGGGTCGTTGTACCGCCGGTTGGGAACGGCGCGCTCGAGAACAAACCCTCGGGCGTCACAGAACCAACTAGCGCACCGAAGAATCCAAAGGCTGCCGAGCAACTAACCATCCATCATTCCGATTTGAGTGTCGCTCCGTTTCGATCATTCGACCTCCAAAGACTCCCTTGGTTGCCGCGCCTGCAGCCGTTTCAGCGAACCTTTGAACCAACGTTTTCAACTCGCAGCAGTGAATCGCTCCGCAGCATGGAAATCGATGGGAAAGACGCTTGGGAACTGGGCAGCGAACAATGGCGAGTCATCGAGTTTCCAGCGTTAGAAGCCGGATGGTACTGGATCGACGTTGAAATAATGAATGCCGACTCCGCACAACTGGCGTTGGACTTGGTGCAGACGGACCAATGGAATCGCGTACCCCATTGGACAACGGGCAGCGTCTGGACGGCCAACACCGATCCCCTGTTGCCTCAAATCTCCAGCAATGGAAATCTTCCGTTGCGCCAACGAAATTGGCGAACGCTCCACTGGGTGAATCCAACCGAGTCGCATCCGGCAACCCTTCTCTGCTTGACCAATCGAAGCCAGAGCGTTCCTGTTCGAATTGGCTCGATTGTTGTTTCGCAAGTTGATTCTAGCTCGGCAACTGACGCGACGGCCCTTGGGGACTCGCCGCGCGGCGTAGGCTATTACATGGAAACACCGCTGTTGACTTCGATTTTTTCAGGCCGCAAGCCCAGCCCCACTGCCAACTCCCCACCGTTAAATGATTGGTTGAGTTATCACGACGCCGCCGAGCGATTGGTCCAGTTCCTTGTCGTCAAGAAGTACAACACGATTTGGTTGCCGGTTCTCAAGCAAGGTGGCCCCTTGTTTCCGTTGGACGGTGTGCAGACTCTGCCACGATTCGAAAACAGTTCTTTTGGAACTTTGGCTCAACCCCATTCGCGGTTGGATGTTGTGGAACTGCTCCTGCGAAAACTCGACAGCCAACAGCTGGCGATGGTCCCCGTGCTCGATCTTTCTGTTCGATTGCCGAAAGTCGGCGAGACGACCGCGTCCAAGCCAAGCCCGTTGGACTCCACCTTTCAACAAGAGGTGCTTGAGATCATCGAACAATTCGCCGCCCGATACCATCGACATCAATCGTTACGTGGAATTGCAATCGAACTGGGTCCGGATTGTCCGCTCCTATTCCGTTCAGAATCGGATGGCCTTAGTGCGACGACGGTCGCTCGCTTCTTATCGGAAAATTCCCTACCTTGGCCTTCCCACGAACTAGGAAGGCTGGAAGATGCTCCCGACTCCGTGATCGAGCAATGGGTTTTGCAGAATCACGCAAATCAATGGCTGCGATGGCGTGCCAACGAACTTCGGAAGTTCTTCACTCGAGTTCAAAGCCAATTCGTCGCTCTTTCCCGACCGATGAACCAACCGGGACTCGAATTGCACTTGGTCGTCACCGGCCTCCATCGCCAGCCAATCCTGCGAGACAGTTTGTACCCTTCACTGCGTGGTCGTCCGACTTGGTCGGATCATTGGTTGAAATTAGGCTTGAACTTAGACACGTTTCAGTCGAACGAAGACGGAGTTTACCTCTTCGTGCAGCAAACAACAAAGCAAAATTCCGACATCGCGCTCCATCGTCGGGCCAACGTGACCTCCCACACGACGGACTTCTGGCAAACCTTGGAAAAAACATCGGAACTGGGTGTCATGACTCAACAAGCCCTACGTCAGACCGTCGTTGAAGCCATGGCCGAGACGCCGTCGGATCATGTTGGTCAGGCGATGCTGACATTCGGTGTGGTCAGCGGTACGGTGGGCAGCGAGGCGGCTTGGGCCGAAGCCTTGCGAAGACAAGATGTTCGCAATCTTGCCAATCAAACCGGAGGTTTGCCACGTACCGAACACGCGGCCGAACAAGCCTTTGCCTCGGCCTACGCGCAGTTGAATCGCCAAACGTTCGCAACTCTCTATCAAGATTCGACGTCGCCAGTGACCATTCGCCAGGCCCAACCGCGACAAGGCAAGTCGCAGATCTATGTCGTCAATGCGGCGGGGTGGCCGGTCACCTGTGGCTTGGACGTCGCGGGAGAAAATTCGGAAGACTCCCTGGCCTGGACAAACGTCATCACCAAACAATTGATCCAGCCGGCCGGTTTGCCAAACACTGATAATCGCTTGCAACCAGCCGGTTTTGTTCGCAACGCGGCACCCTCGGTGCGTTTGACTCTCACATTGGAGCCATATTCTTTGACAGTACTGGAAGGGCCTGCAATCCAGATTAACCAAGTCACAATTAATGAAGCGGCAGACGACGCCAACAATCGACTTGCTTCGCTACAAGCATCGCTGTTCCGCCGCTTGCGACAAGCATCGACCAACGCAGCACCCATCCAAGCGGTTCAAAACTCAGGATTCGAAGAAGAATTAACCACGAGCTCAGCCAATAATTCAAGCAATTGGGTACACGGTCAACTCAAAACCGGACAGTCCATCACTCGTGATTCCTCCATCTTTCATAACGGAGCCCACAGTCTACGCATCCAAAACGCGGAAGGTGTGGTTTGGTTGCGCAGTAACTCGATTGCTGCTTCCACCACGGGACGACTCAGTGTGACCGCCTGGGTTCGAAACCATCCAGAACGCCCTGTGGATTCGGTCCGTTTGTCGATTGACGGTCAAGGCTCGGACGGACGAAAGTACTATCGTTTCGGCGAAATCCCACTACTTCGCCCGAAAGATCTGCCGAACAACAGCCAAAGCCAGCCAAGCGAATGGCAACCTATCGCTGTGCACTTCGACGACCTACCGGAGGAAGGCCTCGGGAATATTCGAATCGGTCTTGATCTCATGAAACCCGGTGATCTTTGGATCGATTCGGTGCAGTGCTTTGATCGCTGGTTGGATGCAAACGATCAAAATGTGCTGTCCAATCGTCTGGGTTTAGCGGCCTATTCGTTGGAGACCAAACGCAACACTTGGGCAGCCCTACAAACGCTAGACGACTATTGGCTCCGTTTTCTACTGGCCTATGTACCTGATCCGAACGAGTCGGCAGAGGTCAGTCGAACACAACCAGACGGATTGAATGCAGCACCTGTTCGCAATGCCCGAGGACGTCGCTTTTTGCCGTTGCGTTGACATCGCATCGAATCGCAACATCGTTCCATTTTTCGTTTAACCTCGACGCCGATCCCTTCCGGGCAACCCACTTTGTTCCATGGCATTTGAATGGCGACTAGGATCTTTTCGCCGGGCGATTTGAAAGCGAAATCAGTTCTTCATGGATCGGTATTGGGATCAACCATTTCCGGCAGAGTCCGCGTTCGTTACTGGACACCAACTTGCCAGACAAACCGGCGCTACAGCGAGATTCAACAACAACAAACGTGCCAACAAAATCTCGCGATTGCGAAAACCCAACGCATCGTAAAACAGCGGTTCCAATGGAAACCACAACGCGACGACCGCCAACCATGCCACCAAAACCGCGGACCGGCGATCAAATCGAATCCAACTACTCGCGATCCCCCAACCCACGGTTGGCAACAAAAACAAATAACTCGCTCCCGGAACGTAAAATGCCGTAAGCCAGGTTAGGACCAATCCGCAACCAGCCAGACAGAAAAAAACCTCCGTAGCTAGAGCATGCCCAAGGCGCGACATCGCTAATGAGGTGCCCAGCGACATGATCCAAAACGCCAATAAAATCGGAACCGGATACTTCGGCCACGGCGGCGAAAAAACGTCTTGAAATCTCATTGTTTCATACGTTGCCCACAGAACAAGCACCAGGGCACACATAAGACTCAACGACCAAATACTTGCCCAAACCATCCGACCTGGTTTTAACGCCCCGCCGCGCCAACAGACGGTCAATCCCAGCAACACGAATAGCGAAGGAACCATCGCCAGAGGCACGGCCAGTTGTTCGTCCCACCAAAAAAGCCAAACTCCAAGATAGTCAAAATACACGACTCGACCTGGTTTGATATTCAGTTCGGCAGCGTTTGCAAATCTAGCCATTAACCCCGCGGCATGGTCCGCATGATGCTGAATGCTGCGACGATCGACCGTTTGAACCTTGTCGTTCGGAGTGTGGTAGTTCAGGACACGACCGATAAACGCAAAATTCCATCCTTGAATCTTTAGTTTTCGGTAGTGTGTAAAATCGGTATTGTTGGGCAAGAGTCGATAAACTTCAAAGAAGAGTGAACTCGTCGTGGGACGTTCCGCCACGGCCGCATAGTTTTCAATCGTCCAGCGACTTGCGTCTCCGGTCTCGAACAAACAACTCGGGCCGCTTGTGCCACGGGCCTCCAAGTTGATGACCAAATCCAGTGTCTTGGCCAAAGGATGTTCCTTGACGAATTTCTCGGCACCCAACAATCCGAGTTCTTCTCCGTCGGTGATCAAGAACAACAAATTGTTCCGGGGCGGATTCGCCTGGTAGTGACGTAACAACTCCAGCGAAATCGCCACTGCCGCGGCATCGTCCGCGGCCCCTGGGCCTGCCGCGGTGCTGTCGTAATGCGAGGTCAATGCAATGGTCGCCTTGGGGTCCGTCCCCGGTACGAAGATCAACACATTGACCAACGGAACCGTCTCTTTCGTGCGCCAGGTTACCCCGCTCGTTTCTTGTAGTTCAACGGCACATCCCAGCGATTCCGCGAATTCAATGATTCGCTGTCGAACCACGGCGTTATGGGGTGAACCCGCAGGATGCGGAATGCCATCCCCAACCAACAACTCCAAAGTACTGACGATCTTGTCCAAAGAGTAGTCGGAATCCACGCCCGACGAGTCCATCAACGGCGGAGGGGCATAACGAACGTAGCCCGCTCCCGCAAAAATAGCCGCGACTACCGTCGCCATGAAGATCGGCAAAATCGAAAAACGCACGCCTGGCCGAATTCGATTCATGGGATAGGCTCCATTAATCAAACCGTTTATTTGATCGCGCGTTCAACGATGCGCTGATCAAAGTAATTGATGTTCATTGCAGCGTCGACCACGATTTTTTGCGCATTGATTCCCGAAGAGCGGGGACTCAGCAAGAAACAAGCAACGTTGGCTGTTTCTTGCGTCGTGACGGCTTCGCCCCGCGGGATGACCTGTTCGGCATACAAATAAGAATCCACGTAGCCGGGGATACCAGCCGACGCACTTGTCTTCAGCAAACCGGCTGCGACGGCATTGAATCGGACCTGCGAGAAGGCACTAAAACTCTTGACCAAAAACGCCAAACTACTGTCCAACGCCGCTTTGATGGGTGCCATGAATCCATAGTTTTCGCTGGCCATTGTGGTCGTGGAAATGGAGATCGTGACCACCGACGCTTGGGGCGTCAACAAATCTTTAAAGGCGTTGGCAATTGCGATGAAACTAAAGCAAGACACATCCACGGTTCGCAAAAACTGGGCTCGCCCGGTTTCATGAAACGGTCGCATCCCACCGGAATAATCAGCGAAGGCAATCGAATGCACCAAGCCATCAATCTGAGGAGCAACTTGCCGAACCTGTTCCGCCACGTTATCAATTTGGGCCTGATCTTCCACATCACAGACCAAAACCGTTCGACCTGCTAAAGTTTTCTCGAGACTAGCGAAGCGCGCTGCGGACCGAACGACGTAAATGACATGGGCCCCATGTTCCTCCAGAGTTTTTGCGATCGAATAGGCCACGCTCTTCTTGTTGGCTACTCCAAAGATCACAATCGTTTTGCCAACCAATTGCAGAAAATCCATCGCTCTCTTCCATGTTTATCACCGGGCCATCGAACAACGGTTCTCACACGAATTCCGACGCTTGCCCGTGGCTCTCGAATCCGAAACCAAATTCCGGAACTGTCTCAAACACTGCGTGGGGCTAACGAGCAGGCAAAATCAAAGGTCACGGAAACTTTGCCGTTCACTTTGACTTTTCCCTTCAAGTAGATGGCCAATGAAATCACTTCGACAATTTCAGCTTCCAAAGTCACGCTGTCGCCCGGCCGGACCATCTGTTTGAACTTCGCATTGTCAACCCGCGTCAAGACGGGCACTTTGTCGCCGGCCGTTGCTTGCAGCATTTGGGCCACTAGCACGGCGCCCGCTTGGCAACAGGATTCCAACAAGATCACTCCTGGGACCAACGGAAAGTCCGGATAATGCCCCTGCACGAAGTACTCGTCGGCTCGAAAAGTCTTTTGACAAACAATGGACCGCTCCGTCGACTGTAGGATTTCGTCGATCAAAAGCATCGGAGGTCGATGCGGAATCAAGGCCATGATCTTGTCGAGCGACATAAAGAACTTCCTTCGCAGAGCCGTTTCGTTACTTGATGCAGTAGCGAGATTCTATTTTTTGAATCCAAGCCTGCCAATGATCTTCCGAGACAATATTTCCGAGCGAAGATTGAACCTGATAGTCATCTTCGAATTCGCCAATTTCATCGTTGATTTCCAATCGCTTGGCTTCGCTCATTCGGTCAAAAAACATCACCCCCTGCAGGTGATCGTACTCATGTTGCAAGATCCGCGCCAAATAACCATTCGCACGCAGGTTGATTCGCTGGCCGAGATGAGTAAACGCCTCGACGTCAATCTCGGCAGCCCGGACAACTTCCCCAAACACTCCGGGTAAACTCAGACAACCTTCCTCGCCGGACTCCGTGCCTTTGGGACGACTAAGTACGGGATTGATAAAGACCATCTCTTCGCCTTCGCCCTGTTTACCCGATGGGTTGACGACGAATAACTGGAGCGGCAGATTGACCTGGTTCGCGGCCAAACCAACACCTTTTGAGCTGTACATCAATTCGAACATTTGCGAGATGTAATCGCGCAATTGATCATCCACCCGAAGAATGGGCTTGCTCTTGTAACGAAGCGTTGGATGTGGATGCACGATGATCGAAAGTCGTTTTTCGGCATCGGTCAAAGTTGGTGCGGGTGTTGTCATGGCTTTACCGTCAGGGGGATACGAACGGCCACCAGTTTACTAAAAGACTTTACAATTGCCTAACCGGCTTGAATGGTGGATTGACGAGCACCGTGGCGCCCGCAATCGCCGCCGTTTCCATCCGCAAAATGAAAGGTCCCAACACCTGCGGGTGCCAGCCTCTCGCTTGGATCTCGCCGAGCTCCTCCGACGTGAACCCACCTTCGGGGCCAACCAACAAAGCTCGCGAGAAGTTCCACTCCGTCAATCGGGCCTCCGAACGCAACTCCCCTCGCTGCAGATCGCCCGCCAATTCAGACTCGACTGGTGCTATGACGTTTGCAAAATCGGCAGGGGTACATGCGACATATCGTTCGGGCACATGTGCCGAGATTCGAAGAAAATTCGACAAGCTCAACGGTTCCAAAGCCGTCAGCAGCTGATTCCTGCCGCACTGTTTACATGCCTCAATGACCCATTGATCGATTTTTTGGTGCAGGCTGGGTGTCAATGGATTGACGGTTCGTTTGGTCAGAATCGGCACGTACGCGGACACGCCGATTTCAGTTAGTTTTTCGATCAGGTAACGAAAACGATCCCCTTTGGGAACCGGAGCCGCGACCAGAACTCGATCAATCACCGGTGCGGGTCGTTCGACCCGAGCAACCACTTCCAGCCGCACTGCCCGCCGATCCTTCCCATGGACTCGCGCGAGAAACTCGTCGGGACCACCGTCGAACAAACACGCTTCGTCCCCAATTTCTGCCCGCAACACATGCATCATGTGGTGGGACTGCTGTTGATCCAACTCGACCACGCGTCCAAGTTCGAGTGGACTCTGCGAAAAAAAACGGTCGGGCATGGTGTTGGATTGTCTCGGCTTGGCTAGGCTCGGCCCACGGAAACGGGTCCGCTCCAATGGGGTATTAGGTTTTCACGATACTGCCTAGCCACCAAGCGGACTGCACCAATCTTGGAACGATTGACCCTGCCAAATCGCGGGAGCAGACGTTTGCCAACCAGAACGCTGCCGAGTCTACCGAGCCACCAACACTTGGTCAACAACGCGAACAAGTGACGATCCTGTAGGAAAGTCACTCGGCTCCTCCCCGGAATAAACCGTCGATCAACGGTTGATGGATCCCAGGCTTCTGAACACGTCTGAGTTGGTTGCAGCCGAGCGGAAAGGAAACGAGAAACGCCATCGCCAAACTTAAACGCGATGCCTCGAACGTTTGGGGAGTGATAGGCCCATTCGTATTTTACAAAGTCGGGCACAATTGGCTGACAGTCCGGAATCGGCTGGCATGGTGCTGCTCCAACCAACTCTTGACGCGGTCCTCCGCCTCCAGTTTTCAGTTGATCCGCGGGCGAACTTCCACCCCTGACTTGGGGAATCAAGCTGCGCTATACTTGGATCGCAGTCCGATTCCACGATTTGGAGCCAAAGTCGAGTCACATGTCCCAAGTGTTGAAAGTCGGTGTCGTTACGGTTTCCGATCGCGCGTTTCGCGGTGAATATGAAGATCGCAGTGGCCCAGCGATCAAGGCGTACCTCACGGAAACTTTGGCATCCCCTTTCGAAGTACACTCTCGATTGGTCGACGACCAGCAATGGCGGATCATCGACGCCTTGTGCGAACTTGTCGATCGAGTCGGTTGCCACTTTGTTGTGACGACCGGTGGTACCGGGCCGGCCCCTCGGGACGTTACTCCGGAAGCGACCACGCAAGTCTGTAGTCGGTTGTTGCCGGGTTTCGGCGAACAAATGCGTCGAGTAAGCGTGCAAAAAGTTCCAACGGCCATTCTGTCGCGACAAGTCGCGGGTGTGCGCGAACAGGCATTTATTTTAAACCTGCCTGGATCCCCGAAGGCCATTGCCGAATGTTTGGACGCCGTTTTTCCCGCGATACCAGACTGTCTCGAGCACGTCGGTGGCCCGCGAATCGACGTTCATTCAGCAAGATTCCAGGTCTACCGCCCACACGACTAACCGACATTCCATTCGACGCATTCTGCGGGATGCACCGTGCCATGAACCCGAACGAAACAAACATGAACTTGATCGAGATTCCGGTCGCCACTGGCCCGATCACCGCGACGGTAACTCCACCCGGCTCAAAAAGCCTAACCAATCGGGCCCTGGTCTGTGCGGCTTTGGCTGATGGCGAGTCGCGCTTGACCGGCGCCTTGGACAGCGAGGACACTCAAATCATGCTTGCGGCTTGGCAAGCCTTAGGAATCCATATCGAAGCTTCCGCGGATCGAAGTGAATTAACGGTTGCAGGATGTGGTGGCAAGTTACCGGTTTCTGGCGACTCATGTCAGCACTTGTTCATGGGCAACAGTGGCACATCCATTCGCTTCCTCACGGCAGCCTTGGCCGCATGTGGCGGCAACTTCGAATTGGATGGCGTAGCGAGGATGAGACAACGTCCTATCGGAGACCTGGGCGCCGCGTTACGGCAATTGGGTGCTGCGGTCCATTGCCATGACGGCCAGTTTCCGCCGGTCGTCATTCAATCCAACGGCTTGATTGGCGGAAAATGTGTTGTGGCCGCCGATCTTTCGAGTCAATATCTGAGTGGTCTATTGATGGCCGCACCATTGGCAAAACAAACCGTACAATTGGGAATAGCCGGAGCCATGGTTTCCGAGCCCTACGTCGCCATGACGTGCTCCGTGATGAACGACTTCGGTGTCGAAGTGACTCGAAGCGACGATGGATATGGTGTCGAGCCACAAAGATACCAAGCTCGCGATTATTGGATCGAACCAGACGCTTCCGCGGCCAGTTACTTTTGGGCTTTGGCCGCGATTACCGGCGGTGATGTCACGGTGCAAGGTTTGCATGCGCGAAGCCTCCAAGGGGATGTCGATTTCGTGCGGTGCCTGGAACAGATGGGCTGTCGCGTGGAATTCCAACCCAATGCCGTTCGCGTCCAAGGCGGACCATTGCGGGGTATCGAAGTGGATATGAATCGTATCAGCGACACCGTTCAAACATTGGCCGCCGTCGCACTGTTTGCCGAAGGGCCAACGGTCGTGCGCGGTGTCGCTCATAACCGCGTCAAAGAAACGGATCGCATCGACGACTTGGCGACGGAGCTAAGACGCATGGGCGCGAGCGTCGAAACTTTCCCCGATGGCTTGGCCATCACGCCCGGTGAACTGCGCCCAACAGTCGTGGAAACCTACAACGACCATCGGATGGCGATGAGCCTATCGTTGGTTGGCCTTCGACAGCCTGGAATTCAAATTTCGAATCCAGGTTGCACTGTGAAGACGTACCCCAACTATTTTGCAGATCTGTTTGCGACCTATCGCCACCCTGGCAACTGCAATTGAATTGCGTTTTCGAACGTCGCCATCTGGATCGGAGGGTGGGTCCCAGCCTCATGGTCAAGATTCTCCCCTTTTATCGGGAAGTAGGGCTGCCGATTGCTGTTAATGCAGTTGATGCATTGGGTTTTCTTGGGAACTGGACTCACGTCTCGACGCCTGTTTGGTCAAACGCCCACCCGACAATCGGCACCGAATTGGTCAACCTCTATGGCTCATCAAGACCGTACTCAAGCAACCCGGATTGGGCACGAGCCCGTCCACGAACGGTTGACCATGCAAAATTGTCGTCGGTTTCGATTGCAGGTGGGTTGTTATCGACTAAGCTAGTACGGCTTGCAAGTGTTGAACGGGAACAGGGAAACTCGATGATGAATTGCTGGAAGAATACTTGGACGTTCGTGTTATTACTGGTTTTGAGTGGTTCATCACTTTGGGGACAATCGGTCGATAGCACTCGTCAACCTCAAGGTCTACATGAACACCCCGCGGATCGTTATGCGTTGACCGGCGGCAAGTTGGTCATCGGAGATGGCCGTGTGGTCGAAAACGGAGTCTTGGTCATCGAGGCCGGAAAGATTGCTGCGGTTGGTTCGGCTGACGAAGTCGCCATCCCCGCTGGTTATGCGAAAATTGATGTAAGTGGCCAAACCATTTATCCAGGTTTAATCGACGCTTACTTGCCAGTCAACGTCACACCCGCACCGGCGGCTAATCTCTATTGGAATCCACGAATCCGGGCTGAAGTGGATATTCGCGATTATTTAACTTCGGAGCTGATGGACGACTCGGCGCGACGTTCGCAAGGCATCGTCGCGGCGTTGTTCGTTCCCACAGGCGCGATCATAGATGGCTCTGGTGCGGTTGCGAGTTTAGGAGGGATTGCTCCCTCCGCAACGCAGTATGTCGTTCGTTCGGAAGTTGGGCAGCATGGTGTGTTGACGATCGCTCGCAGGCCGCGACCGGCGGGTGGCCCCGACGAATACACGGACAATTATCCGGATTCGCCCATGGGAGCAGTCGCTTTGGCGCGGCAAGCAATGTACGACGCTCGTTGGTATCGTGATGCTTGGCAGGTTGTTCGTGTGGACCCGGCTGTAACTTTACCGGAGACCAACACCACCTTGGAAGCCTTGGAACCACTGATCGCCGGTGAGCGCCCTCTGTTCGTGCAAACGGGAAACGAGTTATCGGTGTTGCGCGCGGATCGATTCGCGCGTGAGTTTGGTGTCGGATTGGTCGTCGTAGGGAATGGTCGTGAATATCGCAGAGTCGCGGAAATCGCCGCCACCGGGCGAACGATCATCTGCCCTGTGAATTTTCCGCCAGCGCCGAACGTCGCGTCAGTGTCGGATGCGAAGGCGGTCACGTTGGAGTCGCTGATGCACTGGGATCATGCTCCAGAAAATCCCGCTCGGTTGGCCGAACGACAAGTCAAAATGGCGTTTACTTCGAACGGCCTGGAAAATGCCAACACGTTCTTGAGCCAACTTCGCGTCGCAGTCAAACGAGGCTTGTCGAGTGAGAAAGCGCTGCAAGCCCTAACGATTGATGCGGCCGAGATTCTCGGCGTCGCCGATCAGTTGGGAAGTTTGTCACGCGGGAAGTTAGCAAGCTTTGTTGTCGCGGATGGGGATCTATTCGCCGAAAAAACAAAACTATTGCAGACGTGGGTCGCTGGGAAACCCTATGAAATCAAACCCAAGAGCTTGGTCGATCTCGCTGGAAAATGGCGCTTTCAAGTAGCCCCCGTTGGCAATCTTCCGGGTTGGGAGGCAACGGTCGAAATCAAATCCAAGGGAGAACAGTGGAGCATCGCACCGGAAAAGGTACCGGCGCCCGAGAACGCGGCCCAGTCGCCAGAATCCGAAGCCAACCATCCAAACGCCGACGGCCCGGAGAAACCCAAATCCGAAGAACTCGCAAAATTTGAACGCGTCCAATTGGATGGTCAGATTTGGAATGGAACTGTTCAAGGCAAAAAACTTCCGGTCGAAGGAGTCGCCCGATGGAGCTTGGTAATCGAAGAAGGCAAGGCGTCGCGCCATATCGGGCGGTTCGTTTGGGCGGATGGCTCGAGCGCCCCGTTGATATTGGAAAGAGTGGTTGAAGAGCCAAAGTCCGAAGAAACGCAAACCGCTCCAACAACCAACACGGATGAGCCGCAGCCGAAAAGCGATGCCGCAGCAACCTCTACCCCGACCAATGCTGCGGAGTCGACCGCCTCCGATACCGTGGCGTCTGATGCAACAACAAAATCCGAGACCACGACCAAACCGGATGCCGACAAAGATGCTCCACGGGCATCAAATCCGGTGAATTATCCTTTGGGGACGTACGGGCGCGCCCAGTTACCCGTCCAAGCAAGTTCAGTGCTGTTCAGGAACTTCACGGTCTGGACCAGCGGCCCAGACGGCAACTTGGAGGGCGGTTCTGTATGGGTCGTTGGTGGAACAATTCGCCAAGTGTTTCGTAATGCCGAAGAGGTGGCCGCAGTGACGCTTCCGGAGGGAACCCAAGTGATCGAGGGGCAAGGCCGTCATCTTTCGCCTGGTTTGATCGATTGTCACTCGCACATGGCAACTGACAGTGGAGTAAATGAAGGATCGCAATCAATTACAGCCGAAGTTCGTATCGGCGATTTTATTGATTGCAACGATATCACGATTTATCGGCAATTGGCTGGCGGGTTGACCTCGGCCAATATTCTTCACGGGTCGGCCAATCCAATTGGCGGGCAAAATCAAGTTATCAAGCTTCGCTGGGGCGCCGTCGATGAGGAACTGAAGTTTCGCGAAGCACCGCCAGGGATCAAGTTTGCGTTGGGTGAAAACGTAAAACGCAGCAGCAACCCTAACAGCACCCGCTTTCCTCAAACTCGGATGGGCGTCGAGCAAACTTATGTCGATTACTTCACCCGCGCCCAGGAATACGGCAAACTCAAAAATTC
>JAEUIP010000146.1 GCA_016795075.1 Planctomycetaceae bacterium | reverse complement strand
GAGCACCGAGCGCCCCTACAACTTCTTCGGCCGGGCTGAGATTGATTCCGAAGTAAAGAAGAATGGCACCTTCACGGTCTTCCCACGAAACGGAACGATCGAAGAACGTACCGTTCGATATGCGGCGGTCGATACGCTTTATTTCGCGAGTGCCATGTTGCCCCAGCCCAAGCCGGTTGCCGGGGCCGACCCTGCGACTGTAACCGACTATGTTTGCTATAGTGGATTCGCTGGCCCGGTTGGCAAAATTTATCCAGGTCGGGATGCGATGAAGCAGGACTTGTCTTTCCGTGTGTACAATACGGTGTCCCTACCAGCCGCGGATAGAAATGAAGCAGAGAACGCCGCTGCGCTCCCTGACTATCAACAATCGTTTCACTTGTTTGCCGGACCCAAACGACCGGAACTGTTGGCCACGTATAAACTGGACGACACGGTCAGCTTTGGTTGGTTCGGTATGTTTTCGTTGCCGTTGCTTTGGCTCTTGCACTTGTTCTACTACATCGTCGGCAACTACGCGATTGCGATTATCTTGCTGACGGTCGTCGTCCGTTTGCTGATGATGCCGATCTCGCGCAAGGCGGTGATCAATGCCCAGATGATGCAGGCACTGGCGCCCGAGATGAAGAAAATCAAAGAGAAGTATCCGGACAATCTCGAGAAACAAGGGTTGGCCAATCGTGAGCTATTCCGGCGTTTCAAGTACAACCCCTTTAGCGGCTGCTTGATTGTCTTTTTGCAGTTGCCGATCTTCATTGGTTTGTATCGTGGATTAAGTGTTGATTTCGAATTGCGCGATCAACCGTTGATTCCCGGCATGAGTTGGTGTTCGAACATGGCTGGCCCAGACCAATTGTGGAATTGGTCGAGTTATTTACCCGGCTTCATCGCTTCGGAAACAGGTTGGTTAGGACCGTATTTTAATGTCCTGCCGCTAGTGACCATCGTGTTGTTTATTTTGCAGCAAAAGATTTTCATGCCGCCGCCGACGGATGAGCAGCAAGCGATGATGCAAAAAATGATGAGCTACATGATGATCTTCATGGGCTTCTTGTTCTTCAAGGTTCCGGCGGGTTTGTGCATTTACTTTATTACGTCCAGCATTTGGGGTCTGATCGAACGAGCCGTCATCCCCAAACCACAATTGTCGCAAGAAATCTTGGACAGCATCAATCGCGATGGCGATTTGCCACCGACGATGGCCGCAAAACCAGCGGCTGCCGAGGGCAAGACACAATTGGACGAAAAGAGTCGCCAAGAACTCCGCGACCGGGACAAAGAACGACAGAAGCGTTTGAAAGACAAACGCAAGGAATAACCCATGTCGGCCGGCGCGTCGTCGAACGATCTGCATGACACCATTGTCGCCATCGCGACCGGTCCATCGGCAGCGTCACGCGGCATCGTGCGGTTGACCGGGCCGCATGTCGCAACAGTGGTAGAACGCGTGTTTGTCCCAAGCGACACGGCGGCCTTTCCCGACCGAATCGCCCAACGCCTCCCCGGTCGAATTTACATCACTACGAATGGTGGTCGCTCCATCGAACAGGGACTTGCGACACTGCCGGCCGATCTTTGGTATTGGCCCTCGGCCAGAACGTACACCGGGCAACCGTCCGCTGAGTTTCATGTTGCCGGCCTACCCTATCTGCTGGAACAGATTGTTCAAGAGTGTTTGCGAGCCGGGGCTCGCATGGCCGCACCGGGTGAATTCACGATGCGGGCGTTTTTGGCGGGACGATTGGACCTGTTGCAGGCCCAGGCGGTCTTGCAAGTAATCGAAGCCAACAGTGAAGCGCAACTACAAGCGGCGCTGAGTCAATTGGCCGGAGGGCTTTCGACCCCGCTCCAAGAACTGCGAGACCAACTGATCATGGTGCTGGCCCATTTGGAAGCGGGATTGGATTTCGTCGAAGAAGACATCGAGTTTATTTCGCGCGAGCAGTTGTTAGGCGACTTGCAGGCGGTGCGATCTCAAGTTGAAAAAATCCTGGAGCAACTGCGGCAGCGACGGGAGGCGGGAAAGCTTCCCCGAGTGGTCTTGGTCGGCCCGCCCAATGCCGGCAAAAGCAGCTTGTTCAATGCGTTGCTAGGCCAGTCCGCTGCCATCGTTTCACCTCAGAGTGGCACCACACGTGATTATCTCAGCGCACGACTGAGCCTTGGGGCGGTTGAAATTGAACTTATCGATACCGCTGGACTGGATGATTCGTTTGTCGATCCGTTGGATTGGCTAAGTCAACAACAGACTACCCATCTGTTGCCAACCGCCGACGTGTTGGTACTGTGCTGGGATGTGGAGCAACCGGCGAATGAGATTCATGATTGGCTGACTCGGTTGCCCCAGCCACCGGCCTTGTTGGTCTTAGGCAAATCCGATCGGGCGGTCACCCCAGAGCATTCGCTGCCGTCCCTGCTGCCAACCTCGGTACGGGTCAGCACACTTCATGGACATGGCCTGGGGGAACTGCGATCGCAATTGGCAAACGTGGTACACCAACGGTCTGTTGAGCAATCGCCTCGGCCTACTGGTTTGTCCGTCCAAGCCATGGATGACCTGGAGCAAATCGATCAAGCGTTGGCCGAAGCCCTGATTGTCGCGAGTGGCCAGGGAGGTGAAGAACTTGTGGCCGCAGAACTGCACCGCGCGATCGATCGGCTGGGTCGCTTGGTCGGCACCATTTACACGGACGATATTTTGGACTCGATTTTTTCGCGTTTTTGCATCGGGAAGTGAAACGGTGCAGCCGTTAAAGTCGTGACAATCGGCACATGGTGGGCGATAATGGTATTGGGAAAGGTTCGCTGGATCGACGGACGGTCGTTGGCAGCGACCTAAACTTGGTCCGGAGTGGACCGTCACTGCTCCGGGCCTGATTCGCTGCACACCCCAAGTCATCTCGTGTCTCCAAGTCCCCCGACTCTGTTGCCCGACGTTTCGCTTCCCTTGCGACCGCAAGAGGACGGTGCCGTCGTCTTGGCGTTGTTGGCCAAGCAAAGAGCCGGTGCCTGGAACGGTGTGCCAGTAACGCCCATCGAAACGATTTCAGCCGCCGAAATCAACACCGCCTTAGTCGAAGTGGCTCGAGATCCCGTGGCCGATCTCGAACCTCACTGGTACCGGAAACGCGACCTGGCCGGCGTCGTCGTCAGCTTGATCCTGCACATCCTCTTATTTGTGCTGTTGGCCTTTCTATTCATGCCCCAACGCGGCGGCGCGGGTCCGATGGAACTCGACGCATGGGAGTCGGGACCAGCGGTCGCCGAAGCGAACTTCGATAGTGTTTCCCTGGCAATGTCCGATCAACAACAAAATTCACTGTTCTTGAGTCCCCTGCCCGACCCCCAGCCGACCTTAGCCAGTCGGGTAGAGACACAACCCTTGCTGCCGACGCCGACACTTCAACCGGAGATCGCACCGGCCATGGCGGAACAAGTCGCAAGTGGCGGTGGAGGCTTGTCCGGACGTGAAGCTTCGCGTCGCGCGGAACTAGTCCACCAAGGCGGAGGCAACGAACAAAGTGAAATCGCGGTCGACATGGGCCTGGAATGGTTGGCCCGACACCAGTGGCCCGATGGCGGTTGGAGTTTTCGCCACCCTGCCCACAGTGAAGCCAGGAACGAGGGGAACTCCGCCAGCCGCACCGCAGCCACTGGTTTGGCACTGCTGTGTTTCTTGGGGCGCAACCACAACCATGTTGACCAAAGCGAATACCAGAAGGTTGTGCTGGACGGGTTGAACTTCTTGCTGAAGACGGCGAAGAAGGGCGATCTAACACAGCTGACGGAACACTCGATGTATGGTCAAGGAATTGCCACGTTGGCGCTGGCCGAAGCTCTCGCGGTTTCAGAAGATCCACAATTGCGTGAGCCCGTGCAACAAGCTGTTGACTTCATTGTGACGGCCCAACATTCTTTAGGTGGATGGCGGTACATGCCCGGCCAAATGGGCGACTTGAACATTACGGGCTGGCAGTGGTTGGCACTAAAGACGGCGCGGATGGCGGGTGCCAACGTGCCGGACGCCACGATGCAAAAAGCCAGCAAGTTTATCGAATCCCAGTCTGTTAGTCCCGGTGCGTACTTTACCTACCCTGGTCTTGATCCCACCTTGGCTCAACCCGTGCCGACAGCGATTGGAGTTTTGTTGCGAATGCATCAAGGTTGGAAGCCCGAACGCGACGAGATCCAAATGGGAGTTGGATACTTGGCCGAGCAAAAAGTTTCGCCCAACCATATCTACTTCAACTACTACACGACAATGGCCTTGTTCCATTTTGGAGGACCGTTGTGGAAGACTTGGAACGAAGAAGTTCGAGACTATCTGGTCAACACACAGAGCAATGCGGGTCACGAACGCGGTAGCTGGTTTTTCCCACACCCCAAAACTGGCAACGAGGGCGGCCGTTTGTACTGTACCGCCATGGCAACGTTGACTCTGGAAGTCTATTACCGCCACCTCCGACTCTATGATTCAGCAATTCTCATTCGAGATTTCCCGGTCGAGTAAGGCTCGCCGGTCAGGAACCGTCACTGTCTACAAACAATCGCTTTGGCGCGTTTCCTCAGACCCGCGGTTATCAATCATGCCTACGAATGACTCATAGGTTCGAGCAAATTTTGCGGGATTACTACACGCCACGAGATCCTGCGAACGGTTACCAAGCCCCGAACCCGCTGTTTCGAGCCGCGTCTTAGGAGTAGAATCCAGCGATTCCATTGAACATCCGGTGACGATCGAACGCGCGCCAGATCTTCAATCATGGCTACCGCGTGACCTAATCAAAATTCCTTCATCTAGCCTATTTCTAATTCATGACACCATCATCGACCAACGACACGCTTTCGCAAATTCTTCTGCATTACGACACGGGTCAATATCACACGGCCTACCAGGTCGGCCTTGACTCGTGGGGCCCCATCGAGCAGTGGCCCGGTGTAGAAGGTCGTGTGATTGCTGGGCGTTTGGCTCACAACTTGGGCGGTCAACGTTGGGGACGACTTTGTCACCTGCGACTTTGCCAACAATATCCTGAGCATCCGGACTTGTTGTTCTACAAGTACCTCCTGATGTTCTCGTACCAGGGACCGTTGGAGACTTGGCGACAGATGGCCTATCAAGGCCTGCCAACGGACTTGAGTCCGAACCAAATGGCGGAACTGCTTTCGCTTCGCTCTCAAGTGTATACGGCCCTGCGTGATTTCTCGGCTGCCGAACGCGATGTCGAACAGGCCCTCGCCTTGGTGCCCGACCATGTGTGGGTTTTAGTAGAACAACATTCGCTGCTGGCCGCGATGGATCGCCGTGAAGAAGCGTTGCGCGCGACCGACCGCGCCTTGGAAGTTCGACCCTATTATCGACCGGCCGTCCAATTGCACGCTTATCAACTGATGCAATTGAACCGCGATCAAGAAGCCGAAGACTTGTTGCTTCGGGCTGCCAAACACAACCAATCCGGTGATTTATGGAGCCAATTGGCCGCATTCTACACTGAAACACGCCGGTTCGATTTGGTGTCCGAATGTTTGGACAAAGCCGAAGCGCTCTATTTGCTTTTGGACCGAGACAAGACGTTACGCCGTTGGTTGGCCAGTCGTCGTTCGGAACTGGCCTACCGCCGCGGTGATTATCCGGAAGCGATCCGGTTGGCCGAACAGGTTGATTCGCCCTATCATCGTTCGATCGTCAAGTCGCTTCGCGAAGCCATGGAACGGCCGGCCGAAGAGACCCGCGATGTTTTGCTCGATGTGAAGTTTGTGCGTCAACATCATCTAACCTGCGCGCCAGCGACCTTGACGGCTCTATCGAACTATTGGGGACAACAAGTTGATCACATCGAGTTGGCGCAGTCGATTTGTTATGACGGAACGCCCGCTCACGAAGAACGCAACTGGGCCGAGGAACACGGCTTTGCTGCCCGCGAATTCCGTGTGACTTGGGACAACGCGCGGCAACTCATCGATCGCGGTGTCCCGTTCACGTTGACCACCATCGGGCCGCAGATGGGTCATTTGCAACCCGTCATTGGCTACGATAGCCGCCGCGGGGTCTTGTTGGTTCGTGATCCCGGCGAACGACATCATGTCGAGTATCGTGGCCAGGAACTGCTGGACCACTATTCAACCACTGGCCCGCGCGGCATGACCGTTGTGCCCCAGTCCGAGTCGAAGCGATTGGATGGCTTGGAACTGGAAGACGCCAAGTTTTACGACTGGATGCATCAGCTGCACCGAGCCTTGCACAAACACGATCGACAAGCCGCAGCCGAATGTTTGCAACAATTGGAGTCACTGGATCCGAATCATCGTCTAACATTACATGCTCGAGCTAGTTTGGCATTTTACGATCAAGATCGGGTCCGACAATTGCGAGCCGTTGAAGCTCTGGCGGAACGATTTCCCAAGGATGTCAATCAGCAACTGGTGCGGCTGTCTCTTTTGCGTGAGTTGGGGCGAAGAGCCGATTATTTGCAGCGATTGGAAACGCTGTGTGAGGAAAGTGATTCGCTGCCGATCTATTGGCGAATGTTGGCCACCGAATGGCTTGAAGATCAACGCCGTTTGCCCGAGGCGGAACGTTGGGTCCAGCGGATTCTGCGCGAGCAGCAGTCCGCGGAAGACTTGCGATTAGCAAGTCGTTATTACTGGCGAACCAATCAGCGTGATTTGGCGGTCCAAGTCTTGCGACTCGCCGCTTTGTCGGAACGCTTGGATGAATCGTTGGCCGCCGACTATTTCTCTTTGGCACGGGCCAATGGCGAGACGGAGGCCGGACTCGAATTTCTGCGCCAACGACACGAGACACTGGGGCGTCAATCCGTTGGACCGACCTACAACTATGTCGCGGCGCTGGAGGCCTGCGATCAACACGCCCGTGCCGATGAAGCATTGAATGAAAGCTTGGCCTGGCGGCCGCAGGACGGCGAAGTCATGCTGAGCGCAGCTCAGTTCTATATGGGTTGGGGACGCGGCGCCGAAGCCAAGCAGATGCTGGCCGCCGCCGAATCGATCACCAATCGAACGCGCTGGCTGAACACCGCCGCTCGGTTTGCCATGATCTTCGAAGACATCGCGACGCAAGAGACGCTGTCTCGTGAAGCGCTCCAACTGCAACCGCTCAACATGAGCTTTGTCAACGCCTTGTGCGATACAATCTTTGATCGCCAAGGTAGCGAAGCGGCCATCGCTTTTTTGGCCGACTACGTCCAACGCTTCCCCGAGCACTACGAACTGCGGCAGATGTGGATCGGCTTGTTGCGCCGCGAAGATTTGAGCAGCCGCTGGGTCGAAGAACTACAGCGAATGTTAGAACTGCATCCGGACGATCCTTGGACACTCCGCGAGCTGGCTTCGGTGCTCGTGGATTTGCATCGCCCGGAAGAAGCACTGCCCTATGCCGAACAGGCGCTGGCGATCGAACCGTACGTCGCGGCGTCGTGGAGCATGCGCGGGCTGGTTCGCGCCAAGCTGGGCCAACGCGACGAAGCAGCCAGCGACTACGCCAAGTCACTCGAGCAATCGATTGATTGGGAGGCCGGCTTTTTGGGTTGGCTCGAAATCTGCGAAAGTCGCGAACAGCGGCTGCGCGTGTTCGAACTCGTCCAGCGCGAACTCAAGTCCCAAGTTGTGACGGGCGATCTATTGCTGACCTTGACCGATCATGTCCAACCCACACTGGACGACGCGGCCACGTTGCAGTTGTTCCGAGAGATGCACCAGGCTCGGCCCGATCTATTTCAAAGTTGGTTGGCGTTGGTCGATGTCTTGCGGCGGCAAGACAAATTGCCCGAGGCCGCTGAACTCATGCAGCAAGCAACGACTCGGTTTCCGCTGCTACCGCGGATCTGGTCCGATGCCGCCGCGTTGGCCGAGCAACAAGAGCAACCGCAACAACAGATCGAATATCTCAAGCGAGCCCTCAGCATCAATCCACGCTGGCCACAAGTCATCTATCGCCTTGCGATTGCGTATTACGATCAGGGACAAAAGACGGCGGCGTTTGACTTGCTGCACAACACGTTGGCCGAATCCCCGCGCGATGTGCTGCTGCGGTGTGGTTTGGCCGAACTGTATTGGAAAGACGAGCAATCGCAGTTGGCGATCGAGACCATGACCGCCGTGGTTCGCCAACGCCCGGGGTTCGATTACGCCTGGGAGTGTTTGCAAGCTTGGGTCAACAAAGTTGAACAGCCCGAATTGGTCGCCAACGCAGCCCGACAATTTTCGCAAGAACGTCCTCACGAGATCCAGTCTTGGACTTTGTTGGCGGATGTCTTGCCACGAACCGAAGAGACCTGGGCCGAGCGACACGCGGCCTTGCAACACGCGTTGCAGATCAATCCGTCCTCGACCGATGCTCGGCGACGATTGGCCCATCTGTATGCGGAACAGGGCGAATTCGAGAAGGCCCTGGAGAGCTGTCGCGCCTCGAGTAATGAACGAAACAGTCGTCCCTTGCAGTTGTGTGAACTAGACTTATTGGCCGATTACCGCTCCCTGCAGGACGCGATCAAACGATTGAATGCAATTCTCGTCGATGATCCCGATTCTGCTTCGCTGTGGTATCGATTGGCGGAATGGGCCGAAAAGGCGGGCGACTGGGATTCGTACCATCGGGCGACCGCCGAAATGGTCCGCACGGCCCCCGGCAATCCATTGAGCTGGGGCTATCATGCCGATTCATTGACTCGCTTGGAACGGGAAGACGAAGCTCTGAAGTGCTTGGAAAAAGCGGTTCAACTGGACCCTACCTACGATTATGCCGTGGCAAGTCTAAGCGAACGGTTACTCAAACAAGACAAGGTCGATGAATTACGCACGGTCCTGGAACGCCTGCGCGGACGTGCCAATGCAGGTTTGGTTCGTTCGATCGATTTGCTGTTGGCAATTCGCGAGAAGAACGACGACATCGCCGAATCGTTGTTTGGGCAATTGTTGGACGATTTATCCGATTCATCGACGGACGCTCACGCCCACAAGAGCTTGACTTACCTGATGGAGGCGGAAGCAACTCCGTTAGCCCTTCGGCTGTTGCGCGCGAGAATGGAAACCGGCCATCGCACGGTGGGAAGACTGTGGGCCATCGCTCATTGGAAGCAGGGTCGAAACTCATGCGTGGAGGCACTGCACGAGCTGCAAAAACTTCCTACAACCAACCCGTGGTTGGGTGCCGCCGAGTTTCTGCTGCGTCACAGCGAACCGCACGAAAAGGATTCGGCAGGTGCGGAACTGATTAGCCATCGCGCCAGCGATCTGCGAAAAGACCCCGGAACGTTTTGTGCAGCCGGTGGATTCCTAATCGATCGCGACTTCCCCAAATGGCAGAAGTTCTTCCGTTCCTTGAGTTCGTTGCAGGCTCGCGGCTGTCGGCAATGGCTGCCGGGTTGGGAGTCCTACGAAGATTTCACCGCGGATCATTGGTTCCAATTGGTGCGAATCGCGGCTTCGATGCACGATTGGGCCTTGGTGCGTCAAATGAGCGAACGGTGTTTTGACGATCCACGTTTGACACCGGACCAAGACACGGAACTGGTTCGATTCTGGTACACGGTGTCGTTGATCGCCGCCGATGAATGGCCCCCGGCCTTGGAACAAGTCGCGATGTTTCGCGATTTTGAAGTGGGCTCGTTTTACGAATCCTTGCGGGACTATCTAAGACAATCCGCCGAATTATGTCTCACGGTGGTGCAAGCGGACGATCCAAGAACGGCACGGCAGGCATTCAAGCAATGGCGAGAATCTTGGGCAAAGCCCGCCAAAGAAAAAAAGTTTTGGCGAATTCACGATGAAGTGGAACAAAGCCTCCGCCGGCTCCTCGGCATCCCCCTACCCTTCTGGTTCAAACCCTACCGAGCCTACCAACGCTGGCGAAACGGTTGATCTGTGAACCAGGTTTGCTGAATGGAATCCCGGCGCTGCGAAATTCGCGTCTTCTACGATACGATCCGTTGTCTGCGTCTTCCCATTCGCGAGGCACACGGTTGAGTTCAAGACTCAACCGAGGGCCTGACACCCCCAACACACGGTTCTATCGGCCTTCCTAGCATGTAACTCCGATTCACTGAGTATCTGGTGACCGTCATCACCCTGATCTTGTTGGCCTACTGTTTGAGCATGGGGCGCTGATCGGACCAGGGCGTGGTTCGCAAATAAATCGGGCGGAAAATGCCGCCGGCTCCGTACCAATCGTAAACCGCAATTCGAATCTTTAATGTGTCGCCCGCCTTGATCGTGTCCGGCAGGCGATGACTCGTGCGCATTTCAAACGCCGTTTCCTTCGTTTCGATCACACCGGCAGAACCCACGAGTTGGCCGTTCACGAAGGCCTGATAATGATCGTCAACACCCGTGAAGCACAAGTAAATCGCTTCGCCTTGCCAATCGGCCGGCACTTGCACATCCGCCGCGTACCATGCCCAGCCGTCCAACTGAGGCCGATCTTGCCCTTCCCAATGAGCGTCGATCCGAATGGGACTCCAAGCAGCGGCTGTGGTCGGAGTCTTGAGGTCGGCGTTGAACCATTCCGCTTCAAAACCAACGCGATTTGGATCCGGACGCAATTGCCAATCGGCATTCACCAAGTTGAAATCGCGGCCTATCAAATCTTCGCGCATGCGTGCTCGTAATTCATCGCTCCACGCCCTCGGCTCGAAGTCACTACGCAAATGCCCCAGCAGATCCAGCAATAACTTGGGACCGATGGCAGAATTCTGCGGTCCATGATTCAACATCGAGACGATCAAACGACCTTTGCCAACTTTTGCCTCCCACACCAATCCGTGGACTCTTACTTCTTTGATGTCGTGATTGTCCCACAGCGCCATGATTGGTGAACACTCGGTCCAGTAATCCCATTGTGGCTGCGCCGGCCCCGCCAAATCAAAGTGCTGCAAATCTCTCCAGGCATTCTGAGAAAGCGTCTGTTGTTCGGCATCCCTTCCCAACACCGGATGCGAGAACAGTAGCGGACCGCCGCGCAAGAACCAATGGGAATTGGTGGGCAAACTCTGCGACTGGCCATCGGGCAACATCAACACCTTGGCCCCGGCTTCCAATTGTTCCCATAGCGGCAAGCTGAATCGGCTGGCGATGATCACCCCTTCATCGCCCAACCCTGCCCCACCACGGACCTCTTGCAGCTGCGGATGAGCCAACCAAGTTCGCGGCTGCTCCGCCAAGCTCGAATCGATCTCATAGAGGACTCGGGGCTCCGCAGTTGTCGACAACGTTGGTACCAACCACAGGGACCACCGATTGTTGCTCACTTGCTGTTTTGACGGCGAATCGCCTAACGAGTAAGTCACGGTCGCGTGCAACACGACTTCCGTCAAGCGATCCACGGCGGGAAACTGGAGCGGCACGGTATACTGCGGATGATCCGCGGAAGTCGTCGTGATTTGGGCTGGCCGATGCAACTGCCAAGACTCTTCGCCACGTGCGAGGACTTTAGCTGATGACTCGCTAACAGATGCCGCCTTCAACTCCCACTGCAAGGTCGCAGAAACGCCTGCGTCCGGCTCCATCGGCAATTCATCCGTCGTCGCCAACAGAAAATCCACTTGAGCCAGATCGCCACCGAACCAGGAACGGCGATCCCCATCCGTACGCAACAGCACCATCGACGGGCCGACAGAAAACTCTTTGTCCAAATCCCAAGCCGGAAACTTGTTCTGTCCAAACGTGTCCAACAAACCCATCGCCGCAAACGGAAAGTCACGAATGACACTCAGTACATAACCACCCCAAGGTACTTCGCGGCGATAAGTTTCAACTTGAAACTTCCGCATCAAATAAGCATAACGCACAGAATCCGGTCGCAAGCGAGCCAACGTCGAAGGTCCTGCAACTTCCGCCAACTGCTGTTCAAACGCTTGAGCCGCCTCGAAGAAACCAAACGACCAAAACGGCCGTCTCTCCAACGGATGCTGCTCCAAAAACTGTGCTTGGGCCGATGCCAACGGACGAAGGTCCGGCCACGTGTCGGCAGCGATCGCTTCGCCCAAGACCAGCGGTCTCGCCTGCCGCGCAGCGATGAACTCACGCAGACCCGCCAATGTTTTCACCCACGTGTGATTGTTGCCGTACGGATGATCGTCCCAAATATCACTGACTCGGTTCCAAGAAATCCAACTGCTGTCGTCTTCCACAATGGCACCCGGCACTTGGCGATGCACCAAGTCGTAGAGATGTTGGATCACCGACAGCTCCGCAGAGGAGCCCGTCTCACATGTCAAGCTTCGCAAGATCACCGAAGGATGGTTCCGATCAAAGTTGGTGAACTCGGCATATTCGCGACTGAGTTCCGGCAAGTTCGCTTCGATCAATTGAGCGTGCCACGTCGGGTATTCGATCCACGTCAAAACTCCACACTCGTCCGCCAACTCCAAGTACCGTTTGGGCGGAATCCACAAACAAAACTTCATCAGATTCGCACCCAAGCGCCGAGCCGCTTCGAGTTCAGCCAACATGATATTCTCATTCAACGTGGGGGCTAACGAAGTGGGCGTGTAACCCCAATTCAACAGACCTTGAATAACCACCGGATCACCGTTGAGCAACATCTGATGCCCCCGCGTTTCATACCGACGGAATCCCGTGCGGAACCAAGTCGTATGAAGCGGTCGCTCAACCTTTTCATCCACCGACAACAGCTCGACTTGGACACCATACAACCAAGGTTCTGCGGGTGCCCAGGCCACCGCTTCAGGCACGCCAATACGAGTTCGCCAGCGGCCTTGAGTAACTTGGTTCGCATCAAGCTTGAATTCAAATGACTGATGTTGTGCGGTCGGATGGCTTTTCCAAATCGGCAACACGGACTTCGACCCTGCCGCTTGTTGATGCTCGACCAATTGCCGCGGAGCCGAAACCGTCAGCCGTAGTCGCTGGCCCACCTGCGCCTGTAGCTTCAAGTCGATAACTAATCCATGTTGACCGTCCGAGGCAAAGTCCCCCAACACCAACGATTCGCCAGGTTCGATTCGCTGAGTCGGACGAAGCTCCCATCGCACCGGTTGCCAGATCCCACCAAAATGCGGCAAGAACACTGGCAAGAAACCCTGCGTGTGGTGACCGACACGTTCGTCGACCTCGACCTCGAGAACGTTTTCGCTTTCTGGCACCCACTGGCTATCCACCACACAACTCCATGGTGTCCAGGGACCCAAGTGCGATCCAATGACTTGACCGTTAAGTCGGGCCGTAGCTTGAGTCGCAACGCCATCAAACACCATGAACAATTCACAAGGCCCGACGACCGCTTCGTGTTTCGCTCGCCACTCGGCGACTTGTTTTGCCGCACGGGCGTCGAAAACCAGACGATAGGTTCCTTGACCGTCGAAGGTCGTCCCAAGAAAATCCTCCCAAGGTGCGGGGACGGATGCCGCTTGCGATTGCTCTTGATTGGCAGCACGAAATTGCCAGCCTTCCATCGGCACCGGATAGGTTGGAAACCCCGACTCGGCTCGGCCCGTTGATGGCCATCCCTCGTTCGCCCCTGCGTGTGATTCTTGATTGATGGCCCGAGCCCAACACGAATCGTGAGCGACCCAACAGACCAGGATTAGGACAGCAAGTGTCAAATTTCGAATACACATGAACAAGGGTATTTCCTTTCGGACCAACCGAGCGCTAC
>JAEUIP010000145.1 GCA_016795075.1 Planctomycetaceae bacterium | reverse complement strand
TTGCTGGAGCCAACTTCGGCCCTCTCGGAGCGGCCATCGGTGCAGGCATCGGGGCAGTCGCCGGAACCATTCGCCTCTTCATCAAGGGCGCGGAAGAAAAAATCGTGGAGAAGGTCAAATCCGCATATGGCATCACCATCTCCAAATCTGAGCTATCAGAATACCCGTAACTTGCTTCTCGGTACGCGGTCGCATGAAGTCGACGTAGCAAACATCCAATTGATGGAGCAACTGCGGAAAATCGGCGGACACCCCAATATCGAATGCAAATAGCAGTAGAATGTGGTCGGTTCCGAAAAACAAGCCAACGTCATCGGAGCAGCGCGGTCGAAAAACGTTGGGCGAAAGACAATCCAACCATCTTTCGACCAACATTTTTCGACCGCTTGAAACCTGAACAGGGCCCAACTGCCAGAGGGAACCTTGCGAGCTTGAAAGCTGACCCGAGGGCAGACGAGTCGCCACTACTAAAAAATCAATGTGGCCGCGAGACTTGATGTACCACGGACCAATAACTTGTGATAGCCTTGGCGCCTGAAATAAACTTGCGACCTTGTTGCTCGCCGGTCACCAACTCGCTGGCTTGTGGGAACGGGACGTCGGCCAATATCAGCACTGGGCAGCCTTGGTTCTCGATGCCAATCAACTCGACGATCTCGGTACGTGGTCGCTGGTAGTCAACGTAGCGCACATCCAATTGATAACGCAACTGCGGAAAGTAGGCCAACACCCCAGTGACCTGCGCGCAGTCGGGACAATAGTACGGCAGACCTGGACCATCCGCAAAATCGGCTTTCAACAGGTACAAAATATCGCGAGGCATCATGATCTCCTAGTCCGATTAACTTGCCGGAATCGCCAGCAACGTCAAAACGTCTTCACGGACGCTCGACCTCTAAAACGCAATGGCAAAACTGGCAATTCGTGTATCAATCTCAACAAGTAGTAGAATGTGGTTTCTTCCGAAAAACAAGCCACGTTTGTTCAAATAACGTGGGAGAAAAATGTTGGTTGAAACACCAACCTGAAAGTCGCTCGATCAAATTATCCTGATCCCGCACGAGTTCGAATGATTGCGTTCACGAGACCAAATCACGCAGTAGTTGCGGCAGGACAGCCCAGGTGTCCATGTAGGTCGCTTCTAGAGGCACGTTGATGTAAAAATGGCCCTGCAAAAACAACGGCATGTCCGGGAGGGGTTGTCCCACGGCAAAAGGCTCCACGTACGCGGTCTTGATCGGTGCCGCTTGATAAGCCACGAGCGTTCGTTGGCGGTCGACAGGCAACTGGAACGGTTCATCGGAAATCTCGTCCCAAATCGCTTTGTGAATCCCCTGTGGATCACTACGCCCCGGCGGAAATGGGTCGATCACCAACAAATTGATCTGGCCGTACAACAGATCGACCGTCTTCTCAACAAAAGAGCGCAGGGCATGACGAGAATTCTTGTTGCCGGGTGAAACAAGCTCCACGATGGCCACGACCTTGCCCAAGGCGTGTCGCACGACCACTCGATTGGCCTTCGCCGCATATCGTTCGGATTCGGCAGGAAACACAAACTCCGTCTGCGGTTGCGGGGGAGCTTCCATCACTGCCACACCACCGGAACCCAGCGGAGGCTCATAATCGACACGCTGCAGCGTCACGACGTCGGGCTCCGGACCGCCAATGACCTGCTCGGCCATGGCAATCATCCCTTGAGGCAACAAGCCCGCATTGAGACGGTTTGTGATGGTCGACAGCCAGAGATAGTGGAAATTGTGATACACCCCCGGTGAAACACGGGTCCAATCATGCATTGGCATTTTTATTCCCCTCCTTGTTCGCAAGTCAACCGCACGGACGAACGGCGCCCGGGCCACCACCTCGCACATTTTATCAAGTTCCGACCAAGTCGCCAATCTTGTGATTGCGAAGCAACCGATTGTCGCTACGATGGAAACTCCATATGCCCACGCACTCGCGGGGTAAAGACCAAGCCGCCGGGAGATTATTGATGAATTCGAAATGGTCTCAGTGGATTCTGGTATGCCTGTTGACGGCGGCGATTGTCATTCAATCGGCCGGCCTTTCCGCTCAGGATCGCCAAGCAACTCGTCCCGATTCGATCCGGACGCGCGCGGGTTTCCAAGTCGAGTTACTCCGTTCGGCTCAAGCCGGGGAAAGTTCCTGGATTAGCATGACCTTCGATCCGTCCGGCGACGTGATCGTCGGGTTGGACGATGCCGGTTTGGCTCGATTGTCGATCGATCACGGCAGCGGGCAAACGAACTTCGAACGGATACCTGGAACTGAATCGTTGCGACATGTCCGAGGTGTTTTGTATGCTCATCAATCGCTTTACATCAGTGCCACCGATAGTCAAGGAATCTATCGGATGCGGGACATGGACGGAACCTTCGAATCGCCACAACGTCTCCAAGAACTTCGTTACAACAGCCGCTACGGTCACGGGACGAATCAGATCACTTTAGGCCCTGACAACCATGTTTACTTTGTGATCGGCAACGATGTTGTGTTCCCTCCGTCGATGACGTCCAACTCGCCGTACCGCCATCCGCAAAACGATTGGTTACTGCCTAGTCGACATGATGGCGGTCATGACAATCGAGTCGGCTATATTGCGAGAGTTGATCCCGAAGGAACGACCTGGGAAGTCGTCGCGGGTGGCTTTCGCAATCCAGTCGATCTCGCTTTCAACCAAGACGGCGAGATGTTCACTTGGGACGCCGACATGGAATGGGATGTTGGACTGCCATGGTATCGACCGACTCGGCTGAATCACGTCGTCTCGGGTGGCGAATACGGTTGGCGTTGGGGCACCGGCAAATGGCCCGCTTGGTTTCCGGACAGCTTGCCGACCACACTCGACACGGGTCTGGGTTCGCCGACCGGAATGACGTTCGGTTATGCCAGTCGTTGGCCAGAAATATATCGCCAGGCTCTGTACATGGCCGATTGGCAGTTTGGCCGTATCTTGATGGTCGACTTGCAGCCCCAAGGCGCCAGTTACAAAGCCAGTTCGGAGTGGTTCTTGGAAGGTGGACCGTTAAACGTCTGTGATTTGACATTTGGGCCAGATGGCGCACTTTATTTCATTACCGGAGGCCGTGGATCTCAGTCGGGACTTTACCGCGTGACGTGGACTGGGCTTTCCTCGGCGCAGACGCCCGTTCCTGTGGAAAACACAGAGGCGACACCATCCAATCAACAGTTTCTGGCGACCAGCGAAGCGGCCCAGAGCTTACGTCACCGCTTGGAGTTGTATCATCGAACTGTGGACGCTTCGGCGATGGATTTTATTTGGACTCATTTGGCCAGCGACGATCCGTGGCTCCGTTTTGCCGCCCGCATCGCCCTGGAGAATCAACCAGTGGACTCCTGGCGCGAACGGCTCAGCGTCACCGAAGACTCACTGGCTTTGCACACCGGACTGTTGGCTCTGGCCCGAGTCAGCGGGCCTGCCGAACAGCCTTTTTTACTGGAGCAACTCTTCGAAACGCCATGGCAGCCTTCCACACCGGATCAATGGTTGCTACCGCTGCGAACTTTGCAACTCTCCCTCATCCGACAAGGGCCGCCTGAGGCTTCCGAACAACAACGCTGGCTCGCACGACTCGAACCGCTCTTTCCTCAAGACAGTTTTGCGGCCAATTGGTTGCTGCAAGAACTGCTCGTCAAACTCCAGTCGCCCGAAATCATTTCGAAATCATTGGGATTGCTAGAATCGGCCACATCGCAAGAGGAACAAGTTCAATACGCCAAAACCCTGACACAAGTCGACCGCGGCTGGAATCGTGATTCCGCGTTACGAGTAGTGAAATGGCTGGAACGCACGCGTGGAATGACGGGTGGCCATCTGGTCCATAAGGCGTGGCAGAATCTGCGCGCTGACTTTACTGAGACTTGGGATGAGTCGCTTCGATCCGAATTAGCCGAGCAACTGGCTGCCTTGGAACAACCTCAAACGACCGATCCACTTCCCGCTCAACCGCCACGTCCATTTGTTCGTCACTGGACGATCGACGACTTGCTTGAAGACATCCAAGCGTTGCAACCTTTGGAACATTCGCCCGAAGCTGGTCAAAAAACTCTCGCAGCGGCCAATTGTCTGCAATGTCATCGGCATGGACAACGAGGCACACCCATTGGTCCTGACCTGACCGACGTCGGCAAGCGATACGACGGACGAGCGTTGTTGGAGTCGATCATCGATCCGTCTCGTCAGGTCGACCCCAAGTACGCCAATTCCAGTTTTCTCTTGACCGATGGCCGCGTCATCACCGGCCGAACCGTGGGCGTGAGTCAGTCGCAATTGACGATTGAGATCGACCCAGTGAACGGCCAGACGCTCGTCATCGAACGCGACGAAATCGAACAGGCCCTCGAAGCGACGCGTTCCCCCATGCCCGACAACTTACTAGACACTTTCACTCGCGAAGAAGTCCTGGACCTCATTGCCCTTTTGCGTCGCGGTTGAGACAGAATAGTGAATCGAGTGCCCCGATCGCTCCCCAACCATCAGAACCGAAATTCCGCTGGTTGTGTTGGACTTCGCCAGTAAACCTCATCTTTCGAACGCGAGATCTTCGACGTGAAATTACTAGAATACTAGAATCGCGAAATAGCCACGTATTCCTCGCGCCACTCCGGCACCATCGATCGAAAAGTCAACTCGGTCATTTTAACAACGACATTGACCAACTTCCACGCAGAGACCAGTCGTTAGGCAGTGAGGTGAAGTCGTCGACGAACTGGCGACTTGATTCAATACATCGAACAACGGTTGGCGAAACTCGATTTCATGTGGACATCGGGAAGCGCTAAACACTCGCTGCGTGAACCACTAACTGAATGAAACAAGTAAGGGCTGAGTTTTGGCAAAAATCCACCGCATTTGCCACTACGGCGATTTGCTATTGAGCAGTACGATCGGTTGGGCGAAGTTGAATTTCTCACACATTCCATCCGATTGTGAAATTTCGTTACTCATCGGCAAGGAGTCCTTGACGATAGAACTTCAAAAGATCTTTTTGTAGGCGTACACGCTTCCAACCAACGCTACCCCATCCGTGCTCCGGAATTTCTGTCAGGACGATTCCATTCGGTACTTGCTCGAACTCCCTCGGCTGGCAAGGCCAGTCCACAGCTCATCTTCTTTTTGCTCCAACTCCTTCCAAAAGCGGACATACTTTTGATCCCATAATCTTGTCTAGACATCGCTTCTCAAGTTGCGATGAAATCGGTTGAGCGATAGAATCGGGCCGGGTCTTCACTTTTCCCGTGATTCTTTGCCTGGACTGTTGTTGAGTATGGATCGTCGTCTGCCGCCTCCGATTCATTATTCGGAGTATCTTCGTCTCAATGAACTTTTGAATTGCCAGCAACTGGAAAGTCAAAAGTATGGACCGCCCGCTCATGATGAGATGTTGTTCATCATCACCCACCAAGCCTACGAACTGTGGTTCAAACAAGCAATCCACGAGCTGGAAAGTGTCCAAAGTGAGTTCCTTTCACCGACCATCCCCGAAAGCAAGTTTGGGCAAGTAATCCATCGCTTGCAGCGGGTCCGGACCATCCAGTCGCTCTGGCTAATGCAGATCGACGTGATGGAGACCATGACGCCGCTCGATTTCTTGGAGTTTCGCGATCTATTAGTACCCGCATCAGGCTTTCAAAGCTTGCAATTCAAACGGATCGAATCGCTCCTCGGGGTGCGAAGATCGCAACGAGCAAGTGCCGACAGAGACTTCATCGCCAGTCGTTTGAACCAAACCGAGCAAGCACAATTGGCGCAATGGGAAGCGGAACCCAGTCTATTGGATCTGACCGATCGTTGGTTGGCACGCATGCCGTTCTTGGAAATCGGCGACTTTCGTTTTTGGGAACATTATGGAAACGCCGTCCGCGAGATGCTAAATAACGATCGGCGGATTATTGAGTTTAACCCAGCAATCAGCGAAACCCAACGCTCCACTCAATTGGCTGGTAATCAAGCGACCCTGCAACGATTCGAAGCCATACTGAACGCCCAGAGTTTCGATAAATTGCGATCGGACGGCGAGTTCCGTTTTTCCCACAAAGGGTTTCTGGCGGCTTTGTTCACGCATCTCTATCGGGACCAACCGATGTTCCATTTGCCATTTCGATACTTGACACTGTTGGTCGAGATCGACGAGTGCTTGACGCAGTGGCGAATGAGGCATGCCTTGATGGTGCAACGAATGTTGGGACGAAAAGTGGGGACCGGCGGATCGGCTGGTTACGATTACTTGCAACAGACCATGCTCCACAATCGCGTATTCATGGACCTGTATTCGATGTCGACGTTCTTGTTACCACGCTCGGCCTTGCCTCAATTGCCTCAGCAAGTCACCGAAGCATTGGGTTTCCATTTCTCTAAAGGCTGATCGTGGTGCCGAGCAGGCAATGGATATTTGGGAACGCCAGTGATTTTTTGAAACCGGCCGCCTAGACTTCGTTCTACCACCGAATTGCCACCGAGGCGTTTGGCTTCCGGCAGGCCTGCCCGCAATTGGGTAATCTGAGCCCCGATCGGTTGATGGGCATCGTATGATACAACAGCGGCACTGACTTGAATCACGAGGGCTTGGCCAGATTCTCGCCACGTGGTGTTGGCAAATATCTGACGCAATCGTTCGGCCGCAAACTTCGCCTGCTTGGAGTCGGTCGAACCTAAGAAGACCAAAAATTGCTGACCACTGATGCGAATGACTCGATCAAAGCCGCGATTGCTCCGCACGGATTCGGCTAATTGTCGATGGCAAACCGTCAGTATCCGATCGACGGATTCCAAACCCAATTCGTTGTTCCAATGTGAGGTCCGATCCACGTCGATCAAGACCAAAGAGGCGGTCGCGGCATTCCCGCGAGCCATTTCGACTTCCCACTGGGACACCACAGCCTCGACTCCCTGGAGACCAATCTCGGCGACATAGGACAGCGGGGGTCGTCCGGCAAATTGGCTCCCGGTTGATTCGCTGAATCGCAGCGGAGAATCCGAGATCATGAGTGCCAAGTTATCGCGGAGCCGATGGCAAGCTTTGGTGGCTTGAATCATGCAGTTGTGCATTTCGCGAGGAAACTCCGGCGTCGGCAAGCTCTGATTGTTGTTGGATGTAGGCTGGGCTTGTTTGCCAGTCGCCGTTGATTCGATCAAACTATGGCATTCAACGAGGCAGGCTTGCATGGCGACCAAATCATCGTCGATTTGGGCGCGCTGTTCCCGTGGCGTTTGAGCGGGGGCTTTGGTCTTTAATGCTTTGGACACCGAGCCCTCGAACTCCGTCCACCATTGGTGCGTTCCTTCGACATCAGCGATTATTTCTTGGAGCGTCGCTTCGGAGTCGAGATCATGATTCTCCATAACCGCACGCAACAGGCGGTCGATATGGGCCGCTCGCTGTAGGAAATCGTCCTCCCGAGTAACTTGGGCGGCAAACTTTTTGCGACCCTCCTCGGATGTTGATTCACGCCCAATGGTTGTTTGGGCGTCGGATTTCAATTCGGTCACAACTGCAGCAGACTCAGGTTTGATAAGTGGCAAGGTCACCACTTCCTTTGCCGTCGCATTCGATGTTTCGTGGACGCTCGACTTCGAGGGTTTCGCCGGCGAAGGTCCACTCCGTGAATCGACATCCGCACGATTGGCCGATTCCGGCTTCGCGGACAACTCCGTGACACTGGCGTTTCTGCGATTCGTCACGGAGGTCGCCGTCGATTCACCACCATATTTGGCCGCTAGTGGCTCTAAATACCGGACCTCTCGCGGTTCTAGCTCCGGCCGAGGTAGCAAATCTTGCGTGATAGTTTCGGGACGCGAAAGTGGGTCAAGTTCCTTGGCGTCTCGGTCGTTTTCCGCGGCTGAATCCGACAAATTTGCCACCGGAGTCGTTTCGGATTCGGAACTATCCAACAGTGTCGTCACTTCCGCAGTTTGCGAAGCAGTTTCCGACATTTCAGTCACGGCCGGCTCGCGTGGCGGCGGTGTTGGTGGTGTTTCGCCCAATCGCAAACAGACGGTGTCTACTTTGACTCTCGCACCGCAGCGCCGCAAGAAATTTCGCAACCTGGAAGGGGGCGACAAACGTTTCAGGTCGTAGCCACACTCCATTTGTCGGCGCACGTAGCGCACGCGACAATAGACAACGAGAGCCGCGAAGAACCCGAGCCCGATGTTGAGCAGCGATAGATAAATGAGTGGCCACATGAAACGCGCGCAATCCAACCCAGGAGTTAGTCACGCGAAAAAGTAGCTTACAACCCAACGCTGCGGACTTCGAACCTGAAGAAAATCTCGCGGCTCGTCCCGATCGTTTCGATCGTACCGCTTCTACCGGTGGTGCCGTGGTTACTCGCTAAACCCGCGGGGGGCTTGGCTGCCGGAGGCCACTTCGAAATAAGATGGTCCCATGCACAAAGGTGCGAATTGTTCGTGGACCGGTTGATCCACGTAATGGGGCGCCCAACCAGTCATATCCTCAAATAACCGAATGCAACGTATCTTGCGGTCACTGCACAAATTGAACCAATGCTTGGTTCCGCGCGGGACATTGATCAGGTCGCCGCTGGTGACCGTGACGCTGAACACGGGGCCATTTTCGGGGTGTATGTGAAACACGCCATTGCCCTCAACCGTGAAGCGAACCTCGTCTTCGCTATGGGTATGTTCTTTGTCGAACTTGGCCAACATGGCGTCAAGGTTCGGAGTACTCGGATTGACGTTGATGACATCCGCGGTGACAAAGCCACCTTGTTGCTTCAAGCGATTGATCTCAGGTTCGTACGCCGCCAAGATCTCTTCGTTGGTCGCAGCTGCACCGATGCGGCCCGCAACGTCCCAGTTCTCGTACCAGATTCCAAATGGAGCCAAGAACTCACGAATTTCGGCGACGTCCGTGAGGTCACGATTTTGAGCGGGGATATGAACAACAGCCATGTGAATTCTCCTGGGGAGTCCGGGGCAAGGCAGGGTGGTTGGGAACTCGTCTCACGCCATGAGTAGTTGGCGTCCAACGCATTCTAACAAAAATTCGAAGATCTCAATGTGCCTTTGAGCTTCCGCGACGTCTTTTCCCCAAGTGTACAACCCATGCTTACGGATCAGGTAGCCGTGCGGCCCCGGTCCGCCATTACCCATTTGCTCGTCGAGCCACCGACCCACGTCTTGAGCCAAAGCCGGAATGTCTTGCGTGTTTTCGAAGATCTTTAATTGGTATTGGACATCATGCGTTGTGATTTCCGCCAACCCTTTGAGCATTTCGAAGCCGTTGATCGGCACAAATCCTTGGTCAAAAAATCGGTCGCCCAGGATGGTACCCCAAATGCTGTGCGTGTGCAGAACACTCCGAACTTCCGGCATTTTCTGGGCGGCGACCACGTGCAACATCGTTTCGGCCGATGACTTGGGCTGGCCCGGAACGATCGGCCTTCCCTGCTCATTGATTCGCACAAAATCATTGGCGTTCAGCCGCCCCTTGTGCATGCCGCTGGCGGTGACCAACAGTTCGAGCGGATTTCGGTCGAGGATCACGCTATAGTTGCTGCTGGTGCCAACCGACCAGCCCCGTTGGTAGAACAGTCGACCGGTTTGCACCAGTTCCACGACCTGGGGTTCCAATCCCTTCAGACAGTGGTCATCCGGGAAAGGAAAACCTTCGATCTCACTTGTCGCGCTCCAGACTTCGTTCATAGGGACTCGCTTTAATTCTATCGTTCGTTTCTCAATCGTGGTTCAGCGTTTAGCAGTTCAAAACCCTCGCCTGCACCGTCACACGGAGCTGAGACGAGGTTCGACTCAGGGTTCGCGGACGCCCTCGGCAAACAGTTCAACACAATACCATTCCACGAAGGAAGGTAGTAGGCACTTTCCATGCGCCGCGACCATCAAAAAGTCCTCGTTTTTCGAAGATCGGCGGACGACACACGGCATGTGTTTGCTAATTATTGAACGTTTGTGCGGTTAAACACCCGGGTGTGCGGACGTGTTTTGAACAACCGCCTATCCGCGACTTACCGTAAACGATCAGCTTGCAGCGTTGCGGGGAAACCTCAACTATGCATGCGGGGCAGGGGGTAAACGTCGGCGATGATCTTGGCTTCTTCGATTGCCAGTTCCTTCAAGCGGGCTTTAACCTTTTCTTCTGGCTGGAACAACTTGGCCATTCGCACGTAGGTGGTGTGATGTCGGGCTTCCGACTCGAATAACGAGCCGTAGAACTCCGCCAACTCGGAATCGCGGTGGAGGAAGTGATCCTTGAGCATCGCGAACCGCTCACAACTGCGGGCCTCGATCAGGCAGGCGACCAACAAGCGATCGACCGCTCGGTCCGGCTCGAATTTTCTCACCAACGCATTCAATTGCTGCCCATATTGGCTGGGGGTTAGCCGCCGAAACGGGATGCTGCGTCGTTTCAACAAGTCCAAAACAAGGAGAAAATGCTCGAGCTCCTCGCGGACGATTTCAGACAATTCCCCCACGATCTCGGTTTTGTCGACGTAGGCGAACAGCAGATTCATGGCGCACCCTGCCGCTTTTTTCTCGCAATGCGCGTGGTCGATCAAAATATCCGCCAGGTGGTGGTCGACCTGTTCCAGCCAACGCTGGTTCGTGTCGGAAGCTAAGCTCAGCATGGCTCCATTCGCCCAATATTTCTAAACATTTGAACCCCGTTTGCCGCATCATCGTAGCCGTTTTGCACACCGATTCTAGGCTACCTTGACTTCCGGAAACGTTCCCAGCACCCGCCGGCATTCGTTTCGGTTTTCGCCTGGGTTCCCTAAACTGCTTTAAAAAATGTTGTCTCAGCGGCCATTCGGGTGATAAAGCAACCTTTTCGGAATTGCCGGAGGTCGCTAAACTGGGCGACTCGAATTCGAACCGCGATGGGGAGTCGAGCGACCGTTGGACGGTTAATCGACCGAACCGATTGCGGCTTCAATCCCGAAATAGTGCCCGGCTCTCAGAGTCGGCAAGCTCCAGTTCACGGTACTTTTTTACCCTCAAGCAATAGGCTGCGGCATGTCGTATCGTCTGACCCATCTGAAGCAACTGGAAGCCGAAAGCATTCACATCATTCGTGAAGTGGCCGCCGAGTTCAAAAATCCGGTCATGTTGTATTCCATCGGGAAAGATTCCGCGGTGATGTTGCAGTTGGCGATGAAGGCATTCTATCCAGCCAAACCGCCGTTTCCGTTGTTGCACGTCGATACGACTTGGAAGTTCCAGGACATGTACCGCTTTCGTCGTGACTACGCGATGAAGGAACTTGGTTTGCAGGTGCTGGTCTATATCAACGAAGAAGGATTAAAGCTGGGTTTGGACCCGCTAACCTCCGGCGGCAAACACACGACCGTCATGAAGACCGAAGGCCTAAAGAAAGCCTTGGACCTCTACCAATTTGACGCCGCGTTTGGGGGGGCTCGACGTGATGAAGAGAAATCTCGGGCCAAAGAACGAGTATTCTCCTTCCGTGACGAGTTTCATCGATGGGACCCCAAAAACCAACGACCGGAACTGTGGAATCTCTACAACACGCGAGTCAACAAAGGCGAGAGCATTCGAGTCTTCCCGCTTTCCAACTGGACGGAATTGGATATCTGGCAATATATCCACTTGGAGAAAATCCCGATCGTTCCACTCTACTTCGCGGCTCCGCGGCCCGTGGTCAAACGAAATGGCGTGATGCTGATGGTGGACGATCATCGGCTAAAGCTGAAACCGGGCGAAGTCCCTGAAGAGAAAATGGTTCGGTTCCGGACGTTGGGATGTTATCCGCTGACGGGTGCCGTGGAATCCACTGCAACGACTCTGCCCGAAATTATTCAAGAGATGTTGTTGGCCACAACGTCGGAACGCCAAGGCCGTCTGATCGACAACGATGACGAAGGCAGCATGGAAGACAAGAAGAAAGAAGGCTATTTCTAAACATGTCCCACCAATCTGATTTGATCGCCTCCGATATCGAAGCCTACTTGGCCCAACACGAACAAAAAGAACTGCTGCGTTTTATCACGTGCGGCAGCGTCGACGATGGCAAGAGCACGCTAATCGGGAGACTGCTCTACGATTCGAAGATGATCTACGAAGACCAATTGGCCAAGTTGCAGAAGGACTCGGTCACGCACGGCACAACGGGCGGTGACTTTGATCCAGCGTTGCTGACCGACGGCCTTCGTGCCGAACGCGAACAAGGGATCACGATCGATGTGGCCTATCGCTACTTTTCGACGGCCAAGCGAAAGTTCATCATCGCCGACACACCGGGCCACGTGCAATACACGCGAAACATGGCCACGGGCGCTTCGACCGCCGATTTGGCCATCATTCTGATCGACGCTCGGCATGGCGTGATGGAACAAACGCGGCGCCACAGTTTCATTGTGTCTCTATTAGGAATCAAGCACATTTTGGTGGCCATCAACAAAATGGACTTGAAGAATTTTGACGAAGCAGTGTTCGAGCAGATTCGCGTCGCGTATCTGGAATTCGCAACACGGCTCAGCGTGCCTGATCTACACTTCATTCCGATTTCCGCCTTGAAGGGCGATAACTTGGTCGACCGCAGCACCAAAATGCCGTGGTACAACGGGCCAACCCTGATGGAGTTCTTGGAGAACGTTTACATCGGATCCGATCGGAATTTGGAAGACTTCCGATTCCCAGTCCAGTACGTGAATCGACCACATTTGGACTTTCGTGGCTTTTGTGGGACAGTGGCGTCCGGCGTTGTTCGCGTCGGCGATGAAGTCATGGCCGTACCTAGTCGCAAGACCAGCCGTGTTAAGGAAATCGTCACGCACGATGGCAATGTGCCCGAAGCGTTTGCTCCGCTGTCGGTAACGTTGACGCTGACCGATGAAGTCGACATCAGCCGCGGTGATATGATCGTGCGGCCCGGCAATGTACCGTCCGTCGGCAGCAAGTTCGAAGCCATGTTGGTTTGGATGTCCGACGAACCAATGTTGCCTGGCAAGAATTACCTGATCAAACATTGCTCCAAATCGGTCTCCGGCCAAATTCAACAGCTCAAATACCAAGTCGACGTCAACACGCTGCAACGTGTGGACGCCAGTCGCTTGGAATTGAATCAAATCGGACGCTGCGTGATCCAGTTGACGGAATCCATCGCCTTCGACGACTATCGGCGCAATCGAATGACGGGCGCGTTCATTGTTATCGATCGAATCACCAATGCAACGGTCGGCGCCGGGATGATCCATCCGCGCAACACGAGTAAAGATCGACCGGATCATTGGGACAACGCCAGTCTGGAAACGCTGCAAGTTGACTCGAGTCAAGTCAGTCCCGCGCAACGTGAACATCGCTACGGGCAGAAGCCGGTCACTATTCTCTTGACCGGAGTTCCGGGGGCTGGAAAAACTTCCACGGCGTTGGCTTTGGAGAAGGCTTGGTTTGACGAAGGACGCACGGTGATCGCTTTGGATGGCGAACAAATGCGCGCGGGCTTGAGCCGCGATCTAGATTTTTCGCCCGAGCATCGCTCGGAGAACCTGCGGCGAGCGGCGGAAGTTGCCAAGTTGATCAACAACTCGGGATTGTTGTGCGTCTTGTCGATGGTGGCTCCGAACGAAGAGATTCGTCAAAAAGCCGCTGAGTTGATCGGTCGCGAACGATTCCTCGTGGTGCACTTGCATGCGGATGAAGCCATCTGTCGCCAACGCGACCACGAA
>JAEUIP010000144.1:13493-13733 GCA_016795075.1 Planctomycetaceae bacterium | reverse complement strand
ACATACTTCTCCCAAGCTCCGGGCGACATTGTTACCGTCCCCGATATAGGTGACGGTCAACGGCCGTTGACTAGCGGCGTCTTCGCCGAAAGCCTCTTGGATCGTCAGGGCGTCGGCTAATGCTTGGCAAGGATGGGAATGATCCGTCAATCCGTTGATTACGGGACACGGAGCAAAACGAGCGAGATCGAGACAATCTTGATGTCGGTAACCGCGAAATACAATGGCGTCGACATAGCT
>JAEUIP010000144.1:0-13483 GCA_016795075.1 Planctomycetaceae bacterium | reverse complement strand
GTGGCGATGTCTTGCGTTGGTTCGCGTTTGCCAAAGCCGACGTCGTCAGCCAGATACAAACTGCTGCCACCCAAATGACGGATCCCGGACTCGAAGCTAACCCGAGTGCGAAGGGATTGCTTTTGGAACAGCAGCGCGAGGACTTGGCCATTCAAGACCGCTGGGCGCACACCACGTTTGAACTTGCCCTTGAGTTCGGCAGCTAAGAACAGTATCCGGCGAACTTCACTCGACGTGAGATCCAACAGTGACAACACGTGGCGATGAGCTGGGTTTGAGGAATTATCGTTCATCCTTCTCTCCTAGTTTTGTGCCAAATACCGACGGAAGTAGACTATGGGGTACCAACCATTTGGGCTGGTGGATCGGTTGTACAACTACAGGTCGCGAACGAATTGCGTTCCGACTCCGTCCGTGGTATAGATTTCGATCAACAACGAATGTCGGACTCGGCCATCGACGATATGGACTTTGGAAACACCTCGTTTGAGAACCGACAAACAAGCTTCCACTTTCGGGATCATCCCGCCTTGGATAACGCCTTCCGCCACCAACTTTTCCACTTTCGCGGGAGTCAAAGACGCGATGCGGCTGGTCGGATCATTCACGTCCCTCAGGACCCCAGGAATATCCGAAACGAAAACGAGCTTTTCGGCGCACAACGCTTCCGCGACTGCCATGGCAGCTGAATCCGCGTTGACGTTGAGGACTCCGCCGTCTTCGTCCAGGCACATCGAGGGAATCACTGGGATCTGGCCAGCGTAACAAAGATTGTCGATAACGCGGCGATCGACCGATGTGACTTCGCCCACAAACCCTAGGTCCAGTGGCTGCCCATCTTCGTCCAGCGTCAACTTGCGGCCTTCCAAGACAGGGGTTGAAGTAAAATTAAGCGTCATTGCCCGACCGCCTAATTTCTCCAGTTGATTGGCGATGAATTGGTTGGTTTCCTCAGCTAGGACCCTTTTGACGATTTCCAATGTCGGTTGATCGGTGTACCGGCGCCCTTTGATGAATCTCGGTTGTAAGCCTGCTTCTTCCATGGCCTGATTGATGCGTTTTCCGCCACCATGGACGACTACCGGACGCATGCCCACCACAGACATGAAGCAAATGTCAAGCAATAAATGGTGCAGGGTTTCGGGGTGATCCAGCACACTGCCACCGAGTTTGATCACCGTGGTCTTATCGCGGAACATGGAGATCCAGCCCATGGCTTCTACCAGCGTATCCGCCTTATTCATCGCGTCTTGAATCATGCGACTCGTATTTCTGTTTCTCTGTCTTGAAAATTTGTGAGGGTTAGGCTCAGCGAATGCTGGACCCCGAATTGTCGGGGAATTTGGTTCAAAGTCAAGCCGAGGCCGATGATGCGACCGGAGCTGGAACGTCAGCCCAAACGGCGCCACCGCCGGTCCATCGCGTTGGCGGCGGATGTGGTTGGAGGGTGGGGCAACGTTCCCACGAGCTTGGCGTTTTCTGATGCTGCATCCGCGCGACATCCGTGTTAAGATTTCGTCAGTCATGGCCTCGGCGTGAAAATGCCGTCGCAGGATTTCGGCCATGCGATGATTGACGCCAGGGAAACAACACAAGATGAGTCAGGCCGAGATTGATCCAAGCAATGTTTCGTCCACGAGCCCGCTGTTAGAAGGCGAGTCCAAGGACATGACACCTGGTGGGGAGCACGGTAGCGGGCATTTGTGGACGCGAGGTTTTTTCGGCCTCCTGATGACTCAATGGCTGACGGCGATCAACGACAATGTGTTTCGTTGGTTAGCCATTGATATCGCCAAAGACTTTTTGCCGACGAATCATACACTGGCTCTGATGCTCGGCTCGATTGGCTTCGTCGCTCCGTTTTTGGTCTTTGCAGCACCGGCAGGATTTTTGGCAGATCGTTTTCCCAAGCGATCGGTGATCGTCGTTTGTAAATATCTGGAAATCGTCGCGATGAGCATCGGCTTGCTGGCGATTTGGTATAGCCACTTTTACTTGTTGGTGTTTACGGTGTTCTTGATGGGGGCTCAGACCGCGTTGTTTAGCCCCGCCAAACTTGGGATCATTCCCGAGTTTCTGTCCAGCCAGAAGATATCTGCGGCCAACGGTTGGATGGGCTTGGCAACGATGACCGCGACGGTAATTGGCATGTTTATTGGCGGTTACTTGAAAGACAACACGGGCTATCTGGGTATTGAACATAACTTTTGGATGCCCACCTGTGCATTGCTCGGTATCGCAGTCATCGGAACTTTCTTTAGCCATTTCATTCCCAAAATGAAGGCGGCCGCCCCGAACTCGAAATTTTCGTTGGGCTTGGTAATTAGCTGGATGACCATGCAACAAGCATATCTCGACCTGCGCGAGTTATTCTTGCAGCGTAGATTGTTTTATGCTTCGATCGGTGGTGTGTTCTTTTGGGCGGTCGCTGGCGTCGCACAACTGGACATCGACGTCTTGTCGGCGGAAAGTGGTGGCGTACTCGCGTCGGATCGAACACCGCTACTAATCTGCTTGGTACTCGGAGTTGCATTGGGCAATGTGTTGGCTGGTGTCTTGTCTCGGGGCAGGATCGAATTGGGCTTGGTGCCGATTGGCTGTGGAATCATCGTATTGTTCGCTGTCTTGCTCAGTATTTGCCCAGCGGACTTTTACGTCGATCAAGGGCCATGGCGCAACGAAATTGGATCGGATGCGACCTGGAATCTTGTATGGGCTTGTGTCCTGCTGTTCGGATTAGGAATTGGCTCAGGGATGTATGATGTCCCGCTGGCGGCCTATCTACAGTTCAAAGCCCCGGCAAGTAGTCGAGGCGCGATCATTGCCGCCAATAACTTCATGGTATTCGCCGTCATGATGTTGGGTTTCGTTGGGTTCAACTTGGTGCGTTCGAAAGTGGCACCAGGGGAACTCGCCAACATTCCAATCGTCACAGAATGGCGCGCCGCCAGCCCCGTCAATGTCGTTCAAGAAGAGCGAATTCAAGATCGACTGGTCGTTTGGAATCAGCGGTGGTCCGAGAAAGTACGGAGTGACGCGGACGAGATCGCCAAGGCCACCAAACTGTTGGAATCCGATCCGTCGATTGAAAACTTGTTTCGCTTTCGGGAGCTGACCAAGGGCTTGGCGCAACAGCGTCCCGACATTGGTATCTTGTTGGACGGAATCCCGCAAACCGACGAGCCGCGTGAGTACTTGATTCAAGGAATGTGGGCCGAAATGGTTCAACGGGGGATGAACGAATTCGCGACGGTTCCAAATCAACCGAAACTCGAGATTGATCGCACGTCCTTTGGTCGAGCTTATGACCTCAGCGAAGATCCGCGTTTGGGTCAGCCGGTCTCGCGATTGGCGGCACAGGTCTTCGACCAATCTTTGTATCAACCGTTGCTTACTGGTCGGCAAGTGTTCTTGTTGATTGGTGTGTTGACGTCGGTGGTCTTTGGCATTGTCGTTTATCATCTAGGACATTTCACACTGCGATTTCTGAATCGCGGACGGAACTCGCAGCGACCCGGCGTCACTTGGGTCGGCGGGCAACACCTGCCCAACGCGCCGGCCGTGTTCTTGCTGTTCAACTCCAGTCCGAGTGCGATTGAAGCATTGATGGCTGGAATTGGGCGTTCCAGCACCCTCGTTCTGTGGCGAGGTTCGCGTTTGGATAATTTTCAAACCGCATCTCAGCATCAAGAGCCCATGTTCATCGAACCGAGTATCCGCGTCTTTAATGACGCTCGTAAGGTCGATAGTCGTCCGGTCATTCGTCAACTGGAAGAAGGTTCCAGTGTCGTGATTCCTCTGTTCGAAAACCGCAATACCGACTTGCGGCAACCGTTTCCCGAGAACTTGCCGATCCTCCTGCACGAGTGCCGACAGGCTGGGTTTGATACATTGCCGGTGTTGGCTGTTCGTGGTACCGTGGCGGATCGTGCGGGTTTTACCTTGAACTTAGGAGCGGCAATTACTAGCCCTGGAAATCCCACCCGAATTACTCAAGCATTTGATTCTTTAGGAGCAAAGACGATGCAACCGAAGCAAGTCGAGTTTGTTCATCCTGTCGAGATGTTTATCCGCCAATGCAAAGCTCGCGGCAGTCGCTTGAAAATTGCAGACTCGATGGGCCAAAAAATGACGGGCACCGAAGTCTTGATGCGGACGGTGATCTTATGCCGCTTGCTCAAAGAGCATGTGTTGGAGGAAGGCGAGACGCATGTTGGTTTGCTGATCCCTCCGGCTGCCGGTGCCGTGTTGGCGAACGCGGCCTTGGCCCTGGACGGCAGAACATCGGTGAACTTGAATTATTCGGCGACGGCCGAAGTCATGAACGAATGTATTCGCCAGTCGGGTGTCAAGCATGTGCTGACGACCAAGAAGATCGTTGAGAAGCTCAACATCCAATTGGATGCTCCCTTTGTTTATTTGGAGGAGCTGCGAGAAAAAGTTAGCAATTGGGACAAACTCGCGGGGGCTTGGGCTGCTTACGTGAGCTCCGCCGATAGTTTGGTTCGGAAGTACCGCATCAAACAGCGAAACTTGGACGATGTCTTGACGGTCATTTTTACTTCCGGTTCGACCGGCATGCCCAAAGGCGTTATGTTGACCCATCGCAACATTTCGTGCGTCATCGAAGGTGTCAACGATGCCGTGGTCCTCAACAGCGACGATGTCATTTTGGGTGTGTTGCCATTCTTTCATTCCTTTGGGTTTGCGGTTCCGTTGTGGACGGTGTTGGCGTCCGACATCGCGGGTGTCTATCACTTCAACCCGCTGGATGCCCCGCAAATTGGCAAGTTGTGCCAACAGTACAAAGCAACCATTCTCTTGGCGACACCAACGTTTTTGCGAAGCTACATGAAGCGTGTCGCGAAGGAAGACTTCCAATCGCTGGGCGTGGTCGTTGCCGGCGCTGAAAAGCTTCCGACGGAACTGTCGGACGCCTTCGAGGCGAAATACGGAGTCCGCCCGGTGGAAGGTTACGGCACGACCGAATTGGCTCCATTGGTCTCGGTCAATCAACCCGCAGCAAGAGTACCCTCAGGCAAAAAAGTTCGAGCCAAAGAAGGGACGGTTGGCGTTCCCGTTGTGCACGTACGTGTCAAGACCTTGGATTTGGATACCGGCAAGGAAACGGGTATTGGTGAACCAGGCATGCTGTGGGTCGCTGGTCCAAACGTGATGAAGGGTTACATGGGCAGGCCCGACCTCACTTCCGAATCGATTGTGGATGGTTGGTACAATACCGGTGACGTGGCATTCATCGACTCCGAAGGATTCATCCACATCACAGGTCGCTTGAGCCGGTTCTCGAAAATCGGCGGCGAAATGGTGCCGCATATCTTGGTCGAACAAAAACTCAACGAAATCGTCTGCGAGGAAAAAGGGGACATGAAATGTGCGGTCTCCAGTGTCCCTGATGAGAAAAAAGGCGAACGATTGATTGTCCTGCACACGGCGTTCTCGATGCCAGTCGATGAACTTCGTGACAAACTGATTCAATCTGGTTTGCCCTCCCTGTTTATCCCAGGTGGCAACGCATTTTTTCTGGTTGATGAACTACCCATGTTGGGCAGCGGTAAATTGGATCTCAAGCAACTTAAAGAAACCGCCAAAGCGAAAGCCGCAACGGTTTAGTTCCATCACGTCGTTGGACCAGGAGTCGGTAGTTGAATCCTTCGACCCATCGTCAAAGAAACTATCATGCCTGTCACTGGGTCCAAGTAGCCACCTGTGATGGGTTGCGACTCGACGGTTTGCTACATGATGAAGCGTGGGATGCCACGGCGAAATCGATCGAGAAGGATCGCCCAGTAATCTTATTGATGCATGGGGCGGGCGCTAACTTTTACGGACCATCGCTGATCAACCGGGTTGGCACCCACTTGTTTCGCTTGGGGTGGCCCGTTCTCCGCGTGAATAATCGCGGGCATGATGGTTGGCATGTGGCCTTCCGAGGTGGCGGCGTGACGCAAATGGGCGCGGCATTCGAACGATTGGAAGAATCATTGTGGGACGTTCAGGCATGGCTTGGTTGGATCCAACGTAATGGGTATCGCCGAGTGATTCTTGCGGGACATAGTCTTGGTGCATTCAAAATCCTTTACGCCTTGTCGCAACTCCGAGAACAATCTCGCGTCGAACAAAAACAGCCCTTGCACGACTTGAAGATTGAGACGGCAATCGCCATCAGTCCTCCCTGCCTTTCGCAATCGCTCTTCGCGTCGTCGGGGCAGCGCGAGCAATTTGCGCAAACTCTGCGCCATTGCGAGACAATGTTGGATCGCGGCGAGGATGAGAACATTTTTCGCGCGGAATATCCGTTTCGGATGTTGATTTCTCCCGGTTGTTACCTGAACAAATATGCGTCCGGGGAACGATTCAATTTCACAAATTGGTATGCAAACTTGACTGAATCGATTTTATGGATTTACGGCGGGGCCGAATTGCAAAGTCACGAGGCGCTGTCGCGTGGCGTTCAGATTCTGGAACGAGATCTCGTGTCGCATCATCGTCTGTTGATTGTCCCTGAGGCGGATCATTTCTTTACCGGGACATCGCGAGACGTCTGTCTGGCCGCGGAACATTGGTTGGAGCCGTTTCGCGTATGAGCGAACTCTCCGACAAACCCAACCAGAGTCCTGCGATATTCGCGGCTCAAGTGAATAAGAGATTTGGGGAGCAAGTGGTTCTCCGCAACGTGAACTTGCAGGTCGCTCCTGGGGAGTTCGTTTGTTTGTTGGGAGCCAGTGGCTGCGGCAAGTCGACCGTGCTCCGTTTGCTGGCCGGTTTGGAATCCCCGGATTTGCCGAGGAAATCTAGCGACGAGGCACCCCGCCTGGAACTGCGGTCGTCGGGAACTTCGGGCGAATTGGTCCCGCGGCTCGGGTACGTCTTCCAGCAACCCAACTTACTCCCGTGGCGGACGGTTGACGAAAACATCGGACTACCGTTGCGACTTCGTGGAACGGCAGGGAACGTGCGAAGGTCGGAAGTGGAACGTGCATTACGTGAAGTAGGACTTACCGCGGCGGATGGTAACAAATGGCCCCGCATGCTGTCCGGTGGCATGCAAATGCGTGCCAGTTTGGCGCGGGCCTTGGTGACTCGGCCTGAGATCATGTTGTTGGATGAGCCATTTTCCGCTCTCGATGAGGTCCTGCGTCAACGTTTGGGCGAAGAGCTACGCCAGTGGCACCGACAATTTCACTGGACAACCATTTTTGTCACGCACCATGTTTCCGAAGCGGTGTTCTTGGCAGATCGAATTTTGATGTTTCGAAGCTTGAGTGACGACGATGAACAAGACTCGTTGGCTGCGGATTTGCCCATCCAGTTTCGCGGAGAAAGGGACGCTGAATTGCGGGAACGCCACGTCTATATTGAAGAAGTGATTCGCGTCACCAAACGACTTCGGGAGCTCCAACAATGAAGGTCGGGCCAGTGAAACTGGAGGGGAAATTCAATTGGGTGTCGAAGGGATTGACCGGACTGGCTCCGCTGCTCGTTTTGATCGTCGTGCTGCTCGCGTGGCAAGGTCTGGTTTGGGCGCGGGACATTCCCAAATTCCTTCTACCGAGTCCACGCGATATTGTGATGGCGACGTGGTCGGATGGTCCACGCTTGTGGGCCGCTACCGTACGAACAGCCTCCGAGGCCGGCGCCGGGCTCGGGTTAAGTGTGGCAATCGGTTTTCTCATGGCGAGTATTTTAGGACAAGCACGGTGGATTCGGCTCAGCTTGATGCCGTACGTTCTGATTTTTCAAACCGTTCCAATCATTGGCGTGGCGCCTTTGTTGATCACTTGGTTTGGCAATACGTTTAGTACGGTGATGCTAATCGCCGCGTTCATCAGCATTTTTCCAATCATTAGCAATACGACCACCGGACTCATTTCAGTGGATGCGGCGCATTTGGATCTGTTTCGGCTGAATCGCGCTTCGCGTTGGCAAATTTATTGGTTCCTTCAAGTCCCAACTGCGTTGCCGTTTTATGCAGCCGGAATCCGCATTGCGTCGGCTGCGTCCGTGCTTGGGGCCTGTGTTGGCGACTACTTTGTGGGGACCGCCCAACAAGAAGGACTAGGATTTCTCGTGTTTCAAGCGAAAGATCGTGATGCTGGTTTGATGTTCGCGACGTTACTCGCGTTGACCATCATGGGATTTGTCTATTACCTTCTGGCCAGTCTCTTCTGCCGAACGGTTTTGCTCCGATGGGAAAATCATCAACTGAGTTGAGGCTCTTCAACAAATGGACCCCGCAAGGCGTCGGGCGACGACTAATGGCTGGGCAGATCGTTCGGTTTCTTACCGGCGCCTGAATTCCCGTCGATGCGGTTTCGCTCCGGAGAGACACGCGACAGCGGCAGCGTACGCTCGGTAGCGGACGCCCACGAGTCTCGGACATGCTTGCTCTTGTTTTCTTGGTCTCGACTGTGGCGACTCGATCAATTTTGGTAGGATCGGGTTCGATCGGTGTGGACAAGATCGCGTTTTGAATATTGAGAGAGACGTATGGAACTTGGTGTGGGAATTGTTGGATGTGGGATGATTGCCAAATTTCACGCCCGAGCGGTTTCAGACACGCCGGGGTTACGTTTGGTCGCGGCAACCAGTCGGACTCGGTCGAGTGCGGAAAAGTTTGCGGTGGACTTCCCGTGCCGAGTCTACGATACGGTAGAGCAGTTGTGCGCGGATCCGGCTGTGGACCTGGTTTCGATATGCACTGCCAGTGGAGCGCATTTGGAGCCGGGGCTTATCGCGGCGAAGGCGGGCAAACACGTGATCGTGGAGAAGCCGCTCGAGGTGACGGTGGCGCGATGTGATCAACTAATCGAGGCCTGCCAACGAGCCGGTGTGGTCTTGTCGACGATCTTTCCGTCGCGATTTCATGCGGCATCGCGGCAAGTAAAGGCGGCGGTTGATGCTGGCCGCTTCGGGCGTTTGACACTAGGGGATGCGTACGTCAAATGGTTTCGGACTCAGCAGTACTACGATAGTGGAGCGTGGCGAGGCACTTGGGAGTTGGATGGTGGTGGCGCGCTCATGAATCAGGCGATTCACAGTGTGGATCTGTTATTGTGGATCATGGGCGGTGTCCAACAAGTCACGGCCTACACGGCTACGTTGGCTCACGAGAACATCGAAGTCGAAGATGTCGCCACGGCGACCTTGCAATTCAAGAACGGAGCATTGGGTGTGATCCAAGCATCGACGGCAGTCTATCCCGGCATGTTGAAGCGGATCGAAATTCATGGCTCACGCGGGTCGGCAATCATTGAAGAAGAGGATTTGAAGCTGTGGAGTTTCGCGGACTCGTTACCGGATGACGCGTTCGTTCTCGAAGCGTTGACCGGCAAGACGAAAACAGGTGGTGGCGCGGCGGACCCCGCAGCAATTGGGCATCATGGGCACGCCGCGCAATTTGCCGACGTGTTCGACGCAATTCGGAGAGGGAAAGATCCGCAAATCGATGGTCGTGAAGGGCGAAAAAGTGTCGAGTTGATTGCTGCGATCTATCAATCGGCGCGGAGCGGCCAAGCAGTGAGGTTCTCGTGATACGCTGGTTGGAACGATGGCGATTTTCGGGGCCGGGCTTGGTCGTCACGGCTGCGTTTATCGGACCTGGCACCGTGACGACCGCCAGTACCGCGGGAGCAACTTATGGCTTTCAATTGCTATGGGTGATGGTGTTTGCGACGGCAGCGACGATCTTTTTGCAGAACATGGCCGGGCGTATCGGACTAGCCACTCGGCTTCCATTAGGCATTGCCATGATGGAATCATTACCTAACCATTTCGCGCGATGGGTACTTGGGGCATTGGCGGTATTTGCGATCGGCTTCGGCAACTCCGCGTTTCAAGCGGGCAATCTGACAGGCGCGCGAGTGGGGTTTGAAATCATGACCGGCGATGGACATCCAGGCTGGGTGTTTGGAGTCGCTGGGCTCGCGATCGGGACTCTGTTGTTCTCTTCGTATCGGCGGATTGAAATTGTACTGGTCTCGATGGTTGCTGCGATGAGTCTCGGTTTCTTGGTGACCATGATCTTGCTTCGACCGGACCCAATCAAAATGGCCGAGGGATTGGTGCCCGTGATTCCACCAAGCTCTTTGGTCACCATTCTTGGATTACTGGGAACGACCATCGTTCCGTACAACTTGTTTTTATATGCCGGTTTGGTTCAACGAAAGTGGAAAAAGGAGATCGAGATTCGTACAGCCATCCGCGACGCTCGAGCCGATTCAGCCTTATCGATTGGATTGGGGGGGATCGTCAGCGCAGCGATTATGGTGACTGCAGCAGTGGCTTTTTTTGAGGCAGGGAAGACGCTAACCGGTACGTCGGATATGGCGACTCAATTAGAGCCATTACTTGGTCGACAAACCGCACGATTGTTTTTCGGCTTGGGCTTGTTCGCCGCGGGACTGACGAGTGCCATCACCGCCCCGTTGGCGGCGGCGATGGCGATCTCCGGAATATTCGGGTGGAGTGACGATCCCAAAACAACTCACTTTCGTTGCCTTTGGATCGGAGTTATGGGAATCGGTTTGGTGGTCTCATGGTACTGGAGCAAGAGTCCGAAAGAAATCATTGTGGTGGCTCAAGCGGCTAATGGAATCTTGTTGCCAATCGTGGTGGGATTATTGATCTTTGCGTGCAACCAGTACCCTGGCCTTCGTGAGCATCGTCCCAGATGGTGGGAGAATACAATTGCGATTGGGATCTTCTTGATGATTCTTGTCACGACCGTAAACTTTTTTGTGAATCTCTTGATGTCGGAAGTGGCGACGAAGTAGATGCCGCATGGAGTCACAGTCCAGAATCGGGCTGGCCCTTGGGAGAAACGGCACGATCCCAGACGAAAAATATAACCGGAGAAGGCAGCTCCTTTTTGGACAAGGTCTAGGACCGTTGTCGAATAACGATTCCGGCGCTGTCTACCACCGGTTCGGGGTTTGATTTATGATACTGTGGCTGTCGCGGTGGGGCCTCCAAACATATTGATAGAGAATGCCAAATGATAAGCTGGCCTGCATCACCCTTGTTCGTACAAACAACTCTTCGTTGCGGCGTGAATTTTGGAGTTTTTGCCCTCATCTTGTCGTTGGGAACGGCATTGTGGGCCCAAGCCAATGATTCAGCCACGGCATCCCCTAAGTCGCGCATGACACCGGAACTGTTGTGGAAACTTAATCGTCTTTCCGAAGCCGTGTTATCGCCTGACGGTCAATGGGCGGCCTACACCGTTCGGCGATTCCAATTGGAGGAAAACTCGGGACTTTCCGACTTGTCGCTGGTGCATGTCCAGACTTTGGAAAAGAAGGAGATCTTGGTCGGCTGGCCCAGTATTGCCGATCTACAGTGGCATGGGACGGCGAACGATCCTAGTTTGTATTTCTCAGCGACCGATCCAAGCGACAAGCCGGCCGGTGCTCAGGTCTATCGGTGGAGCCCAAGTAGCGAGGAGCCACAAAAAATCTCGAACGTTACTGGTGGGGTTACAAACCTCAAAGTTTCGCCGACCGAAGAACACATCGCGTACACGGCATCTGTAAAGCTGGATGCGACTGTCAACGAATTGTATGCTGATTTGCCCAAAGCCGACGCCCGCATTATTGACTCGCTGTTGTATCGACATTGGGACGCGTGGCACGATTTCCAATACGACCACTTGCACGTGGCTCCTTTAACTGCCGAAAGCGGAGTGGGCGAAGCGAAAGATTTGATGGCCGGTCTCCGAGCGGATTGTCCGGTGCCGCCTTTCGGTGGTTCCAGCCAATTTGATTGGTCGCCTGACGGTCGTGAATTGGCCTATACGACGAAAATCGACGCCAAGATGGCCGAGTCCACCAATTCGGATATCTATCTCGTCGATGTCGCTGGGTCGCAAGCACCGCGAAACATTTCTCAAGGCCAAATGGGCTACGACAATGACCCGAAGTACTCGCCAGACGGAAAGTACATTGCCTACAGTTCGATGGAAAATCCGAGTTACGAGGCGGACCGAAACCGCATCATGCTGTTCGATCGACAGTCGCAAAAGTCGGTTGATATGACGCTGGGGTTGGAACAAAATGCGGATCACGCGAAGTGGTTACCCGACGCCAGTGGATTGGTGTTTGATTCCGACCATCGCGGTTGCGTGCACAGCTTCCAGATCAAACTGGATGGTCGCAAAGCGCAACAACTTTCTGGGGGGCGTGCCAACTACGCCTTACAAGACATTGCACCAGGCGGTCAATTGGCTTTGGTCGCTCGCAATGACATGATCGTGCCGGCCGATTTGTACATTCTAAACTTGCAGGACGGTACGGAGAAACAGCTGACTGCGTTGAACGAAGCGTTGCTAGCCGACTTAGAATTACCAACGGTCCAAGAGCGTTGGGTCGATTCGACTGACGGTAAAAAAATCCACTGTTGGGTGATCTACCCACCGGGCTTTGACCCGCAAAGTGAGAAGAAGTACCCGATGTTGACCTTTTGCCAAGGTGGACCACAAAGTCAAGTAAGCCAGTTCTTTTCGTATCGCTGGAACTTTCACTTGATGGCGGCGCAAGACTACGTTGTTTTGGCTCCAAATCGACGGGGATTGCCAGGGTTTGGGCTCGCATGGAACGAAGACATTAGCGGGGACTGGGGTGGGCAACCAATGCGGGATTTGTTGTCAGCCACCGATTCGATGCTGGGAGAAAGCTATATCGATAAGAAGCGAGTCGGCGCGGTCGGCGCCAGCTTCGGGGGGTATACCGTTTACTGGATGATGGGCAACGCTGGGGATCGGTTCGCGGCGATGATTTCTCACTGCGGAGTGTTTAATTTGGAGTCGATGTACGGCACGACGGAAGAACTTTTCTTTGTAAATTGGGATTTGGGTGGACCCTATTGGAAGAGCCCAGAACTTGCCGCGAAGTACCAAGCGTTTTCGCCCAATCGGTTCGTTAAGAATTGGAAGACGCCGCTGTTGGTCATTCATGGCGAGAAAGACTTTCGGGTCCCGATTGGTCAAGGCATGGAAGCGTTTACCACCGCCCAAGTTCAAGGTGTTCCATCGCGATTCTTGTATTTCCCCGAAGAGGGACACTGGGTGATGAAGCCTCAGAATAGCGTGTTATGGTACCGGGTATTCTTTGAATGGTTGGACACCCATTTGAAGAAGTGATTCAAATTTGCTGAACTGGAAAAAGTCGCCCAAGCCTGCGATCGGGTAACGTGTTCTTGATGGTCACGCGTTCTTGATTGTTGTCAGTCGGTCGTGTATGTGATACGATTTGGTAAGCCTCGGCGGGGTCCGAAGCGAGTGACCAAATGGTTCCTGCAATTCCCTATGGGTTTGATTGCTCAGACTTGCCAAATCTGCAAACTCGTCCTTCATATCGGCCCCGCTTCGAGGCTCTTTTATTCAAAGAGAATCGATCGTCATGCTTTCGATGAAACAACCGGGTACTGAATTTGTTATCAAGGACACCCATCGCGGTTTATGGTACGA
>JAEUIP010000143.1 GCA_016795075.1 Planctomycetaceae bacterium | reverse complement strand
GAAGCACGTCGTGTTGAGGCTTGGAATTTTGGGTTTGAAACGCGTGCGAAACAAACTCGCCATACACCTACACAGTCCAGCTATTTGTTGACTTGGGTGGAATTTCGAATGGCTGAAGCGGACAACGTGCGTGTTAGAATATTGGTGCCACCCACCTAATTAGAATTACGAGTGCCTCGCAACGGGTGATATTGATCTGAAGCACGTCGTGTTGAGGCTTGGAATTTTGGGTTTGAAACGCGTGCGAAACAAAGTCGCCATACACCTACACAGTCAAACTATTTGTTGACTTGGGTGGAATTTCGAATGGCTGAAGCGGACAACATGCGGACCTTCGGCGATTGTTTACCTGTTATTTAAGAGATCAATTTGGTTTGCGGCAGTTCAATGACTAAGTTACCGCGTGACTTGACCGCAGTTGCCGCTGACCGCGGTGCCAGCGTTTGCCATTTTGATGGGCGTGTTCGGCCATCGCTTCGGACCTCCCCGCACAACTGCTCTGCCCGAAATACTTCCGGAAGTTCCATACGACATCACGCCACATGTCGCCGTCGATCCCGATTTTCCGTAGAACCGTCTGAGCGACTTCGTGATCCATGCCATCCGCGTCATGGGTCGAATCCTTGGCCGTCCAACGTAACAAGCGAAGGTAATCCTCCCAGTCGATTTGCAAGAAGCCGCGGTCACTGGCACGCAAGCCATCATGATGGGCCAAAGGATCGTTCGACAAAATATCTTTGGCTAATGTCAAAGGGGCTAGCCAACTGTCCCGACGAATCCGTCGACCGTTCTTGCGATTCAGATTCCGGCCCCGCCGCTTCAGTTCCTGCTTTTGTTGCTCCATGGTCTTATTCTTGTGAAAATCACCAGCGTCCTGCTGGCGCAAGACCACCAGATCAAACGCGGCCGAGTCCATCTCGTGGCCACATTGACTCTGGAGTCGATCATGCGCCGATGTATGCGTGGCCTGCTCGATGGACTGGGCCATGGCCGCTCGGATGGGATTCAGATCCACATACATCGAACAGGCCAATAACCCCGTTTCATCGACGATCCGCTGGGCTTTGAATCGCCCTTCCCAGAATCGGCCGGTACAATCATCTTGCCGGTTGGCCATCCGCGCGATCGGCTCGGCCAACGCCCGCATAAACCACGAGATATCCGATAAACGCTCGCGGATTTCCTTCATCTTATTCGCGTCATGAACCAGGGCTTTGACATCGGACTCAGATGGAGCAGCCAACTGCTCTTCGATTCGGCGACCTGGGAACACCTTGAGCCATCGGGTTGCCGCCTCTTGGTCCGACCAGGTGGCCACGACGTCGGGTCGATTCCTCAAGATCACGTGTATGTGATTGCTCATGATGGCATAGGTAAGTACATCCACGCTCCAAGTTGATGCGAGCGCCTCGAGTCGCCTTCGGATCCACTCTTTGCGGTACGAGTAGTCCTTCCCAGTTGTCAAATCGACACCAGCCAGGAACGCTTTGCGTACGCACCTTTGGACGCAGTGGCAAATACACACCTCGGATGCCGAGAAAATTTCCGATCGCAAGCCACGTCCCATCACCGCCACCTCCAAAAATTGCGCCCAGACCAAATTCTAACCAAACAAAGAACAGAGTCAATAGGTGGGTGGCACCTATTGTGCATTTTGGGAACGCGCCGCAGGCCGAGTCCGCGGAGCGTTCGTGGTTGATGAAGCAGGCGGGGCCGCATTGCTGCGGCCTGTGCCGTTTAGACGGTCATGTCGTCGGTTCCGCTGCTGTAGTCCGTTCCGCTGCCGTAGTCGGTTGTGGGTGTAAAACCGGTATCGATCGAGTTCAAGGCATCGTAGCTTCCCCCGGAATCCACGGTCGCCGAAGGATCGTAGTTCCACTGCAGGCTATCTGGGTTGGCTTGATCCGCATATTGATCCGCGGTCGCTTGTTGCCAACCGGCTTGGTCGGCATACATCTCGGCTTGTTCGAAGTTTCCATCCGCAGCGGCTTGCTCGGCGTTGAAGACATTGGCGTCGGCGTTCTTCTCGTTCCAGACCGACCAATCCAAACTTTGCACATCGCGATCGGCTTGTCCGGTATGGTCCGAACCACCGGCCAAGGAATCGGCATCGCCAGTCGCATAACCGCTTTGCAACGCGGCCTCACGGGCACCTTCATAGTCGCCTTGGGCGATTAGGTCCGTTTGTTCTTGGCGATAGTGATCGGCCAGGTCCTGTTTCTCTGCGGCAAACTCCAAGTCTTGCGAATCGTACAAACTCAGCATGCTATGATCACCGGCCAAATCCGCGGCTGATTCTGCTTGCTCGCGAGCTTCTTGTGCGGCGAGATAGTCACCGTTGTTAATGAATTCGTCAGCGGCAGCTTGTGCGTCTCGAGCGGCTTGGGCGTGATCTTCTTGTGGTTCCGTCGAGGTCAGGTCGCTCGCTTCCGTTGCCCAGGTCGACTCCAATTCGGTTGCCGGAGTAAAAGCGGTCGTTGCTTCGGGCGACCAACTTGGCATGGTTCCCATTTCGTTCATCCCCAAAGGCGAGATCGCCGCATCGGAGGGCATCGTCGCACCGAAATCGGGAGTCGTTGCGGAATCCCAAGCGGGACCACCGAAGCTCTCGGACGATTCGAACGGAGTGGCCGTTTCCATATAACCTTCGGGTACCAAATACGTCTCATGTTCGTCGTCGCCGGAATCGAAGATAGCGTCGATGATCATTTCGAATAGACTCGGATCGGCATTCACTTCTTCGGGACTTAGCGTCTTGGAGGTAATTTCCAAGATGGACTGGGAACCATCGGGATTGGTTTGGGTCATCGTCAGCTTGTCTTCAGTCGCCATGGGTCATCGTCTCCAATTGTCGTTTTGTTTCAGGGGCAGGGAGTGAGGTTGATTGGACTCGTTTTTCGAGCAAGGTGATCGCGCCACAAGCCGCGTTGGGGCAACGTATCGGACGTCGATCGACTTGGTTCAAAGCGTTTGCTGGGATACTTAGCTTCGATCCACAAGCAGTACACTTGATCTTTAAAGTTGTGACGGGCAATTTGGGATTTTTTACATCCGCTGTTGCCGGTGACACGCCTCCGGTTGAGCCACCGTTCGTTGACGTGACCGGCGCGTTTGTCGCAACGGTTGACGATGGATTCGCCGCGGTGGGTAGGGCCCTGGAAATCGGCCGCGCCGAGGCAGTTGGTAGTGTGGGCTGTGGCTTTGCTACCGGTTGATTCTTGCGAATCGAATCCCCAATGATTCGGAGGTAACTCTTCAATTCTGGGCTACCAGCGTATTGCTGTAACAGTTTCAAGCGTGGCCCCAAATAGGGCGTGGCGGTGGTTAGTAGTTCCGACAGGCGTAAGGTTTGATCTTCTTCCAAAGATTGTTGTTCGACCCAGGCATTCATATTAAGTTGTTGGTACAAGTGCGACGACTTCAGTGACCAGGACATCAACACTCGTCGAGCGACTTCCTCGTTGCCGACGGCCAACAGTCCGGCGCGGTCGGCCGTGATTTCAGCTTGTCGGGCCCAACCCAACAGTGGCATTTCGATGGCCCCGCTTAGCAGAGCGGTTGGATTCAGCATCGTGTTGAGGACTCCGCCGGCCAACACACCCTTCTGTGGTCCTTGGTCGCCCAGCAAGAAACGAATCACCGTTTTCCAGAGCGAGTGTCCTGCTTTGCAATGACCCAACTGTCGGGCCAACAGGAAGTACATGTCGGGGCCATTGAAGTTGGCGGCGATGGCCGACCCGATAACGATGAAGCTATCCCGGTCGGTGCCGAAGGTCAGCATATCCCAAGGCCGTTCACCCGAGAGATAAAGGTCGGGCATATGCGGCATCCCGAGAACGCGAGCCGCGCGAACGGCTTGCGAATAAATCTGGGGCAGTTGTTTTTCACTCAGGCGAATCCCGTTGAACGTCACTTCAATCCAGCGTCGCCCAACTTTCTCGGAGACAGCGGCGGCCGCCGCGGTCAGAACCTTGATGGAGCGTAACGTGGCCATCGCTTTGGCATCCCCCGCCCATGCAAATGCCGATGCATCGACTTGGTAACCAGGCACGAGCGGGCGCAACCAGCGACATTCCGGACAAACGACTCGATTGGCCGCCAGGCCGGACCCGTCCCCGCCGCAGGTACTACAGTATCCTGGATGTGACGATTTGGCGGCGATTCTTGGCCCGTGAACGGGCACCGCCATGGTTGGCGTCATGACCATCGGTTGAACTGGCACGGCTGCAGCTGGCGCCATCGCAGGGGGAGTGTATGCGCCCGAGTTCGGCGAATCCACCGGACCCAGGGACTGCAGTTGCGTGGGTTCGCCACAATAAATGCAGAATTTCGAATTTGGCATTGGCTGGACGTGGCCATTCGAGCAACACAAGATCATTTGCGGGGCTGACATGATCGAAATCCTTTCCCAGTGAGAACCAAGAGATTGGTAAACGAGTTCCACTGTTGACTAATACCCACCGTAGGGCGACATGTACGGATCGTTCATCCCAGCACTTGCTGCCGATAGGATCAGCATGAGGAAGAAGAAGCCACTGGTAAGGATACTCAAGACGATCCCACCCCACAGGCCAACGTGCGCCATCCAGGCATTGGATTGATCCGAACGACCCTGTTTGATGGCGGTCAGTTCCATCCAGCCCAAGATGGCGGCTGGGATGCCCGTTAAAGGCCCGAAGCAAAACAACGCCAAGATCGCCAGAATCAAGCTCGCAACGGCGAGCTTACTGGCTCCGGGTTGGGCGGTCGTCATGCCAACGGTCGGTACGTTTTGAGGCTGACCGATAAACGGTCCGTTGGTTGGAGGAGCTCCAACGGGGCCGACGCCAACGGCGGCGACTTGTGGGTGATGGGGAACTGGGCCGGCAAAGACGGTTGCTCCGCCGAACCGGGTTCCGCAGTTGTGGCAAAATTGAGCATGGGGCGGATTGGGCGTCTGGCATTTGGGGCAGTTTTGGCTCATGGCTTGATCTCGTCGGCTGGGAGTTATTTGATCGAAGTTTCCTGGCTTCGCACCCAATACCCACGAGCCCCAGGGCTGTGACAAAGAATGGCCTTTTTTCAATTTGCCCGCCAAACCGTGGCGCTGGCCATCCTAAGGGAGAAGTTCTGCCAACCGGTTAAATCATGAGACGCAGCGCGTCGTTAACTTGGCGGTACGGGTTCGGCATTTGCAACCGCGACTACGAAATACAACGTCGTGCGACTTGGCAACAAAAAACGACCGGCAGGTTTGCCGGTCGTGAGCATCTTTTTTTGGACTTGCGAACACACACCTCCGGGCTTACCAGGGGGCGCGAACTCCGTAGAGACCAAATTGCCGAGTGTGATGCGGCCAGTAAGGCGTCCAGTGACCACCACCGGCTTCGCCACCGGACATGCCGTGCGATTGGTGTTGGAATTGGTGATGGATCGGTGTGCTGGTCGTATTGCCGACACCCCATTGGTAATCGCTCATAAACGCGGCGGTCGGCGGCAGTACCAAAGCGGTGGGTGTGCCGTACTTCCAATAGCTATAGTCGCCGTGCCAAGCATACGACTGGGCTTGTTGGTAATTCCAGTGATGTTCGCGTGTGGCAGTGATGCCTCCGCGACCATACGCGTAGTACGGGTTCGGGTGGTATTGATCACGCATGGCATTGACCACGGTGCTGCGACGACTGGGGAAAGCGCCGCGTTCGAAACAGGGGACATCTTGAGCTGGTTCTTGAGCCATCGCAACACCCGAGAACCCCAAGGTGAGGGCGAAAGCGAGGAGCATGAGTTTTCTGGACATGATCAAATTCCGTCGGAAAAATATTTGGGGTGAGGATGACTACTTGCAGGTATTGCAGCCAGCGCTGGCGGTTGGAGCCATGCGGTTGCCAAAAAATCGTTGGCCGGTGAAGCGAGTACGGAACTCGAACGGATATGGTGGAGTGAAAGTCCCGCCATGTTGCCAAACGACCGTCGTCACATTGAGGCCTTGACCAGCGTATCCGCCACAATTGCCGCCTTCGCAGGGGTCTTGATAAAACGATCCCGCGTACGGTGTGTAGTACGTGCGATTGTGTTCGTACATCATTTGGTGCGGGGCAAACGGTTGGTACGTGTTGAACACATGACCAGCGATTCGCGGGGTTGGGTGCGGGGCTGGGTACATGGCCGCCGTTTGCGCGCTGGGGCCGGTCGTGTACATGTTGTGGAACAAATGAGCCGATTGTTCGTCGGCCGACTGCAGCATTTGCTGCGCTTGCGTGGTTGCAGGGCAAATCGCCAAAACGATCAGGGTCATTGCCGCGATGGGGACAAGGAACTTCATCCTAAGCACTCCGTTGTAAGGCTGTTTTTCCGATTCGACGTAGGGCTCCATCCCAAATTCGCCGTGGGTTGTAAGATTGATTCGGAATTTGACGGGAGGGAAAGTGACCACTTTACCGATGATCCCAACGATCCTGCGGAACCCCGCTCGTGCAATCGATACCTGCGGAAAAAACCGACTGTGACAAAATCGGGCCCTTTGCTAGAATTCGCCCAAACTGGCTGGTTTACCAGCTTTGAACCGTCCCGCTTCAGCCATTACGGAGGATCCCTTTGGCCAAAAATCGCTCTTCGTCGCGAAAATCAAAATCGTCAACCGAAGGGGCTCAGGCAGAGTTCCAATGGGACCCGAGCGAGGACCAAATCGAATCGATCACGCTTCGGGGGGCCGCACAAAGTCGCTACCTCAACTACTCGTTGTCGGTGATCACCAGCCGGGCGTTGCCCGACGTCCGCGACGGACTAAAGCCCGTCCAGCGGCGAATTCTGTACACGATGGATCAGCAAAGCCTCTACCACACGACCAAGCCACGGAAGTGTGCCAAGATCGTCGGTGAGGTCATGGGTAATTACCACCCGCACGGCGACAGTTCGATCTACGAGGCCTTGGTCCGCATGGCCCAGCCGTTCTCGTTGCGAATGCCACTGGTCGACGGCAGCGGGAACTTTGGTTCCATCGATGGGGACAATGCGGCGGCCATGCGGTATACCGAATGTCGCTTGTCTGCAATCGCCGGCGAGATCCTGACGGATCTAAAAACGGTGACCGTTCACTTCAAACCCAACTACGACGGGACGCGTCAGGAGCCCGTTGTGCTCCCCAGTCGCTTGCCAAACTTGTTGCTCAACGGGACCACCGGCATCGCCGTCGGTATGGCGACCAACATTCCACCTCACAATTTGGGAGAGTTGTGTCGGGCCTTGTTGAAGTTGCTCAAAGACCCGGAAGTTAAAGACTACCAATTGGTCGCGAATGACGCGGTACAAGGTCCGGACTTTCCAACCGGCGGTCAAGTCATCAATACGAAAGAAGAGCTGCGCGAAATTTATCGCACGGGTCACGGCACCCTCAAGATTCGCGGCACCATCGTCGCTGCCCCGGAAACCAAAGCGAACAAGGTCTTGCAAATTACTTCGATCCCCTACGGCGTCAATAAGACTATGTTGGTCGAACGAATTGGCGAGATTATCTTCTCTGGCAAGATGCCGTTGATCCAAGACGTCCGCGACCTATCCACCGATGATATTCGGATCGACCTGACGCTAAAAAAAGATGCCGACGAAGCGAAAGTTCTCGCGTATCTGTACAAGAACACGGCGCTGCAGACGAACTTTGGGGTCAATATGACCTGCCTCGTGCCGACGGAAAATCCTGCCGTCGGGACACCGGAGCGATTGGGGCTCAAGGAGATCTTGTGGCACTTCTTGCATTTTCGGTTGGACGTGGTCACCAAGCGACTCGAGAACGAGCTGGCCGCCCTGGAACGGCGTCTGCACATTCTCGAAGGCTTTTTGGTGGTTTTTGATGCGTTGGATGAAATCATTCGCATCATTCGCAAGTCCGAAGGCAAAGCGGACGCGGCTCAAAAAATCATGGCCCGTTTCCCAATGGACAAAGGCGGCTTGGATGCCGAACAAACGGACGCGATCTTGGAGTTGAAACTCTACCGTTTGGCTCGATTGGAAATCAACTTGATCCGCGAAGAAGTCGACGAGAAACGCAAACGGGCTCGAGCGATTCGCAAGTTGTTGCAGGAAGACACCAAGGACACCAATGCGTCAGGACGTTGGGGCATCGTGCGCCAAGAAATTGAAAGCCTCTTGGAAACCTATGCCTCGGCCACCGAAGCCAAACGTCGTACGCAAATGTTGACGGTGGTCGATGAACCCGAATTCACCGCCGATGACTTTATTGTTGCCGAAGACTGCGCGATTCTGATTACGACCGATGGCTGGGTGAAGCGACAAAAGCAGATCACGGACCCGAGCAAAAGCCGTCTCCGCGAAGGAGATCGCGTGTTGGCCTGCGTCGCCGGATCGACTCGCAGTGTGGTGGGCTTTTTTTCGTCATTGGGTGTTTGTTATTCATCGCGAATGGTCGATGTTCCACCGTCGACGGGGTACGGCGAGCCGATCCAGAAGCTCTTCAAGTTGAAAGACGGCGAGAAAATCATCGCTTGCATGTCGTTTGATGAACGGGTGATCGGCGACATCGCCGAGAATCCGAAGAAGCCCGACCTGTGTCCGCCGATTCACGGCTTGGCTGCGACGACCAATGGCTATGCCATGCGGTTTGGGTTGGCAACCTTTGCCGAACCTTCGACTCGCAGCGGACGGCGATATTGTCGCGTGGCGACCGGCAGCGAAGTCGTGAACGTTTTTGCGATTGCGGGTTCGGAAACCATCTTGGCGATTACGTCCAATTGCCGGGCCATGATCTGTCCCACCGAAGAGGTCAACTATTTGTCCGGACCCGGAAAGGGCGTCTTGCTAATCAAAGTCGCGAAGGGGGATGCCTTGTTGGGGTTCAAACCCAGTACCGGGGATCGGGACCTGATGGTGGTGGTCACCAATCGTGGCGCGAAGAAGACCATCTCGACGGCTAAATATCGCGTGACCTCGCGGGGCGGTCGCGGAAACGAGATTCAAAAGAATGGCAAGATCGCGCATGTCGTTCTGCCCGAGCCCGGCGCCCCTCCGGTATTGGAAGACGACGAGGAATGAGAGTGGGGGTAGGGGTTTCGGGGTTGGTCGGGCACCCTGCCCCGCTTTCGCGGAAGATTATCTGAGAGAAAGGCGTCCTTCAGACGCCTTTCAAAATTCCGATTCGACAGACCCTTCTTACCAGAAGATCAACCAGGCGAGGCCTAAGAATAGCCCCATGCTGACGACGTCGGTCGCCGTCGTTAGGAAGATACTGGAAGCGGTGGCGGGGTCCGCTCCGATCTTGCGAAAGAACAGTGGGATCGTCGCTCCGGCGATTCCGCTGACAATGCAACTGCCAATCATGGCGACCCAGACAATCGCCCCCAGTTGCAAGTAGGCGGGATTACCTTGGGACCAGGCGTAGACCATCATCCCGACCGCTGCGCTTAGCCCGACCAAAATCCCATTAAAGAGTCCCAACAAGCCTTCTTTAAACACCAAGAATTTCTCACGACCTGGCTGTAGATCGCCTAGCGTCAGACCACGCAACGTTACCGCCAAGGATTGACAACCCGTATTGCCGGACTGTCCTGAGAGCACCGGTAGAAAGACCGCCAACACGACCATTTTGTCGATCGTCGATTGAAAGAAACCAACGACTGCCGCTGCCACAAACGCGGTCAACAGATTGATCTGCAACCAGGGGTGCCGGAAGCGAAAGCTGGTCGCCAACGGCGTCGACAATCGTTCTTCCTTCTCGACACCGACCATCGTTCCCATTTGAGCGCTGATCTCGAAGGCATGTTCTTCGAACAACGTTCGGCCGCGAACGGTTCCGACCAATCGGCCTTCCGAGTTGCAAACGGGGTAGACCGGAAAATGTTTGTTCACGACCAAACGCATCGCTTCCAATAGCGTTTGTTGATCATTGAGGAAGAATGGGCGCGCGATCATGATCTCTTGCATGGTTTGTTGCGGGGTCGCCAACAATAGATCACGCATGGCCACGACGCCGGTCAAGTGATTGTGTGGGTCGACGATAAAGCCGTAGGTGACGAGGATGCTCCGAGAAAGTTTGCGAATTCGTTCCACGGCTTCGGCCACCGTCAAGTCGGGTCGAAACACCACGTGCGCCGGTTCCATCAAGCGACCGATCGAATCTTCATGGTACGCGAGGTTGGCCGTCCATTGCGCGCGAGTCGCTTGAGGAAATGCTGCAAAGACGTCCGCGCGCGTCTCATCGGACATCGCCAGCAAAATCTCTTCCGAAATTGCCGGACTGAGGGCGACGAGCACTTGGGCTCGAACGGCGACGGGAACTTCCTGCAAGCGTTCTACAGCTTGCGGGGGAGCCAACGTGGCCAGTTCACAGGCCAAAGTGCCGATGTCGATGGTCGTGCCGGTGTCGGAGGCTGGGGGCGAAGTGGTCGAGGTCAATGGCGAGGTCCTGGAGGTGGATTGGATAACTTGGCGCGCGCGTATTGAGCCCAGGGACTGTTCGGCGCCAGACGCACGAACCGTTCCCAGTAGTCATGAGCTTCGGCCAAACGGCCTAATTTTTCACAAGCAGCGGCGGCGTGAAATAAAACGTCCACATAGTCGGGATGCAAATCCAAAGCCCCTTCGAAGGCCGCCAATGCCAAATCCCATTGCTGCAGCTCGAGCAAGACGCAACCCAAGTTCGCGCGAGCTTCCAAAAACTCGGTGTCCAATTCCACGGCCATCGAATACCGCTCACGCGCTGCGGATAACTCGCCGATGCGGTACAAGAGTTCGCCGATTTGAAAGCAAACATCGGCCGAAGGTCCAAACGCCAACTGCATGCAACGATAAACATTTAGTGCCGACTGCCAGTCCTGGGCGTCTTCAAACTCGATTGCCTGTTGGAGGCATTCCTCCGGGCTTCGTGGATGAAAGTCCGACCAATCGGCGACGGCCAAGCGAGCTGCCGGTGTTCCGGTTTCAGCGACATGATCGCTAAGCGCGAGGATGCGGGCAGCAGGCAGTTCTTCCTGATCGCCCCATTGTTCAAAATCAAATCGCAGTTGGCCGTTGGGATCAACCAAGCCGGACATTTGCCGCAACAAAACCTCTTTACCTTGAACGATAATAGGCAATTGCGACAATGGTCGCCGCGCGCCCGGCAAGACTCGAATGAGCTTCACCAATTGTTGCTCGACCTGTTCGGCCGAACTCGCTTGCAGCCATGAAGCCAAGCGTCGTGCGGCTGCCAATTCCTGGAAATCGAAATAGGGTAGGCGACAAACTTCTTTGATGGGATGGAGCAAGCCCAAGCGATGCCAACGACGAATCGTGCGGACGGGAATTTTGAGTAGGTCCGCCAACATCGCAGGGGTATACAGCTGGGCCGCGTCGAGTGGCTCCTCGAACAGGCCACACTGTCGCCAGAATTCGGTCTCTTCCCACAACCGAATGTGTCCCTGTTCAATCCGCACCACGATGTCGTCGTCCAATTCACGGAGATTGAAGGGGAACGAATCGTCGCCGACCACGATGTCTGTCACCCGAGGATCGTTCAACGGCAAAACGTGCCCACCAAACTGCGAGACCCAGGCTTTCGCGTCCCGTTTGGCCAATCCGCCCAACCGACCCAGCAAGCATAGGAACCGCTCTTCCAACCATGGAACGGGTGTTCGTTGAAAGTTTCGTGATCGGTCGTCCCGGTTCGTTTGAGTCATCTAGGCTTTGTCCTACCGTGGGTCTGTCCTACCAGGGGGCTGACCCTTTCCGGTCGCATCTTATTGTCAGGGATCTTGCCTGCCTTCCCCGGGGCTAAGCCTAACATTCCGGTAGATTGACGGCCAAGCCACCTTGCGAAGTCTCTTTGTACTTGCGATTCATATCCATACCGGTGCGCCGCATGGTTGCGATTACTTTATCCAGCGATACGTGATGGGAGCCATCACCGCGGAGCGCCATGCGCGCGGCGTTGATGGCTTTGACAGCGCCCATCGCATTGCGCTCGATACAGGGGACTTGGACCAACCCCCCAATGGGATCACAGGTAAGTCCCAAGTTGTGCTCCATGCCAATTTCGGCAGCCTGTTCGACTTGTTCGGGAGTTCCCCCCAGCACTTCGGTCAAACCTCCCGCGGCCATGGAACAAGCGACGCCCACTTCGCCTTGGCAGCCAACCTCCGCGCCGGAAATGGAGGCATTTTTCTTGTAAAGCATGCCGATCGCCGCGGCCGTGAGCAAGAAACGGATGACGCCTTCGTCGTTGGCTCCCGGAACAAACCGAGCATAATAATGGAGAACGGCGGGCAAGATCCCAGCCGCCCCGTTGGTGGGCGCCGTGACAACGCGGCCTCCGGCGGCGTTTTCTTCGTTCACGGCCAAGGCATACAAATTCACCCAATCCATCACGTTAAGTGGATCGGCGGCGTCACGTTGCTCGGCAGCCGTCAGGCTGCGATACAGCGCTGCGGCGCGGCGTCGGACTTTGAGTCCGCCTGGCAAAATACCCTCACGCTCGCAACCGCGTTGAACACATCCTTGCATCGCTTCCCAGATCCGCAACAAGCGAGCGCGGATTTCGGACTCGGGTAGCCAAATTTTTTCGTTCTCCAAAACCAGTTGGCTAAACGGCAACCGATGTTCGCGGCTAAGTCGCAGTAAATCCGCGCCGTGTTGGAACAAATACGGCAAGCCGTCGGCACTTCGGCCGGTGCCACCTGCCAATGCCTCGGCCCTTGTCAAAATAAATCCGCCACCGATGGAGAAGTAGGTTTCTTGCGCAAGCACCGTTCCGACGTCGTCCAACGCTGTCAGTTGCATGCCGTTGGGATGTTCGGGCAGGGTGACTTTGCGGAGGAAACGGAGGTCGTCGTCATAAGAAAACGCGATGGACTTTTCGTTTAGAATCGCCAGTTGCCCGGATCGTCGAATACCGTCAAACAGGGACTCGACGTGGTCCGGCTCGACGGTTTCCGGTTGAAAGCCCAATAGTCCCATCAGAATCGATTTGTCGGTTCCGTGTCCAATTCCGGTCAACGCCAACGAACCGTACAAATTCACTTCGATACGTTTGGTGCGTTCCCACGGTCGGCGACAATCCGCGGCGTTTGGGTCTGGCTCGGCGGATGCCAACGACCGGGCAAAGTGATTTGCCGCCCGCATCGGACCCACACTATGGGAACTCGATGGTCCGATGCCGATCGTGTATAGGTCGAAAACGCTGATCGTCAAGCTTAACTCCTCGCCAAGGAACGACACGCGGATGAGAATAACCGGGAAGCCGGATGCACTCAAGAGATGTCGGTGTGTCCTGTTGCATTTGTTGGGAACTCTGCGGATTGACGTGGGTGTTCGCTAGCGGCATTGTTGTTTCAGCGCAAACGGCTATGATTCTGGGAGAGGCCCAACACGCGAGCCCCGGTGGGGTCTGAACCAGGAACGTGGGAATGAAGTGTCAACGTTGCGATAAACAGGCTGCGTTTCACATTACGGATTTGACCGGCGAGACCGTGTCTTCGGTCCATCTGTGCCCGATCTGTGCCAAAGATTATTTGGAACCACAACAGACCAAGAAGGTTGAAACCTCTTCCTTGATGGGCATGTTGAGCAAACAGCTCAAAGTCGGTCAGACTGCCGAGCAATTGGCGGCGTTGGATCAACGAGTATGTCCGATCTGCGGTATTTCTTTCTTCGAGTTTCGCAAACAAGGGCGTTTGGGATGTCCGCACGATTACACGTTTTTCCACGAAGAGTTGGAACCTCTGATTGTTAACATTCACGGCGTGACCGAACACAAAGGCAAGACTCCGAAACACAGTTCGATCAGCAGCGAAGCTCAAATGCAACTGATCCAACTCCGCCGTCAAATGAATGAAGCGGTCGAAAAAGAAGATTAC
>JAEUIP010000142.1 GCA_016795075.1 Planctomycetaceae bacterium | reverse complement strand
ACGCCGGCGATTCTGCCCGCGGTGTCTCCCGAGCCATCGACCGAGCCCGCTCTAGTCCCAGCAGAGCCTCCCGCAACGGAGATCGACTCGTTCCCGCTTCCCGATTGGACGGTCCCGCCCGTTTGTCCATGGTTGTTGGAGTCCAACACCACCGCCGAGATTCGCGTAACGGTTCGCGCGGGATTGACGACGATCAAATACGGCGGTCAAAAAATGGTTTTGCGAGACCAACCGGAAACCGTGAATTGGTATGGCCGCCTGACCTTTGGCATGTCGATCGTGACGTTGGCCGCGTTGCTAACTTGGCTTTACTACGTTTATCGATAAAGGGATTGGCATGAACACCACGACCGCATGGCTGCCCAACGGGAACCAACTCAGCCCAACAGATTGGGATGTGGTGATTGTCGGAAGTGGTCACAATGCCTTGGTGGCTGCCGGTTATTTGGCACAAGCGGGACGCTCTGTTCTGGTCCTCGAGAAAAATGAATATCTCGGCGGTGCGACCACCTCACAACGCGTCTTTCCGGACTACGACGCGCGTCTATCACGCTACGCGTATTTGATCTCGCTGTTACCACAACAGATCATGACGGACTTGTCACTTGATTTCACGACCCGCCGGCGCCAAGTGGCGTCTTTTACTCCGTGGACATCGCCAACGGGAGAGGATCGCGGCCTGCTGTTATGGAATGACTCACCTGAGAAATCGCGACAGTCCTTGCGTGAACGGAGTGGCGATGATTCTGCGTGGCAGGGTTATCAAAAACTGCTGCAGTTGGAGTCGGCCATCGCGGAATTGGCGTGGCCCACTTTGCTACAGCCGTTACAACATCGGGACTGGTTTCGCCAACAACTCCGGACCGCAGAACAAAAGCGAGCTTGGGAAGCATTTGTCGAACAACCGCTCGGGTGTGTCTTGGAAGAGTTGGTCCAGGACGATGTTCTTCGCGGCCTGCTATTGACCGATGGAAAAATTGGCGTCTTTACACATCCGCACGACCCAACCTTGCTGCAAAATCGCTGCTTTCTCTATCATGTGATTGGCGGTGGGACCGGCGAGTGGCGAGTTCCCGTCGGTGGCATGCAAGCCATGGTGGAAGCGTTGACGAATCGCTGCTTGGCCTTAGGCGTTCGCTGTTTGGTCAATGCCCCCGCCCATTCGGTACAACGGGGAGCGAAGACTCACGAAGTCAGTTTCGATTATCAAGACAAGTCGTACACCGTTCGAGCCAAGCGAGTCCTGATCAATGCCGGGCCGCGCACCTTTGCGAAACTATTGGACGAGCCCTTCGAGCCGCAGCCAACCGACGAAGGATCGGTGATCAAGATGAACATGTTGCTGCGCCGTTTGCCACAGATTAAAGCTGCCGGCGTGAGTCCCGAACAAGCTTTTTGCGGGTCACTGCATTTGGATGAAGGTTACCAGCAGATGGCTCAGTCGTATACCATTGCCAGCCGAGGACAAATGCCAATCCCGCCTCCTTGTGAAGTCTATTGCCATACATTGACCGACGGCTCCATCTTGTCGCCAGAACTGTTGGCGCAAGGTTACCACACGCTGACGTTGTTCGGTTTGGATATGCCGTACCGTCTGTTTCGCGAGGATCACGATGCGAGGAAAACGCAAGTTCGCGAACTGTACTTGGACGCTTTGGACAAGATGTGTCGCGAGTCGTTCCGGGACTGTTTGGCGCTGGACCGCAATGGACAACCGTGCGTCGAACTAAAAACACCACAAGACCTGGAGCGGGACGTTGACTTGGACCTCGGGAACATCTTTCACAACACGCTCAGTTGGTTTTTCACGGACGATGCTGGGCAGGTGGGACAGTGGGGTGTGGAGACCGAGTACACGGGAATCTATCGAGCCGGTTCGTCGGCCGCCCGTGGCGGCGCGGTTAGCGGCATCCCCGGCTACAATGCCGCACGTTGCGTGTTGCAGCAATGGTAGAAATGAAGGTCGCGGCCGTTGCCAAGTACCGGTGACCGCAGGCAACCAGACCATGCCGAATGTCGGGGCGGTGCATTCCGAAGCCTCGTTTTTCTCCTAAAAAGGAGGGCGACCCTTTGGAGGCCAGGCACCATCACGAACAAAAAAGACACGAACGGACAGGGACAAACCCCTTTTGGAATCACGACTAGGAATAGAAATGCAAACTTACAAGTTGGTCATGCCGGGCGATCTGAATCATTACGGTTTTTTGTTCGGCGGAAATCTGCTGAAATGGGTCGATGAAGTTGCGTGGATTGCCGCGACGCTCCACTACCCGGGCATGCATTTCGTAACAGTCGCCATCGACAACGTGCAGTTCAAGAAGAGCATCCGCCAAGGATCCATCCTGCGATTCGAATGCCTCCTTCAACGACAGGGCAACACCAGTGTTCAGTTCAAAGTTGAAGTCTTCCGCAATTCGCCGGAAGAAGTAGAGAACGCGGAAGTGGTGTTCTCGACCATCGTGACCATGGTCCGAGTGGATGACCGTGGCCAAAAAGTTTCCTTGGATGCCGTGGTGAAACCATGATCAAGAACTTCTCTAATGACCTCGCGTTTCTGCAGCAACATACCGACACAATCGTCTTGGGCGAGCCAGGACAAGCAGCGTTGCTACTAGCGCCGGCTTATCAAGGCCGCGTGATGACCTCCACTGCCGGGGGAGCAGCCGATCACAGCTTTGGCTGGATCAATTACGACTTGATTCGCCAGGGAAAAGTTGTTCCGCAAATCAATCTGTACGGCGGCGAGGAGCGATTCTGGCTGGCGCCCGAAGGAGGGCGGTTTTCCATCTTCTTCCCGCCCGCGAAGCTCAGTGACCCGTTGGACTTTGCGACATGGCGAGTGCCAACATGCATCGACACGGATCCGTTTCAAGTGATTGAAGTCGGGCCACGGTTCGCCGTTTTCGCTCATCAAGCCAGCCTGCAAAACCGCGCCGGAACGGAGTTTCAACTTGGCTTCGAACGACGCGTTCAATTGCTTGACGCAACGGAAGTCGCTACGGCCATCGATGGTGAAGCAACGTGTCTGGACGGCGTCCCCCTGGTTGCTCATCAAAGCGAAAACACCCTGCGCAACCTTGGCGGGGTCGCCTGGCAACCAGAAACCGGGCTGATGTCGATTTGGGTCTTGGGGATGAATGCCCCGTCCCCACAAGCAACACTGATTGTGCCTTACCAGCATTGCGGTGTCGCTGCGGCCGAACCCATTGTCAACGCCGATTATTTTGGTGTGTTGGGACCGGATCGCTTGCGGGTCGATCAAGAGCAGCACGTGATCCTGCTCCGCGGTGACGGCGAGTTTCGCAGCAAATTGGGATTGACCCATCCGCGCGCGAAACCGTTTCTCGCCGCATGGGACCAACAGCGACAAGTGTTTACATTGGTTCAATACAAATTGCCGACGATGTCGCCCGAGTTCGACACCCGTACCGGCAGACGCGCCGACGGTTTGGTGCAATCGTCCGACCGCATCGCCTACGTCAACAATCTATGGCGCGTCGTGGATGACGAATATCGTGGAGATGTCATCAACGGCTACAACGACGGCCCCAACGAATCTGGTGGCAAGCTGGGTGGGTTCTTCGAACTCGAGTCCCTGAGCCCCGCCTTGGCACTCGCGCCCCAACAAGCGTACACCCACACGCATCTCACCGTCCACTTGGAGGCAAACACTCCGGCGGCGTTTGCAAAAGTGGACACTTTGTGCCAGCGACTGTGTGGCGTATCACTGACGGCGATTCACTTCTAGTGCTTTGTCAACGTCTAAATTTTGGGTCGGGTCTGGTAACGGTGTCTGGAATTCATTGCCGGTACGGCCCACCGGGTGCTTCGCACAATGGACTCCTGACACCTTTACCAGACCTGACACCTTTGCAGACCCTAAGTTTTGGATGTGACAAAGCACTAGTTTTTCGAAATGGTTTCGTCCAAGTTCAATAACACGCGAGCAATCAACGACCACGCGGCCACATCCTGCGGCGTGCAACCTGCAGGAAGGTCCGGCAAGCGGTTCTCGCCGGTGCTGATGGGTTTGGGGTCCAACCATCCCTCCGCCAATCGTTGTCGTTGTTGTTGAACCAAACTCATCAAGGCCGACATTTCGTCGGGACTTGGCGAACGTGACGTGCACAGCGCAAATCCATAGGTCGCGCGCAATTCGTCGGTGGCTCCCCCTTCGCGCAAGATCCGTAATCCAAGACCACGCGCCGCTTCGGTAAAGATGGTCTCGTTTAGTCCGGTCAGCGCCGCCAACGGCGTGTTGGAACGCACGCGTTGCACGCAAGCCGTGTCTCCGTTCGGTGCATCGAAGTTGCTCGTGACCGGGTCGGGCATCGAGCGTTTGCGGAAACCGTAAATCGTTCGTCGATAACGATCCTCACCGGTCGCTGCTGTCCAATAACCAGGGTAAACGTAGTTGTAGTCCAAGACATTTTGCGGCACGGGCGGGATCACGCCCGGACCGCCCATCTTCAAAGACAACAATCCCGAAGTTGCCAAAGCAATATCTCTCACAACCTCGGCATCGGCTCGAAACCGAGGGCCTCGGGCCAACCACCGATTGGTCGGGTCCCGCTGAACCACCTCCGTCGTGCATCGCGAATCTTGTCGATAAGTTTGACTCGTCACAATCAGTCGCAGAATCTCTTTTCGACTCCAGCCTCGATTCATGAACTCCACGGCCAGCCAATCCAACAACTCCAAATGTTCAGGCACCGCCGCGCGCGTGCCAAAGTCTTCGGGGGTTGTCACAATTCCTTGCCCATAGAGAGCTTGCCAGATTCGATTGACCGCGACTCGGGCCGCCAATGGCGACTGTCGGTCGACCAACCACCGGGCAAACTGGAGTCGCGGTGGCTCGGTCGCGACCGGCGAAAGAGGCGGCAAAAACGCAGGCGTATGCGGAGCAATGGGCGTGGTCGGCGAGTTCCATTGCCCGCGCTCCAAATGATACGTACGACGAGCGGTTTCGGTTGGTCGTTCTAACAAGTGAAACACCGACGTTTGCGCGACGGGAAATCGGGCCCAATGTTCGTCAATTCGCCGATTGAACTCTGCTAGTTCCATTTGCGACTGGCGCCAAGCCGTAAACAACGTGTCTTGTTGCGCGGGGCTCAGGGTTTCCCAGGGGGCCGCGGCGGGCTCCCATTGCCTAACCACTTGCTGCGCGTGAAGGGCGACCGCTGGTGTCGCGGGATTCGCGTCGCTTGTCAAACTGACGCGGCAGCAACCAACCATGTTGTTCATGCGCAGGACGATTTTGGTTTGTGTGCCGGCAGGATAACTTAATGGTTGAGCAAATTGCACGACCGCGACGGAACCTTGGTTTCGCCGTCCGATCCCGCGATCCGCTTGCCACCACTGCGCATCATTGCCATCGATTAGAAACGCGACCGGCCCGCTCTTTTGCTTGCCTTCTTGATGGCTTTGTTCCGGTTCGGACCAATCCGCACTCGCGTGGACCAGCGATTCTTTCTGCCATTCTTGCTCACCTTGTTTGGTCCAAAATTCCAGTTCCAAGATCCCCCAAGTGCCAAGTTCGCTTCGCCCAGGGCCCCGGAAAGGCAAATCACCGTGGGTCAATACTTCCAGTTGCAAACCCGTGATCCCTTGCAAATCCGGCGTGGCCAAGAAATAAACGTCGCCACTCGTGTGGCCGAGCATCAGGATCGAATGATCGGGCAATTGCACCGGATGGTTCAAACCGCTGAGGCTCCCCATATCGTCCATGCGAACCGGTTGCCATTGGCCAAGTTTTGCTCGCACGTCCCCCGCCCAGGACTGCAAGTCGGTGAGCCAAGATGGCCGGCTCGATCGCAAGCGGCCCTCTTCCTCACCAATCACTCGCAGCACTTCCTGCCGCTGCTGTAGCTGGTCTTCGGAGTAGATCCAAGATTGAGCTTCGTAACTATTGTTCAGATACGCAAACAGGCCGTAGTACTCGTTATGTGTGAGCGGATCGAACTTGTGAGAATGGCATTGAGCGCATTGGGTCGTCAGGCCCAACACGGCCTTGCCGAGACAATCGACCCGATCGAACATCTCGACCATGCGGAATTCCTCCGGGACAATCGCACCTTCTTCGTTCAGCATGCTATTGCGCAAAAAACCGGTGGCCACGATTTGGTCTTGGCTGGCATTAGGCAACAAATCGCCAGCGATTTGTTCCACAATAAACTCGTCGTAGGGCTGGTCCTGATTGAAGGAACGAATGACCCAATCGCGCCAAATCCATTGTTCCCGGCGCATGTCTTTTTCGTAGCCGTTGGTGTCCGAGTATCGCGCGGCGTCCAACCACAGCCGCGCCCACTTTTCGCCGTACTGCGGGCGGGCCAGTAACTCCTCGACGGTTTGTTCATGGCCCACTTCCAAATATCGTTGCACCTCGGCCGGAGATGGCGGTAGTCCGATCAGGTCCAAATACAACCGCCGAACCAACTGCGAAGCCGGCGCCGGTGGATTAGGCTCCCAACCCTGTTTCAGAAGCTGCTTGAGTACCAGGCGATCGATCGGATGACCCTCGCGGGGAATCTTGTTATTTGCGGATTCAATCTTGGAGTGTGTCGGATCGACTTGCTCGGATTCGCGTGTTGTGGCATCGGCCCCTGTCGCATGGGGCCCTGTCGCATGGGGCCAAGTCAGATCGGGAAGCGGTGGCTGGACCGGCGGAGTAAACGCCCAGTGTTCGGTGTACACAGCCCCCTCCGCAATCCATTGCCGAAGCAATTCGCGTTGCTGATCATTCAGCGGCCGCTGCGCGTCGGGTGGCGGCATCATCAGACCAGGATCGTCGCTGGCGATGCGTGTCAGAATTTCACTATGCGCTACCGCGCCCGGAGAAACGGCTGGGACTCCCGAATCGCCGCCCACCAACGCGGCTTCTCGTTGATCCAGTCGTAACCCGCCCGCGCGCGTGCCTTCATCCATGCCGTGACAGTTGAAACAATGGTCGCTCAAAATTGGCAAGATCTGACGGCGAAAATCGACCGTTGTATCTTGCGCGTCCAGAGTCGATGTCAGGGAGACAGCGAACAAGATCGCTATCCATAAACCAGTTCGCAGGAACTTTGGAGAAATAGATTGCCAAGGTCGGTAGGTCATTGAAATGACTCGATAATGGTGTTCGAGAGTCGGTGGGGTTCAAGTGTCGGCGGGAGCCACAGCAGAAACGATTCGTGTTCTACCGTGCTGCCCGTAGATTTTCGTTTCTGCAGGGAGTAAAGTCAACTCGCAAGGGGAACGAATGCCGAATGTCTACGCATGTCCAAACGACCACTCCGATTTGAAACGCGAACCATGCAAAACATACCGTGCCGACATCCAAGACTTCGCGCGTCGTTTCACTGCTACCGCGCGATCGCGTGGGGCTTGACGTTTGGATTGGTCGCTTTGATTGCAAATGAGTCGGTGTCCGCCGGAATTTGGCAAGACGAGTCGGGAGCCAAAGCGACCGACATGAATCTGGAACATGATCTTCGCGTGATGAGCTTTAACATCCGATACGGAACAGCCAACGATGGCCCGAATCATTGGGATCGACGCCAAGACTTCGTCATCGAAACGATTGCCGCGTTCCAGCCCGATTTGCTGGGCACCCAAGAGACCTTGGCGTTTCAGCGGGATTTTCTGGCGAAACGACTGACCGAGTACGATCACTTGGGTGTCGGGCGCGACGACGGTCAAGAGGCAGGTGAAATGATGGCCATCTACTGGAAACGAGAACGATTTGAAAAGCTCGCCAGCGGGCACTTTTGGTTGAGCGAACAACCGGATGCCATTGGTAGCAAGTCATGGGACTCGTCCCTGCCGCGCATGGTGACATGGGTCAAACTGCAAGATCGCCACCAGCCGACAGCCAAACCGATTCTGTGGTTCAACACACACTTTGACCATCGCGGGCAACAAGCCCGATTAGAGTCCGCCAAACTGCTCCGCAAAAAGATCTTGGATTCGGCTGCCGAGGCGTTGATTGTCGTCACGGGTGATTTTAATGCGGGCGAAGACAGTCCACCTTACGCCGCCTTGTTTGCGCCGGTCGAATTGGGGCAGCCACAGATCATCGATTCCTATCGAAAACAGCATCCCCAACGCATGAGCGACGAAGGGACGTTTTCTGGTTTTGACGCAACCGCGACCAAGGGCGATCGCATCGATTGGTTAGCCGTTTGTGATCGCTGGCAGATCGTTTCGGCCGCCATCGACCGCCGACAAAATGACGGTCGCACTCCGTCGGATCACTTCCCCATCAACGCCGTCCTGCGCTTTCCGAATCACTCCGTCGAGCAAGCGCCGAAGTAAGTGACACCAACGAGATCAATAAAAGATTTTTTGCAGGATGGGGCTCGATGCATCCCAGGCAACTACCGTTTGCTCCCAATCAACCTTCATCCAACGCACGTTGTCTTCCGGTAACAGAGCAGATCGCACACTCACCCTGCGATCGAGTGGAAACTGAGCGCTGGGGCTTTGTGCCAACGCCGATTCGACAGGTCCAGACAAGACATGTTTCACCAACGCTTGGGCCTGGGCCGGGTTCCGACCACCTTTGATGATTGCAATGGTGTTGGGAAGCAATAGGCAGCCGAGCTGGTCGGCGGCTTGGTCGGGAAACACCATTGCGACTGGGCTTCCGTCCAGTTTCTCGACTTGATAATCGTCCGTGTCCGTCCAGCCGAAGGCATACTTTCCGGCCGCGACATCCGCTGCCACTTGGCGATTGCCGGACAACAGACCCACTTGGTTGGCCTGCAACTGCTCAACAAAAGAACTGAATTTTTCTGGGCCCAGGTATTGATACAACACGGCAAAATGAGTGGCCGTTGTTCCAAACAGAGGCTTGGCCAAACAACCTCGCCCCTGCCATTTTGGATCCGCCAAATCCAGAATCGATGTCGGATACTGATCCGGATCGGGCAACAGGTCGGTGTTGACGATCAGGACGCGAGCACGCGCGGCAAGCCCATACCAGTGACCTTCCGGACAACGAAACTCTGCCGGGAAGTGACCGGCGTCTTCCAACTCGAACGGCACCAACAGTCCCGCTCGTTTCAGTCGCAGGGTATGCAAGATTTCGTTGTTCCAAAACACGTCGCAGACTCCACGATCCGCTTGTTCGATGATCTGATTGGCCAACCCGACCGTTTTGGTCGATTCGGTATCGAACTTTGGCTGCACCTCGATCTTCGTCGATTTGGTGAAGTCCGCCAACTGATTCTCACTAAACGCACGATCCAGGGCACAAAAGACGACAACTTGATTGGCGTGTTGCTGAACACACCCGGCACCAGTGATCCAAGAGAGCCCCATCAGGGTGCAAATACCTAACCACGTAATGCACGGAACGGAGATTGCATTAGACGCTTGTTTTTTGAGTGGATTGCTGGACATCGCGGTCTCCTCGATTCCGTAAGAACTGGCGAATCTCATCGAGCACTTCCGTCGGTTGGTCCTCGACCACGTAATGGCCAGCCTGAGCAAGTTCCAGAACACGAGCGTGAGAAAAGTGTCGGCGAAATCGCTGCAAGCACTCGGGAGTGAAGCACCAATCCTTCATACCCCAAATCAATTGGACCGGCAATTTCGCTAAAGTTGCCAAGGAATTCTCCAGCGATTCCAACACGGCATAGGTCGGATGACTGGACCGCCACGGAATATCCTTGACAAACGCATCGACTGCCACACGGGTCGACCAATCGTGATAGGGGGCAATCAGTCCCGATTTGACCAATGGCTCCAGCCCCTGGGGCCGCTCGGTGGCCATGGTAAGCGCCGCTCCCGCGAACGCGTTCCAGCCTCGGATTGCAACGGTCCCAAGCACCGGGATTCGGCAAGCTTGGATTCGCCACGGAATATAAGGTGGTGGAAAGGCCCCGGTGTTGAGCAGAACCAAACCGGAAAAACGCTCGCGCCGGGCCACCGCAGCACCCAATCCTATCGCCCCGCCCCAATCGTGCGCTACCAAAGTGATGTTGTGCAGATCTAGCCGATCGATCAACGCAACCAAATTGGCGGTATGTTGTTGCAGAACATAAGGATACTTTTGAGGCTTGTCGCTCAAGCCACAACCAATGTGATCAACCGCCACGCAGCGTTGTTGATCATGCAACCCAAGAATCAGGTTTCGCCAGTAGAAAGACCAGGTCGGATTGCCATGGACAAATAGGCAAGTCCCGTGACCAGCTCCCGACGCCTCGACCATCGGACCACTGTCGACATAGTGCATTCGCACGCGATTCTGCGAACTCGACGAAGCGGAAGGTCCATCCGTACCAAGGCTCGGCAGGTCGAAGAAATGGGGCGCAAAGGGGTACAACTGCCGCCAGTGATCGGCCGCAGGACGGGTTTCGGTGGAAACGGAACGGGAATCAGGCACAAGCGAACATTCGGTCAGATGCTATGAACATGGAGACCGCGTTTGCGACGTTCTTCTCGGCGAGCATTGTCCACCAAGTCCGCGACTTTCCGAGCGTTGGGAATCCCCCACATCACCAACAACGGGTGACTAACATCACTGGAAACGACATGAATATTGCCGACATTCATCAGAGACTGAATCGGGCCCATTTTCAAAACCACATCGCTCACGTCAATCAATTCGATCCGATCCATCGAACGAAACAGAAAACCCTCCCGATGCTTTAATCGATGGGTCGTCAATTCGTAGTGGAAACTAAATTTGCGGTAGACGGACACCGCAAAATACGCCAGCCACGACACGGCGACGACTCCCAAAATCACCATCCAACCGGTTGAACCCGCTCCAGCGACCACGCCCATCACGATCGCCACAATCGACAAAAGGACCAACCCAGCCCCGACTCCAGCCATGGCTTTCATCGAGTAATCCCCTCGCCACAACTCTTGCTCGTCAGCTGTCGAATGGCCACCGGCCGAGTTCATCATCTTCTCTTTGGCGGAGGCCGCATCTGGTGCCTTGGCAGTTGCCGACGAATTGGCTGGGGAAGGTGTGTTCGCGTCGCTCACGGTCGTCATCCTGTGGAAAATAGAATCCTGGCACTCCGAGACCTTGTGGAGTCCGGCTTCGAGGGACTGGTGGATTTTACGGGCCGCAACCGCCGGCGCCAACTTGGCAGATTGTGCCCAATACCCAATTCGAATAACTTTGTGGAAGCTTGGCGAAAAACAACCATTCGCCACGCCGACCCGGTGCTTACCACCATTTACGCCCTTTTTTCGACAAAAACCGACATATGAACCAGGAATAACCGGTCGATCGTCGTGGTTCGCTCCGCGAACCAACCGTGGATCACGGAACGATCCGCAACCATGACCTGCCGTTTGTCGGCCGGTTCCTCACTTTTTTGGCCTCACCAATTTATGCGTTGTCCGATTTGCCGCGAAGATAACGACCGCGTCATTGATAGCCGAACGAGTGACGACGGCTTCGTGATTCGCCGCCGCCGCCATTGCAACCAATGTGGAAATCGCTACACCACGTTTGAACGGATGGCCGAACTGCAGATCTCGGTCATCAAGAAGAACCAGCAGAAAGAGCCCTTCAATAGCGAAAAAATCATGCGCGGCGTCATGCGGGCCTGCTGGAAACGTCCCGTGACGCAAGAACAAATCGAGGAGCTGACCGCCTCTGTCGAGCGGGAAATCTTGACCGATCATCAGGGAGAAATCGAAAGCTACATGATCGGCCAAATCACCATGCGGTACTTGCTCCAGTTGGACCAAGTCGCCTATGTTCGCTTCGCCAGCGTTTACCGCGAGTTTAAGGACCTGCACGATTTCATCACGGAAGTCCAGCGGTTTACTCACGGCAACACCACTCCACCCCAGCTGTAGCCGGCAGCGATCGGGTCAAATAAGTGACCGCCACACCGTTCAATAAGTAGCAGACACACTCCGTGTGCCGTCCGCCGATCCGGTACTTTTTGATGGTCGTTTCACAAGGAATGTGCCGACTACCTTGCTTCACCGGCCGCCAAAAACTTCACGCATTCTTTACGCGAGCTTTGCAGAAATTTCTTGATTCATTGGCACAATCACTCGCGGCTCAGAGGTCCGAGGGACGCTTCCCAATGGATTACATCGTCCGTATCGTGAAGAGGAATGAAGCAATGTTGGCTCGAGGATATCAGGTGCTCGTGGTATTGCTGGTGTTTTTTTTCGGATCGACGACTGTTCATGCCCAAGCAGCCCAGGACTCGGATGTAAAAAACGCCGACCGCGACAAGCGTAGCCTGCAATGGACCAGCAACGTGTTGATTCGGGAGTTAGCCCTCGCGGTCGGCCATCCGTTGGTCCACAGCGAACTTGAGTTATTGCCCTATCAAATTGAGCAATTGAAACAATTGCAGTACGATTTTCAAAGCGAGGTGACAAAAACCGCCCGCGAATTTGCCCGCACCAAACCTATCGAACGTGATCAAGCGTTGACAGCAGTCTACGATCGGACTCGTACCGAAATGGAACGCGTCCTTCTCCCAAAGCAAAGTACTCGGTTAGAACAAATTGCTGTCCAAAGCATGGGATCGGTGACGGACCCAGAAGACGGAATGGCGATTGTCGAACTTTTGATGCAGCCCACCGTTCGCGCGGAGCTGGCCATTAGCGACGAAGAGATTCAAGCGTTGCAAAACGTTTCGCAGGAGCAAGCCGAAAAGCTAAAGCGTGAGATTGCCGAGTTGCGTGCCAAAGCCAACCAGATGGTGTTGGCGAAACTATCCGCCAAACTCCGCGAACAAGTTCAGGATCTAATCGGAGAACCGTTCGACTTCGGCGACTATCAACTCCAAGCCGGCGGCGTCTTCCGCAACTCGAAAGACAAGTAACCTAGGGAAGTTTGGAACACACGCATGGCCCATGTGATTTAGATTTCGTGAATTTTTGATTCAGCTTTCTGCATGGAAATTTCTTCAATCTCTCATCGTTTCCGTTGATCAATTTTAATGATCGATGGCTAGTCTGATGGGCCGTGATAGGGATTCACTTCGAATTCACTCACGACCCGTTTCCTCTTTGGGAGTTTTATACATGACCTTACATGACCCTCAAGGTCGCTGGTTGCCATGCGGCAATAGCATTCAGCGAAAGCTTGGAAAGTTGCTTGGCGCTGCAGCTTTTTCGGGTGCCGTGTTGCTATGCGGCTCCGCATCCGCGCAGTTGCAAACTGTCGCCTTCGACGACTTCGAAGGCCTACATCCGACGATGGTACCATTTACGTTGCCAAGCAATGTTTTTGCCGATGGCACCGACTACTCGACACAAATTCGCATCGGAACTTCTCGGGAATGGACGATTGATAACAGCCAGATGGGGAATCCGGCGGGGAGCGCGGCCGGTGGCGTTTGTCTGGAGCCAGGCTACAACGGTTGGACCGCGATGGACGTCACATCGTGGACGGCGGAACAAGGCGCTCAAATCGGGCGCACCGCGTTAGGCTTGGCAAGCCGCAACACGGCCTTGGTGGCCGATCCAGATGCCTATTACGACTTTGACAGCCCTGGTCAACCTGGGGATGCGTACAACTCTTACATTAGCCGTAACTACGATCTGACTGGCTACAATACGAGCACGTTAGAAATTTCGTTCGATTACGAATTTGCCATCGAAAACAATCAACGTGGCACCATCGAAGTTTCGTTTGACGGTGGAACCACTTGGCAGATGGTACTGAACTTGGTCAAGGGCGCGCTGCCCAACGACACGATCCTACGCGGTCCGGGAACGTTTGTGGCTGGCACGCATTTCAACCCAACCAGCAACCAAATGTTGTTCCGAATTGGCTGTATTACCGCCGGAAACAACTGGTGGTTTGCCGTCGACAATGTGCGTGTGAAGACGAATGATGGATTCGATGAC
>JAEUIP010000141.1 GCA_016795075.1 Planctomycetaceae bacterium | reverse complement strand
CAATCACAACCGGCTCGGAGCAAAAAATGTTTCGCAATGCTGGACGCCACATGTCACTTCTTTCACGATTGCAATGGAACTTGATTCACGAAGACACATGAGAACTGGAGCTTTTGGGCCAACCGTATCTTTCCACGGCGGCCAAGACTTGGTCGACATTTTTTGGTTCCAATTGGTGAGGTGGACGCCACTCGAACCATTGATACCCGACATGTTCTGTGAGTACGATTTTGGGATTCCCTCGGACGACGCCCAAATAGATCGTCAATTGCTTCCTTGCAGGTTTGCCATCGAAACCCGTGACCTGGTAACGATTCGAAAAACGAAAGTCTTCAATGAGTCGGACTTCCGATTCGGGAATTCCGGTTTCTTCGTTCAATTCGCGGAAGGCCGTCGCGATTGGGGTTTCGTTGGATTCAACGAGCCCCTTCGGCAAGTCCCACCGATCGGTATGCCGCATCAACAAGAATTGCCAACCTGTCTCGTCGTGACGAAAAATCAAAAAACCACACGAGTGTAAATCGATTGGGTCGTCCGCGGCATCCATGTTATCCATTCCAATGACTCTCGGTTGCGAGTACAACTTGACGGCAGCGGCGCGAGCAACCGTATGGACAACCGTTCAAACGGCCCCTTGCTCGGCCGTCCGCGTCCCTGCCCTGCCCTTTTGGAACTGCGCCGTGAAGATTTATACCAAAACTGGAGACACCGGCGAAACCGGACTGTTGGGAGCGGCCCGGGTCTCGAAAGCCGATCTGCGGATCGATTGCTTGGGAAACGTGGATGAATTGAACGCCGGCGTCGGATACCTTAGAACGCAAACGGCTCAGCTTTCCGGCAAGCAACTTCAGCCCGAACTGGACCTATTGTTACCGATTCAGAAGAGACTTTTCGAATTGGGGGCAGCCGTCGCGGATGTCCGCCGTGAAGTAACGCGATTGGACTTGGGACCGGCCACCAGGCAACTTGAGGAATCGATCGATCAACAAACAAGCTGGCTACCTCCTTTGACAAGCTTTATTTTGCCGGCAGGGACACCGCACGCGGCACTGGCTCACTTGTCGCGAGCGGTCTGCCGCCGAGCGGAACGGAGCTTGGTTGGGCTGATTGGCGAGCAATCCCCAGAAAATAACTCGCTGGCTCTGGAAAATTTACGAATCGCACAGATTTACCTTAATCGCCTAAGCGACTGGCTGTTTGTCCTGGCGCGTGGATTGAACCATGTTCAAGGTTGTGCCGATGAGCCGTGGCCGGGCTGAGCCCGTTTACTTGACACAAAATAATCGTTAATCTAAGACGTCGAGGACGCGCCGAGAACGTTTGGGAATTCGCGGTGGACAAGGAGCCCATCGGGGCTTCTAGGAACACGGTCCTCAGGTACGTGATCCCAAGTTACATGGCTTGTAGTTACCAGGCAACGCAGCGGAGTCGTTCGTTCGATGAAGAAAATTGAAGCGATTATTCGGCACTTTAAGTTGGAGAACCTAAAGAACGCCCTCTCGGAACTGGGCGTGAAAGGCATGACGATCACGGATGTGCGTGGTTATGGCCGTCAGAAAGGTCATACGGAAATGTACCGGGGAACGGAATACGCTGTTGATTTTGTTCCGAAAGTCAAAGTCGAAGTGGTGTGTATGGACGATGAATTGCAAAAAGTCGTCGAACGTATCATCATGACCGCTCAAACTGGGCAGATTGGTGACGGTAAGATCTTTATTTCCGAACTGTCGGACGTCATCCGCATTCGTACCGGCGAGTGTGGACCAGAAGCCATTTAACATCCCGTTTGCTTGACGTTCAAAGCCAATCCGAAATGGCGTTTGCCCCTCGCCGGTCCAATTCGCGGTTGGAAATGAAACGCCTCCTCAGGGTCAGACCCATTTTGGGATCGGCTCGAAGTCGAAAAGCTGACCATGATGCGGCCGTATCTCGCTGAAGCCAAACAGAAACTGGTTCAGGGCTACGAGCAACTCAAGCGCCAGCATGAACTGGGGGCTGGTGGTCGCGCTATTTCTTTGGCAATGGCGCAGTTATGGGACGACATCATCTGCTCGAATTATCGGGCGGCATTGGCCGATGTGCTTCCGGACCCACAAGAACAGGATCAATTGGCGAGAAGTTGTAGCCTATTGGCTCTTGGCGGATTGGGGCGTCAGGATGTGGCGCCCCATTCCGACGTCGACTTGATGTTGTTGTATATACCAGGGATCGAGTCGAAAATCGAAAAAGTTGCGGGGCGCCTGGTTCAAGACTGTTACGATATCGGCTTGAAACTGGCTCTTTCTTCACGCACCGTCCGCGACGCGAATACTCTGGCATTCACGGACGCCACGATTCTCACATCGCTGACGGAAATGCGTTTGCTGGCGGGCAGCGAATCGCTGTTGGAAAAATTTCGCGAACGATTCCTTCGTTCGGTCCGAAAACGCACTCACTGGTCGTTGGACTTCGTCGAAAAGGCCCGTAAACAGGAACAATCCCAATTCGGCGAATCCGTCTATTTGCTAAGCCCGAACGTGAAACGCTCACGGGGTGGGTTGCGAGAAATCCACACCGTTCGATGGATGGGCTTCATTCGCTACGGCGAGACGAGTCTCAACAAACTGCGTGAAATTAAAGCGTTGTCGCGATTGGACTTTAATAATTTGATTGAAGCTCGCGAATTCCTGTTACGGCTACGAAACGAATTGCATTTCCACGCGGGCCGGGCCGTTGATTTGTTGGATCGAGCGGAACAAATGCGAATTGCCGAGGCATGGCACTTCCCGGCTGGGTTGGAGATCCTCCCGGTCCAGGAGTTCATGCGTCAATATTTCCGCCATTCGACGGCTGCGCGGTATAGCAGTTTCCAGTTCTTTAACGATGTTCGCGGAAATTTCGAACATCGATCGTTTTTTGACACTTGGGTCGGTCGTCGCGAAGAGGGGCATTTCTTGGTGACCCCACGTTGCGTCGCTGTGGTCAAAGAGTCCATGGACTTGGTCAAAAACGATATCGAATTGGTACTTCGTTTGATGGAGATTTCCAATCGATCGAAACGATATATCGAGCAAAACACATGGCGAAGTATTCGCAACGCGATGCTCAAACAAACTCAAATCATCATGTCTGCCGAAGCCAAGAAGAACTTTATGCGGATCTTGGCCAACCCTAATCGCTTACCGAACCTGCTCCGTCGGTTGCACGAAATGAACGTGCTCGAGAAGATCATCCCGGCGTTTCGTCACGCGCGATGGTTGCTGCAATTCAATCAATACCACAAATACACAGTCGATGAACACACTTTGATTGCCGTGGAGATTATTGCCGGCTATCAAGACGATCAGACGCCGGTGGGACAGGCGTATCGGGAAGTTCAACGCAAAGACTTGTTGCATCTGGCGATGTTGTTACATGATGTGGGCAAAGGCTACACGGGGGATCACAGCGAAGTGGGCGCCGAATTGGCGGAGCAAACCGCCGATCGACTGGGGCTCAATAGTGAAGAAACCGAGACGATCACCTTTTTGGTACGCCAACACCTGTTGATGTCCACACTGGCTTTTCGGCGCGACATTACGGATCGACAAGTGATTCAACAATTGGCCCAAGAAGTGGGGTCACCGCAAACGCTGCGGATGTTGTTCACGCTGACTTGTGCCGACATGGCGGCGGTCGCGCCGGGTGGATTTAACGAATGGCGTCGGAGCCTGATGACGGAGTTGTATTATCGGGTCGACTCCTGGTTTAGCGATCAACAAAATCCCGAACAACCACGTGAACGCGCCGATCAGATTCGCTCGACCCTCATCAATCTGGCTCCAGATGAATGGCAGTCGTGGATGGCCACCAGCGTGGGACGAATCGCGAAAGAGAACTTTCGCGGTCAAGATCCGGAGAACCTGGCCAACAACCTCTTGGAGGTCGCTCGCCTTCAACCGGGCCAAGTGGCGGTTCACACTCGTCCGCTGAACGAGCCAAGTCTGATTGAAGTCACGTTGGGCAAACACCAACAACGAGTTTCGGGGGCGTTTTATCGACTATTGGGCGTCTTTGTACGATTGGGTTTGTCGATCTTGTCGGCCCGCATCGAGCTGTTACCAAATCAGTTGGCATGGTACTCCTTTGTGCTGAACGACCGCGACTTTACGGGTCCACCGACGGAAGAACGTTTTGCCCAGATTCGGGACGCGGCTCAGCGCGTCGTGGTTCAACCGGTAGATGAACTGGTACGACCACGAAAAATCTGGGGCGTGAAAGAACGCGAACCGGAGTTTTCATGGCAACACGCAAAGGTGATTCTGGACAACGAAACAGCCGAGCATGCCAATGTCGTCGATGTCTTCTCTGACGACCACCCGCTGTTGATCTACGCTGTGGCCAAAACACTCTATCAACTGGGCCTGGACATTCGGTTCGCCAAGATCGCTGCTCATTTGGACCAAGTAGTGGTCGTGTTTTACGTCACGGATGCGGCTGGGATCAAGATCACAGATCAGATGCGTTTGGATGATATCAAACGCACTTTGCTAGAAACGATTCGCGAACTGGAATCGCCGGCGGGAGGAACGGGAAGCTCATGAGTTGGCTGCGATTCTGGTGGTTGGGTATCGTCCTGGTGTTCATCGTGTTGGTGGTCCAACGCTTTCCACATGAAATCAAACAGTGGCGACTGGCTTGGGCGGCCGAACAACAGTTGAACGGGAATGGCGGCGAGGCACTGCGGCAAATGCAGCAACTAGCCGCGGAAGATCCGGCGAATCTGGACCTCCAGCTAGCCTACCTTGGAACGATGATCGACAACGATGTTTTGGAAGAAGCGATCCCCGCGGCTCGGTCCATGATGGGCAACGAAGAACTGAAGCCAAGCCAACGGCGGCGATTGGCCAGTTACTTGCATCGCCTGCATTTGCATGATTTGGCGTTCGAACAATTGCAACGGGCCCTGGGTGACCTCGAAAAAAGCCTCCAACCGTTGGTCGCCAATCCAGACCAAGGTGCCGACAAGGCCCCGCCGAAACCTCGTGAACTAACTGCCTACGACCGATTGGTTTGGACGAACGCGTTGGCCTATGCCGCGTATCTTGCTGGGCAGGATCTGGATATCCATTTTCGTGAAATCAACGCGACCTTGCGTCAAACGGGACTGGAGGACCAGTTCGCAATTTACCGCTCGCAAGCACTGCGTGTCGTGGGCAGGAGTGACGAAGGTTTGCGTTATTTGAAGGCTGCCGTGCGGCGTCTCGAGCAACGACTCGAAGAAGAAAATCAACAGCTGTCCGATCGGCTGGGAAGTTGGATGAGTCAAGAAAAGTGGCCGGAAGCGGAAGAACCGACCACCGTCCGACAAAGTCGCAGCAACGCTTTGGAAATTCAATCGATGCTGCAACTTTTGTATAGCCAAGCTGCTGTTTTGTGCGACGACGTGGGAGACGAACAAAGTCGCAAAGTGTTCAACAACAAAGCGATTGTGGCCGCAATCGGGATGGAGCAACCGCCCCTTGATTTATCACCTCAAGTGGTGGCCCAACAGTTGATTCATATTTCCAGTATGCTGGATACCCGTGGGGCGCTCGCGACCAAGACGAGGCGTTGGAAACAAGCCCAAGCCGATTTGGATGCGGCGATTCAGGCGGCTTATTTGGCCCGAGCAATTACCTTGGACACGGGACTGGCGAATTCTCCCGCAGTGGTTGATGAACGAGATGTTCGAGACCAAGAACTGGCCAACGACGAGGCCTTGGCGGTTTTCCACTCTCATCGGGCATTGTTGGCCGCTGCCCTGGAGGATCCGATAGGGGAAGCCCGCGATCAAGCAGCCGTTCGCCGTCTTGGTCATGAACCGGGACCGCAATTACATTAGCCGGCGTTGGTGTCGCACGCGGGTGTTGCCGCATTTAGGCCACATTTTGGCCGATACCGCGACGTTGCGGGTTCGATGCGTCGAGAGGTGTTAACCGGTCAAAAGAACGTATTTGGGTCAGAATTCGGCGAACCAAACGCCGTCATGCTTTCCCGGTCCACTAGCCAACTCAATGCAAGACCTCAAGCACGCCTCGTCGCATCCTCGCCCTGCTCTCCCCCCCTCGTTTTCGGGCAAAGCGATTCTGTTTGGCAAAAATTACCGCTGACCCCCTTGATAATTTTTTGAGGTTTTAGTTAAATCGGCGGACCGTTCGGAACGATAAGTTTTCGAAAGCTGTTCAGGTGGGCTAAAGGCGTAAATTCGATTTTCGCCGGGAACCTGGGCATTAAAAACATGGCGCGGTAGCTCAATTGGTTAGAGCACTGGACTGTCGATCCAGAGGTTGCGGGTTCGAGACCCGTCCGCGTCGCTTCTTGAGTAGTTGCGATTCTTGCACTCTTGGCTTTTTTCCCCAGCTCTTTGGTGGGCCTTGTCTACGTGACGTGAAGCTGGAACTTTTGCGGAAAACGGATCATGCAAGAAATCATCCCGTCGCTGTTAAGTTATCTCGCCAACAACTGGCCGGAGTTGATCTGGATCGTGGTGGCTGCCGGTGCCGCGTCGTACCTCGCCGGCAAACGCTCCCGCAATTTGTGGGAAAAGCGAGAGTTTTTGGATCGACTTAATGTTTCGCTGACGTCCATTCGCGACGGCCAACTCAGGATTCGGACGGTCCTGGAAATGGACGCGATCGATATTTTCCTCAATCGAACGGCAACTGCGCGGCTAATCGAGCTCGCAAAACAAACTACCGCAACCGAACCAATGATTCCAATCCCAGAATCCGATCGTTGGTATTATCTCAATGCGGTGCTTAACGAAATCAGCGAAAGATTCGCAATTGGGCATCTCCGACAAGACGCTGGACTGCCGGTCAAGGTTGAGGATTACCTCCTTTGTTTGACTTGTGAGCGAGCCGGAGCGGTAAGAACACAAAAAGTTCGCGCGATGCTGGTTCGGCGGCAATTGCTCGAGGCCCTACCGTCTGAAGAACCAAAGTTCGAGTCACCCAACCACATCACACGTTGGCACACCCTCCAAGTAATGGCCCAAAAATGGCGAGACGACCCGGATCAATTCTTGAACCTTCAGATTTGCTTTTAGACAGGTCACTGGACTTCGGAAAGACGTCGCGGAAGAATACCGAGGAGAAGTGATGCCTTTCGTTGTATGGAAACGACAATGACGGAAAACCCTTACTCCGTTCCGCGTAGTGATTCGCCGGCCGTGCTGGCGGAGAAAGTTCCCGCGGCACGTCCACTCCAAACGATCGCTCGAGAGACGTTTGTTGCTTGGGAACTACTTCGAGTGGTCTATATCGTCGTTTTGGGTGTATTAACGATCGTGCTGACGGGGGTGGGCGGCCTACTGGACGCAAAGTTGCTTTTTTTCCTGATCGAATGTGGCATTGTTGCGAACATTGCCTACTTTGCGGGACCGGTCGTGGAAACGTATATTCGATGGTTGGGCTACGAGCAGACGTGGCCTCGTTGGGTGATGTTTGCATTAGGAACGCTCTTGTCCATGGTTTTGGCAGTCGACGCGCTGTGGTCGTTTAAATGAGGTTGATAACAGCGAGTTGGCGAAGCCACCATTAAGATTAAGGCCGACGGTTGCAGTTATTTTCCCTGGAACTCGCTTGGAAATCCAATTCTTAAACGCGTGTCGAAGTTCTCTCAACCAAGTGGCAGGTTGGTGTTCGCAATGGCTTCTTTGGAAAAAATTGGAGGAACTTCGATGACGACAATTGTGGAGCGTATGTTGCGCGAAAATCTGGCGAGAAACGCAGACTACAAGACCACCCAGCTACTAAAATCAGGCAGAATAGCCGCAGCGGCAACGGAAGTATTGAACTCGCGACGAAGCATGTTGAAGTGGATGTTAATAGGCGTCGGCGCCATCTCGTTTTTCGCGTGCCTAACATTTCTCGTCATCACAATCGCCTCGGTCATTCAGAGCCAACAGGGAACTACACCTAACAGTACCACGGTGTATCCGATGATCATTTATTGTTTGGTGCTGTTTCCTCAGCTTCTAGCTGTGTCGCAGTGGCGTTTTTCTCTGGCGCGATTGGAAATGCTTCTGCTTTTGTGGCTCCAGGAAGAGCCTGGGTCCGTAGATCTGGACCGAACGAAATTGGAAGAACAATTGACTACAAAAACGTTGGGCGTTTTCTAGGCTTGGCGTGCTGGTGTTTTGTCGATCCTAGGAGTTGTTTGATTTCCACTTAAGTTTTGTTGGCGAAGATCGGTGTGATTTACCCTTGTTTCAATGGTGAAAGAAACGTGGAAACTCAAGCATGAACAAGAACCCTGGAAGAACCGCTTTTCGCAATACAAGGTTCATGATCATCTTGTTGCCTTTGGGAAGCGGGCTAGAATTTTGAGCAAGGTTGGTGGTTTTCGCGTAACCGTACACGTAGTTGACGATTGGTGCGTTTCGCAAGTTATTCCGATTTGAATCGGGAGCGTGTGAGCACCCCATGAAGGCATTTGATTCCAACGAGTCGACAAGACGACTTATTGTATGGGCTCTAATACACGTGAACCTTTACGTTTTTGAACGGGTTTTCTCGGTCCAGGGTCTGAGCGAGCCGCACCGCCACGGAGTTTCGATATGGCTCTTCTACAATTGACGCGACGGAATTCGGGTCGGGTTCGTTTCTGCACGGTTCGCCAAATTAGCTCATACGCCATTGCGTTGGCGGTCCTTGCCGGCTTTGTCGATTCGGCGTTCGCGCAACAAATCACGGTTCAACAGCCCGTTTTTGGGGTTTCTATCGATGCAGAAGGCTTGCTGCGACATCAATTGTTTGATGTGGTCGGTCGTCCGGAAGCGATTCAGGGAATGCAGGCTGCGAGGACCCGACAAGGGCTCGCAATCGCCAATACGACCAAGTGGCGAAAGGTCTCTCTGCGACGTTTGGAAACGCGGTTGGTCGGGCTCGATCCAGAAACATTGCCCGATGACTTGCGATGCATGGCAGGTTTGAAGCGGATCGAAGGAGTGTTCTTGCTGCCGGATTCCTGCGACATTGTCATCGCGGGTCCTGCGGCCAATTGGGCCCCTGATCTGGCTGGTCAAGATCGAGCTTGGGATGACGGACACCCGACGGTCCAACTCGAGGATCTGTTGACGGCGCTGCGATGTTTCTCGCCTGGGGCCCCGCAAAGTCCGTGGATCGGCTGTTCCATCGATCCGACTGAGGCGGGCCTGCAGGCGTATGTCGATTACGTGCGACAGATTCCCGCCCAAGTCACCCCTGCACGCCAAGCAGAACTCGCACGCACGGCTCCGCAAGAACTTGCCAATCGACTTGGCCTAGCCAATATCCGCGTCTGGGGAATTCCTCCGCAATCGCGGATGGCGTTGGTCATGATCGAGGCCGATTATCGGATGAAAATGATGGCAGTGGGGCTGGAACCGGCTCCACAAAAGATCACCACATTCTCTGCGGCCATCGACAGCCCGATTTCCGGAGCTCAGCGGTGGTGGCTGACTCCCAATTACGAGATCCTGACGCAATCGGCAGACGCGCGATCGCTACGGATTGCCGGGCCAGGGATCCAGTTGAATACTGAAGATGTGGTCGTGTTTCCGCCGGGACGACAACCAGTTCAAGCCCCAGGTGCGGCTCCCCGAGCAGCTCGGCAGTATGCGGCTTCGTTCACCAAACATTATCGAACCTTGGCTCAAGAGAAGGCCGTTTTTGCTCAGCTGCAAACGCTGGTTGATCTGTTGGTGATGGCCGCATGGCTAAGGAAGGTCAAAGCATGGGAGGTGGTCGATTGGAACGGCGGCAAATTGCTTGACGACAACCAACAATATGGCCCCGAACGAATCGCCGCCAAACAAGTTCCTTGCGTGGCGAATGCCGTTTGGAAGAATCGATTGCTGGTCTTTCCAGTTGGCGGCGGTGTTTCGATCTCGCCTGAGAACGCGTTGAGTCCCGAGGTGATCAAGACGGATTCAAAGCAGGAACTCGAGCAGTTGGCCGACGAGATTGACTTTCCAGACGACGAATTGGCCTGGTGGTGGGATTGACCTTTGTAATGTAGCGACTGTCGCCAATACGTGGACTGTCCGCTGACGCCACCACGTGTAGGCATAAAAGGAATGGATACAACCGCGAAACATCTCGCGGTCACGCAGGCGGCGCGGTGAGGCACCCTCGGTCGGGAATTCCACCGCTTTCCCAGTGCCTTTGCGTGACACGCTCGCCGAACAACCCGATTACCCGGCCCCCAGACGCGCCCTGTGTGGTCGATTAATACAAAGGAAGACAAGGAACTGCCCAAAAGAACCGAGTGGTCTGTACCCGACGCCCTCCACGTTTTGGCGACCGTCGCTTGGGATCAATGCCGGACGTTGGCAGAATTTTCAAAGTTGGTTAAAATCCGGCTCTTCGGGCTTCATGGTATTGGCGGCCTGGAACAGTCGATCGGATTTACAAAGAGACAAAACGCTATGGGTCGAGATTTCGAAAACCGCAAACACTCGATAATGAAGACCAGCTCACAGAAGTCCAAGCTGTACTCGAAGTACGGCAAACAACTGTACGTGTGCGCGAAGAACAGCGGTGCCGATCCTGTGGCCAATGGGGCCCTGAAGCTTCTGATCGACAAAGCCAAGAAGGAACAGGTTCCGGCCCACGTGATCGAAAAAGCCTTGGAGAAGGCATCGGGGGCTGGCGGCGAGGACTTCGTGCCGACTCGGTATGAAGGCTACGGCCCAAGTGGCTGTTCTGTAATGATCGATTGCCTGACGGACAACTACAACCGTACGATTACTGACGTGCGGAATTGTTTTACCAAAACCGGCTTCAAGATGGGCGCCCCAGGAGCAACCGCTCACCTGTTCGACCATTTGTCCATCTTTCAGTTTCCTGGCGAAAACTCGGAGTCCGTTTTGGAGGCCTTGATGGAAGCCGATGTGGACGTCTCCGATGTCGAGTCCGCCGATGGGATGATCTCGGTATTCGCTCCGGCATCGGAATTCGCGAAGGCTCGGCAAGCTTTGCATCAAGCGTTTCCGGACACCACCTTCGAAACCGAAGAAATTAGCTTTGTTCCGCAAGGACGCATCCAATTGTCGGCTGAAGACGTGCCGATGTTTGAGAAGTTCATGAACATGCTGAATGATTGCGACGACGTGCAAGAAATCTATCACAACGCGACGCTACCCTCATGAGTCAACGGACCCACTCCAACGAGACCGAATACGTTTTGGGTACTGGGGCTGATGAGTTGGAGCGATTGGCATTCCAGCATCGCTTGTGGTGCGACGCCGCGCACCACGCCTGGCGTATGGCTAAGATTCGTATGGGCCATCGCGTGTTGGATGTGGGATGTGGACCCGGGTTTGCTTCATACGATTTAGCGCAATTGGTGACGCGCCGCGGTTGTGTGGTTGGTGTCGACGAATCGCCGCGGTTTATTGAGTACCTGAACCACCAAGCGTCCGGACGACATCTCCCCCAACTCAGCGGCCGAGTGGGCGATGTTCACGAACTGCCCATATTATTGGCGGATCAGCAGCCGTTTGATTTTGCTTACGTGCGATGGCTGCTGTGCTTTGTGCGGGACCCCAATACAGTGGTCGCTGGGATCGCCAAGTCACTGAAGCCCGGCGGAGCAGTTGTCATCCACGATTATTTTGCTTACGAATCGATGACCGTCGCTCCCAAGTCGCCCGTCCACGACCGTGTGGTCGAAGCAACGATGCAAAGCTGGCGAGATCGCGGCGGTAATACGGACATTGCCGGAGAGCTACCGAGATTGTTCGCGGAAAACGGTTTTGTCTGCGAACACCTCACGAACCACGCCCGGATTGCTCGGGGTGACGACACGATGTTTCACTGGCCGGAGTTATGGTGGCAGATCTATGCCCCGAAGCTAGTGACGATGGGTTACATCACAGAAACCGAATGCCACGAGTTGTTGGCTTTGGTTGGAAAGATTGGCAACGACCCGAATCGCTTTATTCATTGCCCAACGGTTTATGAGTTTGTGTTCCGCAAGTTGGCATAAATGTTGGGATCGGACCACTTAGACAGATCCTTCCGATCGGTGTAAGGCCCCCAAGTTTATGGCCACCAGTCAAGGACAATTGCGTCACAAACGGAGAGGACAGGATTCGAACAACCAACGGAACCGTGGGGAAAACGCGGCATTTGCTTTCTCGCGGTGCAGATTCCGATGCACTGATCAAAGTGTTTGAAAATACCGGCTTATCCAGACCTCAAATCGCCGACCCGGACCTGGCGTTCATCATCGAAGTCTGGCCCCTTCTTGGGCCTCAGGCCAAAAGCCAAATGATCGCAATTGCCCGTGCTGCAAGACAGGATGGGTAGCCGTGTTGAGCGGGATTGCCTCGCATGGGAGCGGGCAAAATTGCGGAAGCCTTAACGACTGCTGCAACCCGGCGGCGGCCGCTCTGGGCGGCCGTCAGATGCAGCGACTGGTTCGGCGGGTAAGTACGCCGTCACGGCTTGAACTTCTCGAACGCCTTGCCGTTGAATTTGTAGGCCCCGGCCGTGTGTGTTCCGAGCCACAGAACGCCTTGATTGTCCTTGCTGATGGTGTACACGGTGATGTCCTTGTCGCCGTCTTTGACAGGGTAACGCGTGACGTCCTTCCCGTCGTACCGAATGACGCCGTCGCCATACGTCGCCATCCAGAGTACACCGGCGCTATCCACAACACTCGACATGATGCCGACGATCCGCGGCCTGGTCGGATTCTTGGCGTCGCGAATTCCTTCCTCTTTCTTGAAACTCGGCCCGCCCTTGCCACTCAGATCAACAACATATCGCTCCAGCGAGTTGCAGAACCAGAACTTGCCATCTTTGTCCTCGACGATCGACCGTGTGCCGAAAGACCCGTTCCGCAGTTCACTCTCGGGGAGCCAGGCAAAGGACTTCCCGTCGTAGCGACAGACGCCGAGCATTGCCGTGCCGAACCAGACGTGGCCCTTGCTGTCTTTGAAAATAATGTAGGTGTCATAAGGACTGTACTTGATGTTCGGGTACTCGGAGCGCAGGTGGGCTGCCAAAAAATCGTCCCCTTCCTTGGTTGACGGCAGCGCCAGGCGGTGCAATGTTCTCCCGTCATACCGAAACACCGTGCCGGTATCGCCGCCGCCCCCGAACCACAGATCGTCCGGCTGTAGTTTCCAGGCGTCGGCTGGGGCGGCTTTCTCGGCGACCGTCAACGGACTGAACGCCTTCCCATCGAACCGACTGACGCCCTGCGCGCGCCGGCCGCGCCCGGCGTCAGTTGTCGTCGCGAAGTAGATGTTGCCCGCTTTGTCTTCTTGAATGCCTCCAACGGGATCGTAGGACAACCCGTCTTTCGTCGTGAAGTTGACGAGGGTCTTCCCGTCGTAGCGATACACGCCTCGGACCTTGCTTCCGAACCAGTAGTCGTTGTTCTTGGCGTGGAAAATACGCCAGATGGCCGGGTCAAGTTCAGCAACGATCTCGCCCTTGGCAACAGCCGGCTTCGGGTTCTTGTCCTGTGCGGCGACGCCGACGGAGAGCGCGGTGACGAGCGCGATAGCAAGACCGGCCCGAACTAGCCGCCCGGTGTGGTGCGGGAGGAAGCCCCTGGTCCGAAGTTCACTGTTGAGCCTTGCCATGTCGTCTCTGCGATTGAGGTGCGGGGAACGCTTCGCCCCGCAGCACGTGCGCCTGGGCAATCCTCGTTACGCAAGAATGGCCGAGATATTGGGATCGGACCGCTTAGACAGATCCTTCCGATCGCTGTAAGGCCCCCAAGTTTAAGGCCACCAGTCTAGGACAATTGCGTCACCAACGGAGAGAACAGGATTCGAACCTGCGGTGAGGAAAACCCCACTCCGGCTTAGCAAGCCGGTGCAATAGACCACTCTGCCATCTCTCCAAGTTGTTTTTGACCGGTCATGGTCGTGGATCGCTCTGCGATCCAAAGTTGGCTCGCGCC
>JAEUIP010000140.1 GCA_016795075.1 Planctomycetaceae bacterium | reverse complement strand
TTGCAGTTCTGCTCCGCTTTTGGCGGGTAGTAGAAACTGGCCAAGCCATGGCCCGAAACGCCGCTCAACAAAAACGGATCGTAGTGATTCTGCCCGCGGAGCCATTCCTTGTAATCATTCAAAATGCCCGGCAAGTGAACCTTGTGGCAGGTGCCGCAAAATTCGGTGCTCTTGTGCACGGGCTTCAAGAACATTTGCTTATGGAACGCTGGCTTGGCTTTGATCAACTGGTGGTTGACCCATTTCAGGAAAGGATTTTCACTGTAAGCAAACGGATAGTGAATCGGTTCCTCGATCGAATAATCCGCATTCCCGCGGACATGCCCCTCCTCGTCCCCCACATTGGTGATCGAGTGGCAAACGATACAAGTGATCCCGGCACTGGCCGTAGGATCTTTAATCATGTCAAAATTCGGGTCGTCGAATTTCCCAGAAAAGAACGGAACAGGATCGTGGCAACCAGCGCAAAATCGGGATGCTTGAACCGTGCCGTGTCGTTCAAAGACTACTCGGCGAGTTTCATCCACACTGGTCAAATACGCTGGATTGTTGAAGGAGCTGAAGTGGTGAGCACTGGTGTAGTGATCCGCATGGACATCCTGGTGGCAATCCAGGCAATATTGGTCGTTCATTAACGAACGCTCGGGAATAAAGTTTCCACCTCTTGTTCGCACCAAGCTGGGTTCAAAATAGTCCTTGCTCTTGGGGCTCCCCACGGCATAAAGATCACGAGGGTCTTGCAACTTCAGGACAACCAACGCTCCCACGACAACCGCTACCACGGCGGCATAGGACAAACCAACTCGCCATTTGATCGGCGGCCCAGCCAAGCGATGAATGATGTACAACCAGACCACGCCCAACGGCGATATCACGTGCGCCCAATAAACGAGCGTTCTCATTTGGACACTTTGCAACTTTGGCAAGCCATCGATGCGGAACAACAGCAGTCCCGAGACCAAGAGCACCAAACAAACCGCCAGCAAGCTGTAGCCGACGCGGACCGCGATCCGATTCTTGCGCTTGCGAGTCGCGACCAAGTGAAAGTAAGCAAAGGCCATGAACGGCAATAGCAACAACAGGCCCAGTGCCAAGTGCAGCAAGACCATCCATTGGTAGAACTGGTCTTGCAGGCCCTTGCCGGTCGTGTATTCGAGGAACGTGATGCCAGCCAAATAAACCGAGTTCGCCGAAAGCAGGGCAAACAAGGCAAACACGGCGATCAAGACAATTCGCAGCCGAGGCGTGACCGCCGGAACATATTTCTTCTTGACGCGGGCGGGACGATCGGAAGCAGAACGATCAGCGGACGGACGATCTGTCGCGGAGGCATCGGACATAGGAAGTTTCCTGGCAGCAGTAATCGAGAGGGCAACAGCACGGTTTCCAGCGAGAGCAATAAAAGTCTCGCAGGTAGAACGGGTCTAAAGAGACCGCGCCAACAACGAAGGCGCAACACACGTCTCCCCTAACGCGACCCGCAGATAAAGATCACTAACACGGCGGCTTCAAGATGCCGGCGACCGGCGAAGCACCAATCCCTTCGGAACTGGGACGGGCGAAAACGGGTCGGGTAGGACGAGCAAAGCGAAAGTTCCACGCCACAGGTACCGCGGTGGTACGATTGGACTCCGGAACAATGACGAACGACAAGCTTGTCGGAGTCGCGGGAAGCTCTGGAGCCCGACACCCCGGGCCACGACAAGGCTCGTGCTTGATGGGCTGGCGGTGAACGAAGTCCCAAGTCAACTCACGCGATTCCAGGAGTGATTCACTGGCTCCGACCGGATGTAGGCGATCACGTACGTAATGGGAACAACTCGCTTGAGTGGTGTCTTGCCAAACGAGAGCCATCAGTACCGCCACCATCGGCAAAACCCGACCTGCCACGCAACGGAGATTCCGCGACGTTTTTCGCTGTCTTTGGCAGAAGTTCGGGAAGCGGTACATGGACGTCCAAAATCAGAAACCGGCCACAATCAATCTCGCTCGCAAGTTGACCCGAACCATTCATCGGAATGTTTGACCACGACCGAACGAATGTTTCTCGCGGCGAGTCCCTTTATTTTGGACCTCTGAGCATGATTTGTCAAAAGAAGCGGGTCGTAACGACCATGTAAGCCATCGTCATCCGTAGACCCCAGCGACGTTCGGAAAATGGGCATGGAACGGACGGTTCGTTCGCCGGGACGTGGACCGCGCTGAGAACAAATCAACTTCCCGAAATCTCCACGCTTTGGCGCGCGTCGTGACGACAGAACCCGGAAATCAACAGATTCAACTACGATTCAAGCGGTTTATCAAAGTAGCTGCGGAAGACAGGGTGGTCGTTTCGACGCATCCGACGTTCGAAGTGGGTCCGGAAATCGCGATCGTGCTCGGTCGGCGGTTCAGGGACAAAGACAGGCCCCGAAAGACGGCTATGTTCGGCGATCAACGAACACGTTGTTTCGTAATACTCTTCCACGTCGGTCCAGAAATGCAAACGACCGCCGGGTTTGAGCGTCCGTTGAATGTCCGCGATAAAGCTGGGCTGCATGACGCGGCGTTTTCGATGCCGTTCTTTCCACCATGGATCGGGAAAATAGACATGAACCGCGTCCAACGAATTGTCCACAATCCATTCGCGGAACAGACGCAGTCCATCGCCCTGGATCATTAGCCCGTTTTTGACTTGGGCTTTGGCCATGCGAAACGCGGCGAGCTTGGCGTAACCAAATGCCAACTCATTACCGACATAAAACCGATCCGGATACCGGGCGGTGTGGGTCTCCAAAAACAAGCCCTTGCCACTGCCAACCTCCACTTCCAACGGACCTTCGGCCCCGAATAACTTGAGGGTTGACAGAGGCTCAGAAAGTTCCTCGACGACCTTGTAATGCGACGAAAGGTCAACCGAGGGATCAATCCGAGTATTGGGTCGACGGGTCACGGAGTGCGGATTTTTCGCTTCGAACGACGAGCCTTGGCGTTGGCCGGCCGCTTGCCGTGATTCGCCTTTTTGTGTTTACGATGTGGTTTTGCCATGACATTCTTCCTGTTATTGCATCTCGCGACGATTCGACCGCAGCCGATCTGGCCGTCGGTCGAAGTTCGGGATCGCGGATTGTACACATGCGAGCGGGGACTCGTCCAGTCAGAACCGACGCTCTCGCCAAAGTTTCCGGAAAATTATCAAGCCTTGCGCGACGCCTGCCCCAATTTTAGGAGAGTTTCCCGAGCCGCTCCCGAGTCGATCGCGGCCTGACAACGCGCGACAGCACCCCCCAGATCTCGGCTTGAATCCGTCAACCATACCGCGGCCGCCGCGTTCCAGACCACCGTATTTCTCGCGGTTCCTGGTTCTCCGCCCAACACTCGGCGGATCAGGGCTGCACTTTCCTGCGGGTTGGCCACTTGAATGTCCCCCAAATTCGCCCCCGCCAGACCGTACTCCCGGGCGTCCCAGACCTGCTCCCGGACGGCAGCCAGCACATTTTCGGGATTTGGCCGAGCCACGGGCTCAATAATCGCTACCTGGCTTGGGGCCAGCACGGACAGTTCTCCTTGGCCGTCGAGTCCACGAACGGCTAGGCAAGTTCCGGTCGCCAACTGGGCCATCGCCCCGACCAACAATTCCCAGGCTCCCGCTTTGCCGACTCCCAATACTTGATGAGTCACCCCGGCGGGATTCGCCAAGGGCCCCAACATGTTGAAAATCGTGGGAAACGGCAACGCTTTTCGAGCCTCGGAAACATGCCGCATCGCCGGATGGAACTGGGGAGCAAACAAGAAACAAACCCCCGACTCGTCCAAACATCGTTGCGCAATCGCCGCATCGCAGGAGATTTCGACTCCCAATTCGACCAATACGTCGGCCGAACCTGTCAAACTGGTGATCTTCCGATTCCCGTGCTTCGCGATTTTGACCCCACAGGCTGCCGCAACCAGGGCGGCCGCGGTGCTGATGTTGAACGTCCCGGCTCCATCCCCGCCCGTGCCGCAGGTGTCTACCAGAATCGGTTGTGTGAAGCGAACCGGGACCGCGTTTTTGCGCAGCGCTCGAGCACCGCCAACCAGTTCGCTGACGGACTCGCCTTTGAGATGAAGTTGGGTCAAGAATGCTTCAATGACTTCGCGCGGAGTTCCCCCCGCGAAAAATTGGTCCACGCAGGCCTCCATCTCGGAAGCGGTCAAATCGCGGCCAAGCTTCAGGTTGGCAATCGCATCGGTTAACATCAAGAGCCTCGGCAAGATGGTGGCGGTCACCCGGTTATGATAACTGATCGAGAAGCACTTTGGACACTTGGGAGAAACATCAGATGTGGACTCTGCAACGACCATTCAACTATGTCGGTCAGGTGTGCGTCTTGGTAGGGCTATGCCTGGGCAATAGCGAGTCATGGAGCATGGCTTCCCCCTGGCAGGACAAGACCGAACAAGCGGGCCCCGACGATTGGAACCGCGAGTGGTTTGTCGATCGGGCCGAACAAGACGAGTTCATGCGAGGGCTCAAACTTGCTGCCGTCGAGAACCCTGAACTGCACGGTAGCGTGGCAATGATAAACGACCTGATGACTGGGCAGCCGTTGGGCGCGACGGGACAAAGGTTCGGATTGGTCAGTAATGGAATTGGCGTGTTGGCCAACGAGTCATTTCGGGCAGAGCTGGATATCTCGGATTCGCAATATCGAGAACTGCAGACGCTACAGGAGAATTGGACGGCTCGCGTGCGGAAGGACCTGAAGTCGGCTGACCGCTCCGACATGGCGGCGATCCTGCAATCGATCTCGAGTTCTCAATCGGAAGTTGAAAGTTCTCTGCGAACCGTACTGCTCCCCCACCAACAACGACGCTTGGAACAAGCCCTTTGGGAGCAACAGCTCCGCCGAAAAACATTAGCAACACTCTTAAGTGAAAATCCACTAAAAGAAACTCTCCAAGTCACGGATCAACAGGCCCAAGACCTCCAGGAATTTGAGACCAAGTTGAATGACGAACTCGCAAAGGAGATCGCTCGACTCGAATATTCGGCCCGGCTCAAGTTGCTGAAACGTTTGAATCCGACACAACAATCCCAAGCAGAAGAGATTCTGGGGCCGGCCCTCGAGGAGTTATCGCAGCAGCCATTCGAGCCAAAGCCCGATTCCAAGCGGATTTCTCCTAAGAAAAATCCGACGCCTTCCAAAAAAGACTGATCCCTAGCACAAAAGGGAGCTGATCTCTCCGGAATCGCAATCAAGACCGAACAAATTTGCCTACACCGCCCAAGGGTCGGCCTGGTTTTAGGATAGGGTCCAACCCTCAAACCCTGCCGACCCGGCATTTCCTACAACAAACAAAATACTCACGAAGCAACTTGCCAATTAGGCGGCAAGACATCTTTGATGTAGTCGTAGAGTCCCAATTCAATCAACTCCTCTTGGATGCGATCGGCATTGGCCATGTCCAGACTTTGCGCGACTTCTTCTACGATGTACTCGGCAAAACGAGTCCGCGCGCGTTTGAGTTGTTGGCGGTAGTTGGCCGCATTGATCTCCCGACCGTGAAGTTTCGATAGTTCGGCGGCCAATCCGGTGGAATCGAGTTCAGGAAACGTCGAGCGAATTCGCAAAGCATCGTAGAAAACATTTCCGGCGTTGGCCTTCTGATATTCTTCTAGTCGTCCCATGGCGGTTTCGATCAGGGAATCCCGGCATTGATTCGACCAAGCTTCGTCCGTTTCCTGTTCGTACGATTCCTCACGAGCGGATTCCTCGGCGAGACGCTTGTCAATGGCACCACGGCGTTGACGTTTATCCCAGAACGAACGCACCATGTTCTTCACGGAGACCTTGAGCAAATCGCGAAAGCGACCCCGATTCGGGTCCGCGCCCGCAAAATCACCTTGGATCAAACGAACAATCACATCCTGAGCCAACTCGTCGGCGTCCGCTTCATTCCGAGTCAAGGCTTGGACATAACCGCGAATCGCTGGAGCATATCGCAGCACCAAAAAACTTCGTGCATCCGCTGCCGATGCAGCGTCCGGTTGGTACGCGCGGCGCAGTATGCTCCAACGGGTTTCGATCATGTCCAGATTCGGAGCAAAGGCGTCGTCACTCATCATCACGTCATTCAACTGATTGCCGGGAAATTTCGAATCGGGCTCCAGCAGTTCTCGGAGGATGTCACGGTTTGCGGGACGCCAAGGATTGGGATTTTGGGGCAAGTCGCTTGATAACCACACCGTTTGAACGAGCCCAGGTATTTTTGTAGGCTCGCGATTCAACATGGAGTGACTTGCGGAATGCACCAATCCCAGATACCGAGTGAACGATTACCGGAAGCTTGCTGTCCGGGGGTTCATCATAACCAAAACGACACCTCCGCAGAATCAGGCCAAGCGGATAGCCACTAACTGCTCTACTGCACCATGGATGCTTGGGCTTGTTTATCCGCTGGAGCAGCGCCTAACTTGGTCGGAGGTCCGGCCAAGTTAGTCGTCGTGCCGACCGTGCCCTAGATTCGCCCTCCATCGACAAAACGAGGGTCGATGGAATTTCTCTGACTTTGGTGTCACAATGAAACGCCTGAAGCGTATCGATGTCGAGGCCCCGGTCGATCATGGCTGCGGTGCGCCACTACCCGACCGACTCAAGGTTCGACTAATGACAACGGACAACACCAATAACCCGGCCGAAGCGGCGTCGCTGAAATCGTTGAGAAAACCTACCGCTTTGGCCATCGACGCGACGTATTCATCGGATGAAATCGACCACACCGATCAAGATGACGTAGACGAGCTGCCGCCGATGTTGCCTATGGGCGGTCGACATTTAGCGGTTTCCGATCGCGGAACGGTGGGCATGGCGCATCACCCCGAATCGACCATGCGGCTCTCGTCGCTGCCTCCAGAATCGACGGACATCGAAGACTTTCCCTCGCTTCCGGGTTACAAGTTGACTCGAATTCTGGGCCGAGGTGGAATGGGCGTGGTTTATTTGGCCGATGACCTGCGGCTCGGACGACAAGTGGCCGTCAAGATGGTCATTTCGGAAACACTGAACGCGGAAGCTAAAGCTCGTTTCCACAGCGAAGGCCAACTGCTCGCCTCGATCGACCATTCCGGTGTCGCCAAAGTCTACGAAGTGGGCATCGCCGCAGGTCGTCCCTTTTTGGCGATGGAATATATCGATGGTCAGACTCTATTCGAATTGGCCGGCGGTCGCCCGATGGCCGTGAAAGTGGCGGCGGATTTCACGAGCCAATTGGCGCTGGCTCTGCATGCCTGCCATGAAAAACAAATCGTTCACCGCGACGTCAAACCCAGCAACGCCTTGGTGACGCGCGAAGGCAAATTGAAGTTGACCGACTTCGGCTTGGCTCGGTTGACCGGACAGGAAGCTCGCAGTCGCCTGACCAAAACGGGCGACGTCATGGGAACTCCTGCATACATGTCCCCCGAGCAAGCAAGCGGCGTGGTAAAAAACTTGAGTCCCCGATCGGACGTCTACAGCGCTGGTGCGGTACTTTACGAATTGGTAACGGGGCGCCCCCCATTCACTTCTCCCGAACCGTTGCAAACCATCTTGATGGTCTTGAGTCATCAACCGGTTGCCCCGCGAAGTCTCGTTCCACGCATCCCGCCGGATCTGGAAAATATTATTTTGAAGTGTCTCGAAAAGTCGCCCAGTTTGCGTTACGCCAGTTGTGCGGAATTGTCGGCGGACTTGCAACGATTTTTGCATCGCGAACCCGTCCACGCACGACCCATCCCAGGTTATCGCAAGGCAGTTTTCTGGATCAAACAACATCCCACACTGACCACCGCGATCGCTCTGAGTCTGCTGTTGATCATCGGTGCTCTGGCCGGAACTACGGTGTACAACGCGCGGTTGCGGGCTGAGTTGGATCGCACCACACGAATGGTCGACAACGGCCGACAGTTTAGTCGTTGGCTGCTGTACGATTTCAGCGCCGCATTGGAGGGGGACGAGGGATTCTCGCGATTGCGAAAACAGTTGGCGGAGAAATCCGAAGAGTATCTCAACCACATGAGCCGTGAAGTGGCGGGGGACCTGTCACTGAAGTTGACGATTGCCGACGCACAACTTCGTTTGTCCCAGTTGCAAATGACGCTGGGTGATTGGGAGTCCGCTCGTGAGAATCTTCGCCGAATCCAAGAGGCCATTCCGAAAGATGCACCGCGCCGCAGCGCCGACGAAACGGCCCTGTTGATTCTGGCTACCATTCGGGAAGCCGAAATCGAATTCCAATCCGAAAACACCGAAGCGGGGGCTCGGTGCTTGGAAGAAGCTCGCGACTTGCTTCAAAAACATCAACCGCAATTTAGCGACGCGCGGAATCAAGAGTTGCTCACGACACTGTCTTTGGCCGAGGTGCAACTGGCCAGTCGCCAGGGACAACTCGAAAAACTGGAACAGTTGGTTGTGGAATTGGAAGCGGCCCGCTCCAAACGAACTTCCCACGAGACGCTGACCATTTCACAGGAACTCGATTGGTTGCAATCGATCTGGCTGGCAAAAGGCACGCTGCTGATCAAATTGGGCCAAACGGAAAAGCTCTTCACGGAGCTGTTGCCCGTCATGTCGGAACTGAAAGAGCGAATGAAAGAGTCGCCACAACCTCTCGGAGTGCGCGTTCAGTTCGCCATGCTCGAGCGTTTTTTGGCCGATGCCTCGTTTCAGATGCAAGACTTTCAGAGTGCATTGACGTTGTATCAAAAGCAGCGATCGGTCTGGAGCGATGTTCTGAAGGCAGATGCCGAGAATATCGAAACGCTCTTTAATTTGGCTCTTTCTTGGCAGCATGAAGCCGATTGCCACATGTTCTTGGAAGATCTCGACGCCGCAAAAGAAGCACTCGACCGCTCGGCCGAATATTTGGACAAACACCAAGCCCTGAGTGGGATCGAATGGCGCAACCATCCCGACACCTTGGACTACTTTGGCGCGTTAGCCTATTGGCATACGCTAAAGGGCGAGACACAGGAGTCGCTGCGATTGCGCGAGATGTTGATTGAAAAACTCAAACCGTTTGCGGAACAAAATGTCTTGATCCAACAAACGTTCGGCGAAACCTTGTTTTACATCGGGCTGGCCAAGACTCAGCTTTACACCGAGCTAATGGAAGTCGCCGACGACGAAGCAATCAAACAGCTGAAAGCCGCGTACCGCGAAGCTCAAGCGACTTTAAAACAAGCCCACGAATACTTCCAAGATATGGAGCGGCGCAAAGTGCTCTCACCCCAAGGCCAAGGTCAACGAGACCGAGTGGCAACGATGCAGGACTATTTGCAGGAAATGCACCAAAAGCTTATGGCAACCTTCGGCGAGACGCTTTAAGACCGGACAAAACCGAATTTGCGTCGCCGGTCCCCTAGCCGCTTTAGTTTCTGTTGAAACTCGTCACTCAAAATTAGCCGTTTCCTTGAGCGACACGAATTTCGTTCCTTCACGTTTGTCACCGAGTCTTGAGCCAGCCGACACGTGGAAGTCGTTCGCTTCAGCCGACTCGGTCTTGAAAGTTACTGGGGCTCCAAAAACCGATTGTAATTCAACCCTGTCGCGTTCGGCTCCCAGTTCTCTTTCGCGCCAATCCCAGAATACCAATAACATTCTTGCATCGCCGGGTCATTGAAGTCCATGGGTTTACTGGCGGCGCTGTCTGCGCCGCTTCGTTCGCTTCGCTGCTCCACAGCTTGGCCTTGGGGAACTCGCACCAATAGTCGGATGTTCGCGGAGCCACCTTTATTGCTCCACTCGCCATAAGTGGAGATTGCCACGGCGTCGTTTTCCTTTTGTTTCGCAATTCCCAAGTACGTTCGCCACTTCGCGATTTGCATCGGGTGCGGAGGTTGGCCAGAAAATTGGACGGACTTCGTCAAATAGAACTGAACCAGCGAACCGTCGTGTTCTTCGACGACCGCACTTTCAGGCAGCACCAGTGTTTCATTCGGCAGGACCTTTAGGAACCCGCATTCGTAGGTGGTCCCATTCTCAACTTTTTCGCTGGGGGCATTCCGCGTCTCCACGGGTTCTTTCGGATAAATGAACCGTTCGTCGGTGCGACCGATCGTACCTGGCCAAACGAGCCACGAAATCATCAGTGTTAAGAGAGCTTGTTTCACGGAAAATTCCCAAAGTTGATTGTTCCATGCGATGGCTGATTCACCGCCGTTTTTGGCCAGAGCCCGCCCTTGGACGAATCGAGACATCCGTTAGTTCCCCGGGCCGGGTCGGTCTTGGTGCCAGGCACGAACCTTGCACGCTTTTGGCCGCATGCCATGAGCTTCTTCGTGGCCTGCCCAACGGATTGATCGCAGATTGCAGACTGGTCCCAGCCGCCAAGATCGGCATGAACCCACCGACCGGAATCGACGAGTTGATCATGTCGCGATTCATTTTCTTGCCACCGAATCGCGCGACGAGTAGTATGTAGCTTGGACATCAACAACGACGCCACATGGGGCGTGTTATGGAGAGCCGTCCGGTTGCTCCGCGAGTTTTTGCGGGTTTTCGCTCCCCAGCGCAAATCGATTGCCGACTCTGGATTTTGTTGTCCATCAACGGCGACTCAAATTGTCTGGAGCCCCGCTTGATGTCCGAATCGTGACCGAACCGTACCGACGTCGCATCGACTTGGGGAGTATTTCCATTTCACGCAATTTTGTGTTGTTGATCGTCGTGACTAGCCTGCTACTGGCCGGCACGGCAGCAATGTTGACGCGTTTCGCCTATGACGGTACTTGGCAAGATTCGCGTACCGGACTTTGGCGGTTGGACTATCGCGTGTCTTTTGATGCCCAACGCGAAGGGGACCGGTTGCAGATTTGGTTGCCACGAGACAACCCACATTTGCGAATCTACCGCCAAATGTTGAACAACCCCGACATGATCCCTGAAACTTCTCGCTCGGCAATTTACCAATCCCGGCTCAATTTGATTGCCGAAGAAGCTGGCGAACATTCGGTGTTGGCGACCTTTGAGTTCGAACTTGGTCCGGATGTTCGGCAAACAGCACGTGTCAGCGAACCACCGGTTGCCCCCGCCGACATGTCCCGTTGGTTGCGGTCGACACGAACAATCCAGGCAACCAGCGATATTGCTAAAAGTTTGGTGAGCGAGTGGAAACAAGAATCTGCCTTAACACCAGATCTTGTTCAACGAATCTTTCAATTCTGTGAACAAGAACTGGAAAAAGGCGATGAGGCCTGGCAAGAGGACGCCGAATCGACGCTAAGAGATCAGATGGGCACAGATATGGGGTGCCTCAAAGCGATGGTGGCCTTGTGCCGCACCGCGCTGATTGGCGCCCGACTGTCCAGTGGCTTCGAGATCGTCGAAGACGGTGAGATCGAACCGGTCTATTGGGTTGAAGTCCTGCAAGATGGAATCTGGGTGCCATTCAACCCCGTGCATGGATTTGCCGGGAAGCTGCCTTGGAACTGGGTCAAGGTTGGGTCAGACAGTGAACTGGTCGTCAGTACCGTAGGTGGTGAAGCAGTCGAAGCGGAGTTTCTATTGACGCGATTGCCAACCCAGCACAGTCTGTCCGCCGGGAACCGCCATTGGTCGAGCATCTTTGACTTGACGCGCCTTCCGAGAAAAGTTCACGATGTGCTTTCCCTGATGTTGTTGCTACCCTTGGGTGCCATCATCACCGCGTTTTTTCATACGGTGATCGGGTGGCGCACGGTTGGGATATTTACTCCCGCACTCATCGCCTTGAGTTTCATTCTGGCCGATTGGCGGACCGGTGTCGTTGTTTTTGCCTTGGCGATATCTCTGGGCATGGTCACGCGTTCCCTGGTCGAACCCTTGCGTCTATTGATGGTTGCTCGGCTCAGTTTCATGCTGACGCTGGTGGTCATCTTTTTGGTACTGACCGTTTCTTGCCTGGACTACTTTCGTTGGACCCCCAGTGCCGACGCGGTCCTGCTGCCCATCGTGATCCTTACGCTGACCATCGAGAAGATCTATTCATCAACCATCGAGGAAGGCGCAAAAAATACCGCTTATCTGTTGCTGGCTACGATCGTCGTCTCGTTCTGTTGTTATTTGTTATTGGGATGGAAGTCCATTGGTTTGTTGGTCCTTCATTTGCCAGAAGTTCACTGCTTCACCCTGGCGGTCTTGATCTTGCTTGGGCGATACACGGGCTACCGGTTGACCGAACTGTTTCGCTTTCGAGACCTCGCATTTGCCCAGGTGAGTACTACATGAGTTCTGCCAAATGTTGAACCGATTCTTACGTCGATTTTGGGCCTGGCCCTCGGAACTGCAGCGATTGGGAGTCCTCGGGATGAACCGGCGGAACGCCGAATTGGTGTTGCCGCTCAATCCGCGGGCCAACTTCCCCAACGTGGACGACAAACTGCGCACGAAGTCGCTGTGCACGAAGTACCAGATCGGGGTTCCGGCAACGATTGCGGTCCTCAACCACTTGAGTGAACTGAAAAAGTTACCGGCCACGCTTTCGGCTTGTTCCGAGTTTGTTGTCAAGCCAGCCCGTGGCAGCGGTGGCCGGGGAATCATTGTTGTTGCCGGGCGCCACGGCGATCGCTTGGTAACACCCAGTGGTCGCGAATATACCGAAGCGGATCTGAGACATCACTGTGCCGAGATCATGTCGGGGCTCTATTCTTTGGGCGGCCACACCGATTCCGTGATTGTGGAACAACGCATCGTTTGTCATCCGATATTCAATCGATTTGCCGTGGGTGGAACGCCAGATATTCGCGTCATCGTCTATCGCGGCGAACCTGCCATGGCCATGGCTCGGCTGCCAACGAAAACTTCACAAGGCAAAGCGAATTTGCACCAGGGTGCCGTGGCGGCGGCTATCGATCTGCATTCTGGAACGGCCTATGGAGGAGTTTGGCGAAACCGAGTCGTCACGGGTCACCCAGACACCGAAGCATCACTCGCCGACCTAGAGATTCCCCACTGGCCCCAAGTGTTGGAATACGCCTGTCGGCTCGCCAGTGGGTTGGGGCTTGGTTACGTTGGAATCGATCTGGTGATCGATCAGGCCAACGGACCGTTGGTGTTGGAGGCCAACGCGCGGCCAGGGTTGGCGATCCAGTTAGCCAATCGACAGGGTCTGTTGATCGCCATCCAACGCATTGATGCCGCCTTATCGCGTAATAAAATTCGAATTTTACCGAACTCGCAAATCGCCTGACTCGGAACCCGAATCCACACTACGGGTACGAACCCGAATCCACCTCATGAGTACAAGTCTCCCCCTCTCCCAGCTTGGGGGATCGGGGGGGGGTAAAAACTCAGAAGTAGCGGTCACTCATTTCACGAAATTAGCACTCACGATCACTCGCATCCAGCTCCTGAACCAATGACCGAATGATCTCCATTACTTTCGCTGGGTTCTTCATGACCTGGTAGCCGGGAATCCGCAAGACGCGGTAGCCGTTCTCCTTCAGATACTTGTCGCGTCGTTGATCTCGACTCTCACCCAGCGGCGTCAAGTGATCTTTACCATCAACTTCCACGATCAGCTTCAGCTCCACACAACAAAAATCAACTGTATACGGAGGAATAGGATACTCGCGACGAAATTTCTTTCCTTCGCAGCGGCGATTCCGCAATTGCTGCCACATGTTCGCCGCGAACTCGTTTGCATATGCCCGCTGCGAACGAGCGAATTCAACTCGGTCTTCAGCGCGAGAGTCGCTGCGTTGAGTTCGTTTTGGTCTCATGAGTGTGAATCTGTAGGTTTGTAATTCGAGAATCTTGATAGGTTGCCTTGCTTCACTCCCGAGAATTTACCCCCTCACCCCCCGACCCCCTCTCCCCCAAGCTGGGAGAGGGGGAGATCAGGACGCGTACCGCCATTTTACTCCAATGATTGTTGCAAATTCATCGCAGCGCTTCGAGTCGTAGGAATCGCTCTCCAGCTCCAGACCCGAATCCACCTCATGAGTACGCATCTCCCCCTCTCCCCAAGTTGGGAGAGGGGGAGATGCGTACACGAAGCGCCATTTTTCTCCAATGATTATTGCAAATTCATCGCAGCGCTTCGAGTCGTAGAAATCGCTCTCCAGCTC
>JAEUIP010000013.1 GCA_016795075.1 Planctomycetaceae bacterium | reverse complement strand
AGCAGTTGTCAATCGACTGGTGCTGACGCAAATGTTGACGTGTGGTGTTCTTGGCTGGGCCATTTTTGCCTTGGCCGTCGATCGATGGTTGCCAACTGAAAACATACCAGAACCCTCGCGTACGGAAGCGGTCGCGCAGCAAGTTTCCGGCCCCAGCCCTGGCACGATTTCCGTAAAATCGGCTCAATTCCCCGGCAGCGATCGAAACAAGACTCGTTGAGCTGCGGCCGACCTCGAATTTCACTTATCGGAAAGTCTGAAATGACCACCGCCACCGAATCGACCAAAGCCGCATTGGCCACCAAATCAAGCCCGGTCTCAAACTCGGTCGACATCATTACAAGGGTGGAAGAGCAGCTGGCCGATTTGGAGCGATTGCTAGAACAGCCCAAAGCACCGTTTTTGCCGCAACACTTCGTATCGGTGGTCATTCCTGTCTACAACGAACAATCGACAATCCTACACGTCGTCGAAGCAGTCTTGCGTCAACCTCTGAACCTGGAAGTCATCATTGTCGATGACGGCAGCACTGATGGAACCCGCGACCGTTTGGCACTGATTGCAGGCTTGGAACGCGTCCGCGTGATTTATCACGAGCGGAACCAAGGCAAAGGCGCGGCTCTACGGACCGGACTGGCCGTGGCGGATGGCGACTTCATTGTTGTCCAAGACGCGGACCTGGAGTACGATCCGAGCGAGATCGTCGCGTTGCTCCTGCCCCTCGCCAATGGCGCGGCGGATGTCGTGTACGGGTCCCGATTCGTTGCCGGACGACCGCGTGGGTGCAGTCGCTTGCAGTACTGGGGCAATCGCTTCTTGACCGGTCTGTCGAATCAGACGCTTGGCTTGCAACTCACCGATATGGAAACCTGCCACAAAGCCTTCGCCCGCTGGACGGTCGATTCTCTGCAACTGAAAGAGAATCGATTCGGCTTTGAGCCGGAAGTCACCGCTCGGTTGGCCAACATGGGCGCACGGATCAAAGAAATGCCCGTAACCTACCAGCCGCGATCATGGCGCGAAGGAAAGAAAATTGGCTTCCGAGATCTCGCCAGTGCGATTCGTTGCATCTTCCGCTATTGCCGCGCGAGTTAGCACCGATTACTGACCGTCGCGCTCCACATTGCCCTTCGCCAAATCACTGTGTTTCAAGTCGATATTGACGGGCTGACCGGCCGTGACCGTCACGCGAGTTCCACCCGCTGCGGTCGTCCAAATAGAATCGATCCGAGGCGGCTTGGTTAGTTCTTCGCCCTGAGCGGGTCGTTCTTCATCCATGTCGACAAACGTAACCACGTGATTTCCGGCAACCGCACCATCACGTTGATCGTCGCACTTGAGCGTGAATTCACCTTTTTCATTGGTAATTGCCGAGGATGATGGCCCGGTATTCTTTTCCATGATGTCCGGCATGAATCGAACCAAAATGTTCGGAGCAACGACTCCATCAATCTTTACGGTACCCGACACGGGAATCAGTTCGGCTTCTTGTTTTCCGCAGCCGGTAACCAACACCAAGCCAAGCAGAGCGAACAACGAAAAAGTAAATGGCTTCATTTTCATCTTCCCGGAAAAATCACAACAAAAAAACGGCAGTTCGGATCAATGATCAAAACTGCCGTTCGATTCTCTCATGTACGCCAATTCACCACAAGTATTCATGGTTCGATTGGCTTGACGACATCTGCAATGAACTAGTACGCATCGGCATTGATAACTTGGCCGTCAGCCCGTTGGCAGTGCATGGCCAATACGGTTTGCGGCATTTCATCCGAAATGTACTTTGTTGATCCATCACCCATCGCAAAGTTGGCTCCGCCCGGATGAGCACTGCCAAACGCACTAAGCCGCTGATCTTGGAAGACAAACCAAGCACTTTGGCTGGTTGGTGCGCCCGATTGACCGTGAGCCCATGGCGTTTTGTAGTTGATCGGAGCAAAAGCACCGCCCATCAAGTTACCGAGGCCCGTATCACCACCCGCGGGATACCACCGAGCCCAAGTCCGAATCGTGCTGCCACTATTCCAACCTGCGGTCGTGAACGTATCGAAGTTATCGTCCATGTGTTCGCGTTCACCGAACAGAATGGTGTTGCTCATCCCGTCGAGAACTTCCGGAATACGGATTTCTTTGCCGAGAGGGGCCGACGCAGCCTTTCGTGCAAACGCGATGTTGTGGCCACGAGGAAGCGTCACCGCCATGAACATACCATCGTTGGTCGACGACGTTGCAAAAATTGGACGCGTTCCGCCGTTCAGCTTATAGGTGGTCATGCCGTAGTACTCGGTCGTGGAACCGGATCCAAAAGGTTCGGATTGGCCCGAAAGCTGATCGGAAGGACACAGCAACATCTTGATCACCGTTGACGCACGGAACAAAGTCGGATCCGTCACTCGATTGTTCAACGGGATCTTCGAGTCCATGTTGTCGTAGACGTTGCTCATTTCAATGTACGGGAGCAAGTAATAAAACGCCGAGTGACCCTGGAAACTGAAGCCGGACGTGGAACCGCCTGTGTAAACGACCCCCGCCGCATTGATTCGAGACTGGGTATAACCGGGTGGCAGTTTCTGCCGCGCGCTTTCGTAGTTCACGGTCGCCAAACCCAATTGGCGAAGATTGTTCTGACACGAAGCTCGTCGGGCGGCCTCACGAGCCATTTGGACGGCGGGGAGCAGCAGCCCCATTAGAACGGCAATAATCGCAATCACCACCAACAGCTCGACCAGTGTAAAACCGGATCGAGTGGCATTTCGGCCTTGGGACATGGAGCCAACCTTGATTGAATAGGAATTCGGGTGCAGGAACTTCTTCCACCGTCTCGATTCATAGCCTAAAAAAGGTCGGCTTGAAGGGCAAGGACCAAAGTCGGAATTTTCCCAGCCCTCACGGGATCTTCATCAATTTTGGTCGACAATTTCCCCGCGTTCATTTTGACAGGCGACAACAGGCCCGACTGGGCCGAAACAACCCTACCCGGTGTGCGCGAGCCACCGGTTGGAAGGGCCTCTCCTGCAGAAAAAGGCCTGAAAGGCCGACACAAAGCCACAGTCTACGATAGAGAATCCGCCACAGCGTTGCCCACATCCCCGACTCGTCGCCCAGATAAAGACCACCCTGTGTAGCATTTTATCAGGCGACAACCGGCCGGAATGGACCGAAACAACCCTAGTCGGCTTGCACGAGCCACCCGCTGTTTGTTTCAACGAAAAACGTCCACTAGCTGAATTTTTCAAAAACGTGGTTGGCGTGGCAGTCCTGGCACGCCTTGGGACAATTTGTCTGCCGAACCCGCTGGAATGCCACTTGCCATTCGCGTTTTTCAAATCCCTGGCTTCCATCTAAGTTGGTAGGGTACTGGCCCGTCGTAAAACTGCAGGGGCTCAGATGCCCACGTTCGTCGACGAACAAGAAGTCCTCACCAGGGTCGCAGTCAAGAATGGGCAGGGCCTGACCAACCGCCGTCGCCACCATGCGGCGAAGATAACCGTCCGAACCACAAATCCGCAGCCCCAACGATAAGCAGTTTGCCCGCCATTCCGGAAGCCGGGCACAAAACCACGCCAACTGCTCGGGCAACAACCGGTTGCTCGGAAAAAAGTCCGGACGATCGTTACCGCCCAACGGATTAAACGTCAGTTCATCCACGCCCCATTGGGCCATCGTCTGGCAAAATAAACCAAACGTACCGATGTTCTCCCGAGTCAACACGGTATTCACCCGCAGCAGCGTGTGCTCCCGAGAGCGATCCTGATTTAACGAGCAAACAACCTCGCGCAGAGAATCAAACATCCCCGGTGCCTGTCGAAGCGCGTCGTGGTGGGCTGCCAAGCCATCAATACTGATCGTGATCTGCCGAAACAAATTCAATGCAGCCGAACGGATACTTGAGCGTCTCAAGGCCAGTCCATTGGTGGTCACACTCAGTTGTAGTTCCAGATCGTGGCGAAAGTGTTCGGAAGCCGTCCGCCAGTGCGACCACTGAAATGGCTCTCCGCCCAACCATGAAACCAATGCCGGACGCGGATCGTGGGTTTGATAATGTTGCAAGATGCGACCCAGGTTTTGAACCAACTCCCAAGACATCTCCGAGCGGGGACGTTGCACGTCACGACTATATCCGCAGAATAAGCAACGCAGCGAACAGAAAGTGTTGACTCGGACAACCGTCACAAAGAAGTTGCGTGGATCGACGGCCAAACTTGGACTGATGATGGTTTGCGGCGCGAGGTTGTGGGCGACTTCCGGAACCTCGGACGATTCCTTGAATGGCGAAGCAACAGAGACATGATGTTTTACTTGGAATTGGTCGCCTCCGCCTTCGGGGCTTTCTCGGTTTACTTGTATATCAGGCGGAATCATTGGTCGTGGCCCGTGGGGCTGGTGCAGGTACTGTTGTTCATCGGTGTCTTTTGGGACGCCAAATTGTATGCGGACATGTTACTGCATGTGATCTACGCTGTCCTGCAAGTCTATGGCTGGTGGGTATGGTTGGCCGTTACTCCGTCGACGTCGAGTCCGGCCACGATCGATTCACGGGATGGGACACCGGAGCGAAGCGACGGAACCATTCGGATCCAAACCTTAAGTTTCGGCGGGCATATCGTGAGCGTTGCCACGACGATCCTTATGACCCTCTTGTACGCGTGGCTTCTGATTCAATACACGGACGCGTCGTTGCCGATTCCCGATTCGATGGTCGCCGCCTTGAGCTTGGTCGCCCAATACTTGTTGGCCAAACGCTACTTGGATAACTGGCTCTATTGGATCGTGGTCGATGTCTTGGCCATTGGGTTGTTTGCCTACAAAGAGCTTTATTTGACGGCGGGGCTCTATGGTTTGTTCTTGATCATGGCCTGCATCGGTTACGTGGTGTGGCGGCGTGCGTTTCGGGACGCCACTGCCCAACGAGAGGAGCTGGCAATCCCATGACCACCGGACTCGTCTTGGGCAAATTCGCGCCGTTGCATCGCGGTCATCAGTTGTTGATCGAAACCTCGCTGGTGGAAACCCAACAAACGGTCGTGTTGATCTACGATTGCCCCGACTTGGCCGTGCCACCACTTCCAGTACGCGCGCAGTGGATACGCGACTTGTATCCGCAAGTCCACGTTTTGGAGGCCTGGGACGGTCCCACCGAAACGGGTCTGGATCCCGCGATCACGCAACAGCACGATCACTACTTGCAACGTCGGTTAGCCGACTGGCCGATTACCCATTTCTTTAGTAGCGAACCCTACGGGGAACATGTGAGTCGAGCATTACAAGCGGTCGACCGTCGGGTTGATGTCGCGCGAAACCGTGTCCCCATCTCAGCAACCGCGATCCGGACGAATCTGTTTGCTCAGCGGCAGTTCCTACATCCGCGCGTCTACCGCGACTTGCTGACCCATGTCGTTTTTTTGGGTGCACCGTCCACCGGCAAGACGACATTGGCTTGTGAAATTGCCAAACGCCTGCAGACGGTTTGGATGCCGGAATACGGCCGAGAGTACTGGGAGGCACACCAATCCGAGCGACGCTTGAGTCGCGAACAACTCTTAGAAATTGCCCTCGAACATCGTCGCCGCGAGGACGCGTTGCTCATGGACGCCAACCAGTATTTTTTTGTCGATACCGATGCCACCACGACTTTGCAGTTTTCACTCTATTACCACGGCGATGCAGTCGGGGAACTTTGGAACCTGGCTCAGCAGTGTCGGTACCGCTACGACGTGTTCTTTTTGTGCCTGCCTGATATCCCCTACGACGATACTTGGGATCGCTCCGGCGATGCCAATCGAATCGAAATGCATCGTCGGATCACAAGTGACTTGCGGACGCGAAAAATTCACTTCTACCCAATAAGTGGGGATTTGGAAGAACGTTGTACTCAGGTCTGTGACGTTTTGGACGCGCACCGACGACAACGAGAATCAAGTCTGGTGGAACGGCCTTGAGACCACTTCAGCGTGGCCCTTTTTCGAAAGTTCCCAAAGTCAAAGCATCCGGCAAAGTTTGTCCCCAGGCTTGATTCGCGAACTGGAGAGGTTTTCCGTTGGGCAGTGGGTTCACCACGCGCATCGTCAACGTGTACTTTCCGTCAGGAAGTTGATCCAAACCCAATTTGGCCTGAATCGTCCGGCCTGCGGGACCGGGAAGGATTTTGGTGAGATTGGATTCTTGTCGCCACTGCTGAACTTGCTGTCCTCGGCTATCCACAGCCGAGAACTCCAACGGCCAAGCGTGGTACATAGGGGCCAGTCCTTGATTGATCACTTGCACGGACACAGGCAGTTGGTTGGTCGTTGCGCGTTCGGCAAATTCACACTGGGGCACATAAAATTCGTAGCCCAGTTTCGCCACTTCCCTTCGTGCGTTTTTCAGACGAGCAGCGGGGGCTGCTTCGCGAAACATGCCTGTGTCCATCGTCCAAGTCAAATGCAACGCTGCGGCGCATTCGGCAAATGACTGAGCTTCCGGAATGCCCACTTCATTATCGAAAATTTTCCCCCACACTTCCGGACGAATCTCCCCACCGATTGGTTGCGTTTGCCATTTATTTTCGGCGGCCTTCCCGGCTGCTTGTAAGGCTGGCACGAAAAACCAATCGTCTTCCGAGCGCCCCGTCGGCAGCGTCGCCCAGCACAACGAGTCGTCATGATAGCCAAACCGGCGCGAGGCATTTTCGACTTGAGCGTAGTGGCCCTTGCCAGCAGGATAACGAAGCAGAACGGGTGTCCGGTGAAAGTGGGTTTCGTAGGCATCAAGGACCTCTCGTTGCGTGCGCTGACTGGCCCATAGTTCGGTCCTCGGATACGTGTGCCACTCGCCCCAGGTTCCTAATAAGCCAGCGGTCAGATAACCCAAGCGCGGATCGCCGTCGTAACGCTCGCCAAACGCTTTGATAAAATCCCGCAACATCTTGCGTAAGTTTGGATCTTCGTAATCCGGGGTCCAAACTTTTTGTGCTGGGAATGGCGCCGTGTTTTCATTCAGGTATTCGTGGATCTTTAATCCACGATCGGCCAAGTAACCAGGAATGCCGTCCTGCTTGCCAGGGTACTCCATATAGACTCGCAGAACCGCTTGATTTCCTCGACTCGCGATCCCGTCAAGCATCTTCTCAATGGGTTGCCAATGGTACTCTCCTTCGGCAATGACCACCCGAGCCAGACCGATGTAGTCGAATTCCAGACTATGCGGAAACCGATTCGGTGCGGGATCAGAGTAAGGGACCAATCCTTGGAGCGGATTGCCGAGAGGAGATTCGCCACGCTCGAGTTGCCTAACTTGCGCATGCATCCGTTCAACATCCAACGAGCCGATACCCAATTGCACCAACCCGATCGTCGCAATCGTCAGAACACGCAAGATCACGAGCCGAAATTTCGACATGCAACGTGGCCACGACTCATAAACGGACCTACAAGGCAAGTGGGTCATGCTCATCAGGCTAGTCTTCCGAAATAACTGAGGACGACGTTTTCCGCTTGTTAGCCCCAAAGCGGCACGGATTCTAGTCGCAAGCTTTAAAACCGGCTTCGCGACGCAGCTCCGAATTTACTCGAAGGATTTTCGACATGCTATTGGCTGTGCGCAATGAATTTGATGCGTTGACGATCTTCCCGCTACAAGTGCCGCATTTCTTGAATGCTGCTGAGATCGCGCAATATCTAGACTGCTTGGATAGACACGAAGACAAATTTGGACAGTTGCAGGGAAACAGCGATTATTGGAAGGGACGCACCTTAACGCCCAGCGACGTCCCCGATCAAGCCACGGTTCAATTGTTTCGCGACACGCGAGATCGCGTATTGGAGTTGGTCACTGGGCAGTTGACGGAACATCTGGGTCCACAACAACCTTTGTATGCCGACGTCGTCAACTTCGCTCGTTGGCCAGTTGGCTACGAACTACACCCGCATGCCGACGCCGAAAATCCGGGCGGAGTTCCACACCCATTTCCGTGGCGTCAGTTTGCATCCGTCATCTATCTCAATGATGACTATGGTGGCGGCGAGATCTACTTTCCAAATTTCAAGCTGGAATTGAAGCCGAAACCCGGAACACTGGTCGTGTTTCCTGGGACCCTGAAGTACTTGCATGGTGTACGAGCGGTCACGAAAGGCATGCGTCACACCATCGCTTCGTTTCTGACGTTTGATCCAACAAAAGAATATCGGTTCTAGAAAACCAAGGGCTTTGTCACTGCGTGATAGATGCGGGTAGCAACGCGCGTCAAAGTGTGGCGCGCGACGAATCGCAATCACGTTGAGGCGAACACAGCTATAAGTCAAAGCTCAATTGCAGCTAGAAAGGAGCACGTTATGTTGACCGTGCCACAGGATACGATTGCCGTTGTCCCCTATGACGACTACTACAAGGGGCAACACGAGCGAATATTCATTAATCTGCGCGGTCACAACAAGCGGGAATGGTTTTCCAGACACGCGTATTTCTGCTTGCCACTTGTCATGGGTAACCAGCACGGCTTTGCGATGAAATCCATGTTCCATGCAACACTGCTTTGGAACGGTGGTCCGGATATGACAGACACGACGGTAACGATTCACAACACGGCCGATCAAGAACGATTCGGTTGCCTGCAGTCTATCTCTTCGCACTTCGGTTTAGGAATCGTTACGGTTCAAACAGCGTTTTCGTTGCGAACTCCGCCGAACATTAGTTTGATGACCATTCAACCGCCGAATTCGTTCATTGATGGGCTGCAAAATATGACCGGCGTTGTCGAGGCAGACAACTTAAGACGAGACTTTACCTTCAATTTGAAGTTAACACGACCAAATCATCCGGTCGAAATCCGCCCCGGAGACCTGTTGTCGGCCTTTCTGCCATACCCGCGTACCTTTATCGATAACTTCGATTTGGTCGACGCCTACCGCATTTTTTCGGACGACGACATTCAGGAAGAGCAGCAAGCAGGGAGAGACATGGGGCACGAACGCGAGACTCGCGACAAGGCGAATCGCGACGGTGTCGGCCGCCGATATTTCAACGGAGAGGACGTTTACGGAACTCCGTTTCCCAATATTCACCAAAAGCTATTACGTAAGAATACAGAATCACCGATTGTCGAAAACAATCGACAAACCAATGCCAGTTGCCCGTTCGCAGCAACGGTCCACAGCGCTTTGCCGCTTCAATTAGACGACCACCACGGAGCCATAAAAAACCCCAGCGAATGCTAACACTCGCTGGGACTCCAGTTGAACCCAAGGGTGCACTTGCAGAAGTCGACTAATCTTTGGGAGCTTCGATCTTGACCGAATTGCTCTGCTCATTCATTTTCGTTGTGTCCGTTTGCATTTTCTCGCCGTCAGTAGGGACTTCGACCTTCCCAGGACCGCCGCACCCAACGACCGTCAATGCGCAAACTACCAGCAATAATCCGACCAATTTCTTCATCATTCGTTCACCCTTCATATTAGAACCCCATAACGGGTTCAGTAAAAAATACGGAGACGGGGCCATCACCCCGTTCCCGCATTATATCAGGTAAAAGTCCCAAGGCAACTCAGCTCAAACAACTATTCGTTGCCCAAGTCGAAGTTGGCGCGATCGTTCATACCGCTAAAATTGCGGTAATCCAACGTGCGAACGCCCTTTTGAATCGCAGCGACCGAACCGTCCAGGCGTGAGAAGTTCACGACTTGTGGGTGTTCGCTACCGTAACGGTACCAACGGTGACCTGGATCGATTACATCGTAAGCTTCAATGTAAACGGGATTGGCGACACCCCAAGCGGTTGGCAAACCACCAGCACCGACCCATGCCAATGCCCAGTTCATCTTGATGACACCGCTGACCAGCAAGTCTTCATCCAAACCACCGACGTGTTCGCCGAAGGCCATCGTGTAGGAGTTACCGTCAGAGACTGGTTGACGAACGCGAGATCGGTTGGTGAAAGGACCTTCCCACTTTTCCCATTGCGGTTGGTCGGTTGGCATTGGCAAGCGGCCAATGAAGCCAGCATTCGAGCTGTAATTGCTCTTGCCCAACTGTGCACCGTCTGGCGAACCGAAGAAAGCCCCCCACACGGTGTTACTTACTGGTCGTTCAGGACCATTGACCATGTGGAACATGGTGTTTGGAGCCAATTCCGACAAGTTCTGCGTTGGGCAGGTAAAACCTGGAACACGAGCGCCAGCGGCGTACCACATATCGTCAGTCGACCACCAGCTGGCAGCCGCATTCAGATTCGGTGGTTGGTATGCAAACGGTGGGAAGTGGGTACCTTGGAACACAAAGCGTTCCACGTTCTTGGTCGCTGGCTTGAGCCGGCTGTCCAAGTTATCCAATTCCATGTAGGGCAACAGATAGGTCAAAGTACCAATCTTTTGATGCCAGCTGGCTCCACCCGGAGGACCAAGTTCAGGACGCTTCAGCGGATCCCAACCCAAGCCCGATGGAGGCAATACTTTGTAAGTCGAGTCATAGTTCAACGTTGCCAAGCCCATTTGCTTGCAATTGTTCGCGCATTGTGCACGACGAGCGGCTTCGCGTGCCTGCTGAACAGCAGGTAGCAACAAACCGATCAATACGGCGATGATCGCAATCACCACCAAAAGCTCTACCAGGGTAAAACCCTGCTTGCGATTCAGTGTCATAAGACACCCTCCATTAGAAAATGATACGAACTACAAGGATCACGTTTCCAGGAACCTCAGACAGTAAGGTATAAAGGTATCATTGGTCCCGGTCGTCATCCAAAACTCCTGACTCTCCGCTGCGCTACCAAAAAAACCGAAAAACCACCCATTATCGGATAACTGGCAAGTCCAAAAACTCGCCAAATATCCAGTGAAGTTGCTCTTCGTGAAGTTTGTTGTTGTCAGGACAAACAAGCAGAAATCCGGAGGATCCCTGTGCCTTGTTAGTAGCGCAACCTCAAGCCGCACCTAGATGCATTCGTCATTTTTACACTTCCGAAGATACAAAGCAATACCTAAAGGTTACAAAATTCCACATTTCAACACAAAAATAATCCAAAAGAACAGCGAGCGATACTTCGAACCGGTCAAATAGGCGTCCGATGATACAAAAAAAGCCCCCAACTTGCCTCTTGAGGCAAGTTGGGGGCTTGGAGATCGGTTCAGAGGAGTTGATTCGCCTAGGCTTTGACTTCGATATCTTCACCCGACGTCGGAACAACCCAGACCTTGACTTCGGCTTCCACTTCGGAGTGCAAGCGAACTTTGACCGAATATAGGCCAACTTCCTTAAGCACACCCTCCATACGAAGCTGATCTCGGGTGATGTCGAAATTCATGGCCTTGAGAGCGCCGATGATGTCGGTTGCACTGACACTACCGTACAAGTGACCTTCATCGCTGGCATTGGCTTCGATGGTCACACTTTGCTTGCCAAGTTCTGCAGCCATATCCAGCAGCGACTTCAGCCGCGCCTTTTCGATGGCAACTAGTTTTTCGCGATGCTTTTCCACCATCCGCTTGTGGTGGTCTGTCGCCACGGTTGCCAGGCCTTGCGGCAAAAGAAAATTATTGGCATGTCCAGGGCGAACAGTCACCACATCGCCTTGCTTGCCCAAGTGATCAACCGATTGAATCAGCAATAGCTCGATCCCGCCATTTCGACCTTTGGGCTTTCGCTTGAAGCCTTTGACTGACGGACGTCGCTTTTTTGGTTTAAGGTGTGGCATAAATTTACTTCTTTCGCATTCACATCCGCCGACTGTGTCGGCAGCAAAAAACACCGAACAGTTCGGTTTCCAAGGTTTCAGCTATCAAAGCAAAGCAGCAGCCGATCGAATCTCGGCTGCCACTTCACAACAAAATTTCCTCGCAAAAATTCAACCGACATCCACCGGCGAAAACATCCTTAGAACGGAATATCTTCTTCCGGAATGTCGTGGTCCTGCCCACCGTGAACCGCGGCAATTGCTGGCCCAGTCGTCGGCACACCTGACGGCGTCCCACCGGCTCCGTTACCAGAGCGTGTCCCAAGCAGTTGCAGGCGATCAGCAATCACCCGCATTTTTGAACGTTTCTGCCCCTCTTTGTTTTCCCACGTCTCGAGCTTGAGCCGTCCTTCAAAAAACGCAGGGGAACCTTTGCTTAGGTACTCACCAGCGATTTCTGCCGTCCGCCCCCAAAGTACGATATCGACAAAAGTAACCTCGTCGACCCACTCCCCGTTCCGCTTGACGCGATCTTTAACCGCTAATCCAACCTCGGCCACGGAAGTTCCTTGGGGAGTCTTCTCCAAGCGCACATCCCGGGTCAAGTTGCCCATCAAAATAACACGATTGAAACTGGCCATGACAGACACTCCTGCAATTTGCTGCTTCGCCGTCGTCATTGCCCGCGAGACAGCCACAAAAAAGCAGTGCAGAGCCCTTGCACCGTAAAACCACGGTCCCGGCACATCAACCGGGAAGCCGACCGATGACGCCATCATACCAAATCTAAATCGGAAAACTGGTGCCCCAGGTATTTTTTTTCGAACTACTCGTCCGAATCCGCCCCGATCGGCTCCTTGATCTCACTAGCCAACGACCTCATGGGGCGCTCTCCCAAGGCCATGGCAACCAAGGTTTCCGTCAGTCGGGGATCGATCTTGATGGCCATGTGCCGAATGATCGAATCCGTAATCACGCATTGACGCTCGATCTTGGCCAACTCCGTACCCTTGATACTAAAGTACGTCAACCAATAAACCCCTTTGCGATGACCATCGATCGGGAAGGCCAAACGCTGTTCGTTCCACAATCGATTGGCCATCACGGTTCCGCCGTGGCTTTCGATCATGCTCTTGACCATATTGGCCGTTCCGCCCGGATCTTTGGCGTAGGTATTAGGATCCAAAATCAGCATCAATTCGTATACGTTCGCGTCCAAAGTCACTACTCCTCAAAACGGCCTTACAGCCGGTTTACACCCTCAATTGAATTTATTCATGGTCGCGGAAAGGCCCGAATTAACCCAGGACTCTACCGCATCAGCCGCCGTCCACGCCGCCTGCTGAACAACCGGCAATTCTTCAGCCGAAAACCGACTGAGCACGTAATCGGAGGTTTCCCAACCCGCCGGCGTGGCCCCAATCCCTATTCGCAATCGAGGAAACACATCGCTCCCCAAAACACGAATCGCGTCTTGTAGACCTTTCTGCCCACCTGACGAGCCTTGAGCTCGCAGCCGGATCTTTCCCAAAGGCAAGCTAAGGTCATCGCAGACAATCATTAGGTCTTCCGGTGGCAGCTTGTAAAACGCGACCAATGGACCAATGGTTGTCCCGCTCCGGTTCATATAAGTCAAGGGGCAAACGAGTACCACCTTTTCCGAACCAAAACGAATTTCCGTCAATTCTGCCTGAAACTTCGCAACCGATCGAGCTCCACCGTTTCTTCGGGTCAGCTCCCCAATCACCGCAAAGCCCACGTTATGTCGGGTGTGCTCGTATTCACGACCCGGGTTCCCCAGCCCAACGACGACTTTCATTTGCCGGGTTAGGCTCGCAATAGATCCACGTGGAGAACGACGCTTCCCAAGCCGTCATATTGCACGGCCTTTAAAACCACGTTCCCACTGACTTCCCCTTGAAGTGAGAAGTTGGCCAGCCCCTTGCGAACTGCTAGCAACAGCTGCTTGGCGTTTAGCGAAACGTCTACATTTCCGCCCTGGCCTCCGTACAATACTCCAGGAATCCATCCCGTTTCACGTAGGCGGCAGCATTGGGCCGTCCCTTTTTCGCTCCGCAGTTTTACGTCTAGGTTGGTCACCTATCGATCTCCCAGCAAATCTCTTAGCTAAATCCCGCCAACACCTCGTTCGCGGGAATCGCGTATTGTGACAGAATGAAATTTGTTGACAAGCCCAAAAGTTGCCTTGCCAAAACCACTTCCTACCGATTAAGTTGTCGGTCTGGAGTCCATCCCCCGAGCCACCATTAGCGAGCGTTATGCCCAGCCCATCGTTCGAATATGTCGAGCCCATCGGCCACCGCGTTTTGGTTCGCAAAGACGAACCAAAACGGCAAACCAAAGGTGGAATTGCGCTCCCCGATGATGCGGAAATCCCGACAATCACTGGTCGGATCGTGACCATTTCTGCCGCGGTTGAAAATGATGATGACGTGCCTCTCCGGCAGTACGACAAGGTACTGTTTCATCCCAAAAACGCGATCCCAGTCGATTTTGAAAGCGATAATCACTTGTTTGTTGTTCCTGTCGAGGACATTGTGGCCGTGTTTCGACGCTCCGACTCGCCCAAGGCCTAGCTGACTTTTTCACGGACTTACCGCCCCCCGTCGATCGCGGCGGACGAAACAGAACTTCCCCCTTACTCTCGAGAAATGCAACATGCGACGCCCCCTGATCGCCGGAAACTGGAAAATGAACCTGAGCCGAACCCAATGCGTGGCGCTGGCGCGGCAAATTGCTTCGGGTTTGAGCGACTCGCCGGCTGTGGACGTGGCCGTCTTTCCGCCCGCCGTGTATTTGGACGCGGTAATCACTGCCAACACGGGCCTGAAAGTGGGAGCCCAAAACGTCAATGAAAACGCCGACGGAGCGTTTACTGGGGAAGTCAGCTGCTCCATGCTGCAAGATTTGCATGCCAGCGCCGTGATCCTCGGCCACAGCGAACGCCGCAATTTGATGGGTGAGACCAGTGAACAGGTCAATCGCAAGATATTGGCGGCCTTGAAGGCTGGCCTAACCCCGATCGTTTGCGTCGGCGAACTTTTGGAGCAACGGCAGGCGGGACAAACGGACCAGGTCGTGCTGGAGCAATGCCGAATCAGTCTTGCGGGATTGTCGGCGGAGCAAATGCAACAAACCGTGATCGCCTACGAGCCTGTTTGGGCGATCGGGACTGGCCAAGTGGCAACTCCGGCCCAAGCCGAAGAAGTTCACGCATCCATTCGCCAATGGTTGGCCAAATCGTTTTCGCCAACGACCGCCGCCCAAGTCCGGATCCTGTACGGCGGAAGCGTCAAAGCGGACAACGCCGGCGAATTATTGTCCCAAGAGAACATCGATGGGGCTTTGGTTGGCGGCGCTTCGTTAAAGGCCGAGTCGTTTTTAGGGATCATTCACGCAACAAAGGCGGAAAAAGTGGCTTGATCCGGTAGTTTTCCGCCGAGTTGTTCCAGGATGCCGTTGCACCAAACTGGAATCCTGTTTCTAATGCTCACCGCAACAATCTCAACGCCTGTTGGCAGATTGCTGCGCCTCGTTTGTCTTTTAGAAGGTACCGTGGACCGTGCTACTTGCGAATCTTTACATCCAAATCGTGATGGGGTCGTTATTGTTTTTTACGTCTCTGATCATGATTTTTCTAATCTTGATCCAACGCGGACGCGGTGGCGGTTTGGCCGGTGCGCTGGGCGGCAGTGGCGGCAGCAGCGCTTTTGGCGCTAAAGCAGGCGACACGTTTACCCGCGTGACGGCTGGCATGGCTATTTTTTGGTTCGTGTTGTGCCTGTTGAGTATTTTGATGATCCAAGGTCGTCGAGTTGCACCTATGGCCGACCCCGTTCCGACCGCAGGTGCGTCAGCGCCAGTGCCTGCCAACAACTCCGCACCAATTGCGGACCCATTGAAAGACCTTCCACCCCTGCCGTTAGAAAAATCAAATGACGCGGAAAAGAGCGGGGAGACCGGAAAGGGCGCTACCGAACCCGTGACGCCTCCGAGCGACGATGCCACCAAAACCCCAACCGAGACCGGTGCTCTACCAGAGGCGGGAACGGCAACGGGTGATGCTGGGACAACCACCGGTGACGCCGGCGGCAAAAGTGCCGGCGAAACCGGCGGCGCAGCAGGTGCGCAAGATATCCCAAAGACCGACGGCTCTGGACTGTAGTCAATTAAAAATTAGGTAAAGGCGTTCGCCGTGTTACTCAGCATGACGGGCCAAGGTCTGGCAATGGTTTCCCAAGCCGGGCATACGGTTCAAGCCGAAGTTCGGTCGGTCAACAATCGGTTCTTGAAAGTTAGCGTTCGGTGCGGGGAACTTTTTAACGAACTAGCGCCGCGAATCGAACGCGTGGTACAGGCTCACGTTCGTCGCGGCACGCTTAATCTGAACCTTCGTGTGACTGCGGGGGGCTTGGAAAGTGCCTACCGGCTCAACCGCGAGGTCATTGCCGGCTATCAGCGTCAACTACGGGAGATCCGCAACGAATCCGAGGATTCAAATTCCGCCGACTTATTGGCAGCGGTCCTGACTTTGCCGGGTGTTACGGACGAAGGCGGTGGCAATCGCGACCAGGTTGAAGCGTTGTGGCCCTCCATGGAAGCCGCCGTGTTGCAGGCCATCAAGCAATTCAATGACATGCGTGCCATTGAAGGCCAAGCCATGCACCGGGATTTGACCCAAAATCTCGAAATCATGACCTCCCGTTTGCAAGAAATCGAACGTCGCGCTCCCGTTGTCAGCCAAGTTTATCAACAGCGAATCCTAGAACGCATCCAACAGCTGATGACCGCCGTGAGCGGTCCGGATAACCATGGTCTCCCCCAAGTGGCTTGGACTGTCGATTTGATGCGGGAGGTGGCTGTCTACGCGGATCGATGTGATTTTTCGGAAGAGGTGGTGCGGCTACGAAGCCACCTGGATCAATTCCGCAAGCTATTGGACGATTCCGAAAGCCAAGGCCGCAAAATGGACTTCTTGATCCAAGAGATGGTGCGAGAAACCAACACCATCGGCAGCAAAGGCAACGACGCGGAAATCGCCGTTCATGTGGTCGAATTGAAAACCTGCATCGAACGGATGCGGGAAATGGTCCAAAACGTCGAGTGAACGCCCCATGGCTAAATTAATCGTAATTTCAGGACCGTCTGGAGTGGGGAAGAGCACGGTAGTCGGGCAGGTGATTGCTAGCTGCAAGCAACCGATTTGTCTCAGCGTGTCAGCCACGACGAGGGCTCCCCGCCCTGGAGAAATTGACGGCAAGAGTTATCATTTCCTTTCCCACGAGCAATTCGCCGAACATCGGCGCAGTAATAACTTCTTGGAATGTGCAGAAGTGTTCGGACGTGGCGATTGGTATGGAACCCTTCGCCAACCGGTCCAGGAAGCGCTGGCTGCAGGCAAACATGTTGTTTTGGAGATCGATGTTGAAGGCGCCAAAACAGTGATGGCCAACCATCCTGCGGTTCTAACAATGTTTATTCATCCCGGCAGCTTGGGGGAACTGGAACGACGATTGCGGGGGCGAAACACCGAAAACGAAGCCTCCATCCAGCGGCGACTGGCAGTTGCCGCGGAGGAACTGCGGCAATCGGGCCTGTACCAACATGTGATTGTCAATCATGATGTGGCCCAAACCGTTCAGGAAATATGTCATTTGATCGAAACTAGCGGAGAATCAACTTGTACGAAGAACTAAAAGAAGAAGACATTGTCAACAAAGTTGGTGGACGGTTCAAATTGTCTACCCTGCTGCAAAAGCGGGTCGTTCAGTTGGTCCGAGGGTCTCGGCCTTTGGTAGCGACTACAAAAACTGATCGCATGGCTATCGCGTTGCAAGAAATTCTCGAGGACAAAATCTTCTTGGACCCAGAAAACGAAGTAGCATTTCGTAGCCCGGAACCGCAAACCGAGGCCCCAGAATTGGATTTGGACGACCTATAATTGCCTTGCATCCGGGCGGAAACACACGTATAACCACGTTCGCTTCGTCATCGATGGCGTAAGCAAGTTTTGTTTACCGTGACGTGTTGCCAGGGGACTGGCAGCCTACAATGACGAGTTGCCAGAGGACTGGCAGCTTGCACCTGCACTCTGCATGGACATCTCAAAAAGCGAGAATTCTCGGTGTCGACCAATAAACCCAAAACAACCTCACCTGACCCAACTCATCCCGCTCCTTCTCGAGTGGTCAACACGATCCAACCTGGAGCGCCCGGAGTTTCGTTAGAAGAGACGGTCGAATCCAACGTTGAGAAAATTGTCAAAGAGTATGGCCCGCCTGTTGTAACGGCGATTTTGGTGGTGGTTTTGGCGGCGGCTGGTTGGGCGTTTTACGTGAGTCGCCAAGAATCATTGGTGAGCAACCAATGGGATTCGCTGAACGTTGCGGCGGGAGCCCAGAATGCGACCAACTTGCAGGGCACGGCGGATTCGGCGCGGGGAACTTTGGTCGGAGCCGTCGCAACTAATTTGGCTGGGATGGCAGAGTTAAACGCAGCTTTGGACAAGATGGTCCGTGATCCGGTAAAGGCGAAGGAAGAAATCAAAGCCTCGATCGATCGATTCAAGCAAGTTGTGGACTATCCACATGCGACGGATTTGGTCAAGCAGCAGGCAAAATACGCGTTGGCGTTCGCTCACGAGGCCTTGGGCGACTTTGAATCCGCTTTGCCACTCTACAAAGAACTGGCGGCACTAGAAAACCATCCGATCGAACGGTTCGCCAAAGATGGGGTGCAGCGTTGCCAAGATCCAGCGGTCCGAGCGTTTCAGGAGAAATTTGCAACCTGGAAACCCTCGGATAGCGGCACGGCTCCAAATTTCGATCTATCGAACCCCAGCCTCGACCTGAATCAAATGCTGAACCTGGATTCATTGCCGCCGGTGCCAGGCAAGCAAGACCCTCCAGTTGAGAACCCGCCGACCCAAGATCCCACCAAACAAGAACCACCGGTCGAGAATCCGCCGAAGCAAGATCCACCAGTGGAGAATCCGCCGAAGCAAGATCCACCGGTGGAGAATCCACCAAAACAAGATCCACCCCTTGAGTTGCCTAAGCAAGATTAGTCGTTATTGGTCGTTTGTCCGGATCGGGGATCACGTCCCCAAAACCCGACAAACTCGCCTCCGGTCCAAACCAGAATTCGACCGAAAAGCGAACGCCAGTCTTCCGTGATGACCCATTTCGCAACTTCGCTCCCTCATTTAGACGTTCCGAATGACGCTGCGCTCCATCGGCCATTTCGAAATCCTTTCGAGTTTTCACGCCCAAACACGCGTTCCATTCCGAATCTCGCCTGAACCGCAGCTCCGAGGATTGAAATTGCCTGCAGAGCCCGCTTTTGCTTCATAAACTTGCAGCAAAATCCCCCGGCATTCCGATCATCGGATCGCTAAATCTTGCCGATGTGAATTTGGGCAATTAGAGTAAGGCATCGCGCGACCCTCGGTTGGCTGCGCGGCATCCCGTTTGCTTGGCAGTCCATTCCTGTTGTCCTTGGGTTTCTATGTACTCCTTCGCGCGGCTCCGACCCATTCTGTATTTGTTGGCCTGTTGGTGCTGGCTAGCATTCCCGTCTAGCGGGTTTGGGCAGTCGGGGCAACGTCCGAACATTATTTTGATTAACGTCGATGACCTCGATGTCTTTTTGTTTGAGAATGGTCGACAAAGCGGTCTCCTGCCAAACCTGCAGCAATTGGCCAATGATGGCGTTCGATTTACGAACTGTCACGTGACGTCGCCGTTATGTGGCCCGTCTCGAGCCAGCCTGCTTACGGGACGATACTTGTTCGACCATGGGGTCCGTTCTCACTTACCAAGCGAAGTCGTCAGCAATGGATTTCCGGGTGGTTTTGGCAAATACATGGGACGACCTTCAAGCGTTCAACCCAGCGCACCTCGAATCGATTGGCGAAACCTCGAATTTGCGAATCTGGCCAAACAGGCTGGTTATCGAACCATGATGGTTGGCAAGTACTTGCACGGCGACTTTAGTCCACAGGCCAATCAATCGTGGCAAGAATTGCGCCCCATTGGTTGGGATGACTTCTACGCAAGCCTAAGTGGTCAGTACTATAACTTTCGACGCTACCGAAGTCGGCGCAATGGTGTCTACGAAGAAGCAATTGCCGAATCTGCGAACTTGAACTTGGCGGACTATCCGACCCGCTACCATCCCCATTTGCAATCGAAGTATCGCACCAACCTTGAGTTTATCGATTCGATCCAGTTGATCGACCAACATGTGGCTAGTAATCCTCAACAGCCGTTTCTGATGTATTTGGCGCCTTATGGTCCCCACAAACCGACCACCGGATCCATGTTGGATCAACGGTACGAATCATGGTGGCCGAACATGCGACAACCGTGGCGGTCGGATTTCAACTTGGCCAACTTGACAGGCAAACCGGGCGCCATCGCCAATCTACCGCTACTCGGTGCGGAGCAGATCGCCCAAGCAGATCAAGAATATCGTGAACGAATGTTGGCGATGAAGTCGGTGGATGAGATGTTGGGCTTGATGCGCTCGTATCTCAACGAAAGTGGATTGGCCCAAAACACGTTGATTATTTTCACTTCGGATAATGGATACATGCTGGGCCAGCAGCGTCATATGGGAAAACAAGTGCCTTACGATCTGGCCACCCAGGTTCCGATGGTGGTTTGGGGCCCCGGGGTGGGGGTCGCTCGGGGCGTCGAACGATCGCACTTGCTGTCGCATGTCGATGTCATGCCGACCATTTTGGAGCTTTGTCAAGCTTCCAATATCGTGAGTGATGGCATGTCGTTTAGCGGGCTATGGGCCGCCACGGGTGTTCCGCAAGCAGCAACCTGGAGACCGGCCGGAATTTTGACCGAGCACTATCAGAAGCTCGGGCACGCGTTTCAGAACATCGAAGGCGTGTTTCAATCCATACGATTTCATGATCAACGCTACACTCGCTGGGCGGATGGTAGCACCGAATATTACGACCATCTGCTTGATCCGCTAGAGCGACAAAACCGAATCTCAGATTTATCTTCAGGCGAAAAAAATCTGTTCGAGCGATTGCTGATCGAGTTCCGGTCCGATCCGTTTCGATTCGGTGGAACGATTTCCTCGCCTGGTTTTGACGGTGAATTGTCCTTCAAACGAGTTCGCTTGAAAGGATACGCCGAGGCAATTCACGGTGTTTCGGAAGTTCGGTTGGTAATCACGCGTCAAAATCAAGGTCAGACAAGCGGGTCAAACGGGCTGCAGTACTTTAATGGTTTTACTTGGCAAAATCAATTTTTCCAAGTTCGAGCTGCTCTGCAGGCCCCCAACACCAACTTGACCGCGTGGAGCTACGACTTCACACCCGGCGGAAATTCCGAGTATCGCATCGACGTCACCGCTCGGATTTATGATCGAACCGGACAATTCCAGACAGATATTTTTCGGCGCAATTTGCGCGTCGAAACAAGCTCCGTTGGAACCTCCATCACCAAACCGGTCTCGCCGCAATCCGTTGCCGGACGACTTTCACCGCTCGAACTTGGAGGCTGGACCAAGGGCGATGCGTCAATTCGCGAAGTACGACTGGTGATCCGTGACATCGATTCCGGTCAATATTTCGACGGACGAACTTGGCAAATGGGCTATCAGTTCATTCAGACCGACATGACTTTTCCGGGGGACCCAACCTACGCGACCTGGAGCTATACACTACCGCCAGATGGACGAATTCGAAGAATCATCGTGACGGCTCGCGGTTATCAAACCAATGGCGTTTACGACTCGACCGTTGCTACCGCGCGCATCGACTTGCTTTAAATACGCCGCTTATGCGAATGGTTTCAACTTGGCAGCACACGAATTGGCGGTGCACGAAGATGCTCGACACGAATTTGCTTTAATTGTGCCGTAAAAAAAGTGAAGGGTCCCTGCTCGCCGCAACAGGAACCCTTCGGTTTTTGGCTGCCCGATTTTTGGATCGAGTCCAAATTTCGGAGACCCACAGCCTTTGGTGTTTATCGGCTGGCGATCGTCTCGACCTGATTCGATTCTTTCATCGCGGCTCTATTCCTCCAACCGCTACAAATTAACACGGGTTGGTACAGCGTGTACCGTTTATTCCGAAGAAAGGTGATCCAGGCACGTTCTAGCCGACCGTAGCTCGGCGGTATCGATGCAGCGCAGCTGGTCATTCTCGGCAAATCGGAACCTTGCATTTTCATAGCCAGGGTCGTCTACCGCCTGCGAAAATGTGCCGTGAAATTGTCTCAGACCAGCGGCGTACAACATGGGAATCGTCGCAACTCGCACGCCGCCGCCCACGATCAATTCCATGCGACGGTCGAATGCCTGAACCATGGCCTTCAAGCAGTCCACACCTTGGATTGCTGAGGATTGTTGTCCGGAACTTAAAATGCGATCCACACGCAAATCCACCAATGCTTCCAGGGACGCGCGCCAATCCCGCGCGAGATCAATGGCACGGTGAAAGACGAGTTCTTTGTTGTCGACCAATGATATCATGTCAACGACTTTTGGTTGATCGATATCTCGATTGGCATTCAATGCGCCCCACACGATTCCGGCAGCTCCAGCCGACAAGATCGCTTCAGCATCGCGCAAGGCGGTTTGGTGTTGCCGGGCAGAGTAACAAAACCCGCCGGGGCGCGGGCGAACCATCACGACGACGGGAATTCGGACCGCAGCGACGACTTCTTGAACGAGTCCGATGGAAGGCGTCAGGCCCCCAAGAGGCATGCCACTGTTCAACTCCAACCGGTCCGCACCACATTGTTCGGCAACGATCGCGTCGTCGAGATCCGCAACGGCCACTTCGATGAGCGGTCGGATATTTACTTTGGGCATCGCCAACTCTTTCGCACCAATTTCCTCTCGCCCCTAAATCCTCTAGCCATTGATCGCTCAGCCATCGGTGTCCGCGCCGGCGGACGTTTTTTCGGAGGCGTCCTTGGAAAGTCGCGCGCGCCAATCTCTTAAGATCTGCCCGAGTTCGGCGGCAAAGACGACCGCAGGCCTGACGCTGCTCTCGGATGTCTCGGATCGGGTCGCCTGCGGTACTGCCGTGCTCACAATCCGTTGGACTAATTCCTGGAGTCCTTGGCCGGTTTTGGTCGAGACGGCGTGACTGTCCCCAAGCTCCAATTGGCCAGCTAAATTTGCGATGGGCCCATCGAGCAAGTCGATTTTGTTCACAACCGAAATCACGGGCACGTTTTCCGGCAGTAGCAGGCTGGTTGAGCCCGGAACGTCGACCGATCGAACGACCACAACCACGTCGGCTTGCTGTGCAGCGGCCGTGGCAAGCTGAATGCCCTGCGCTTCCAAGTCATCTTCACTGGGCCGCAATCCCGCCGAATCGACCAGCCGAACCTGCCAACCTGCCATCGCCGTGGCTTGTCCCACCAAGTCGCGAGTCGTCCCGGGTCGATCCGAAACGACATTCCGCTGATAGCCCAACAAGGCATTGATCAGACTGCTTTTGCCGACATTGGGTGCGCCGGTTACCAGAACTTGGACATCGCGACCCAAGAATTGTCCCCATGACCAAGTGGCAAGCAACGCGTCCAAGTCCGACAAGGCATCTTCGGATCTCGTGTCGACTTTTTCCGCGATTGATTCCAGCCGCAGCAGCCAAGCGCCCCGCAACTGAGCCCACAATAGGCGGCCGACCTCCCCGCCGCGAGCGCAAGCCAACCGTTCGTAGGCCCGACTTTGCAACCGGCACAAGTCATGCGTCGGGAATTCTGCAGCCGCCAAACGATTGCACAAGCGTTCCCACCGCTCCGGCGTTACCCTTCCCACCGACGGCTCCCACCATTCGGGTTCCAAGAACTGCATGATCATTGGTAAAGGCAGGCTACGTGCCTCGGAATTCGCGGAGGGGCTCTCATTTGGATTGACAACCACGACTCCACTGCTGCGAAACGCCGACAAGATCGAATTGGCAATGGCCGCACTGCCATGGGTATGTAGTTCTGCGGAAGCGGGGCCGGTGCGGCAAAACACAACGTCTTCGGTGGCTATCGCTTCGTTAGGATCCAAAAGACTTGCCTGATGTTTCCAATAACCAAAAGCGATCTTTGACATCGGTTGCTGCGACAACGGCTGTTGGTTCCTTAACCACAGATGTGTCGCGGCAACTTCGAAGGCCCGTGGACCATGCAGTTCAAAAACGGCGATCGCGGACGGTTGCGGGCCGGTCAACCGACAAACCGTGGATAGCGATGGTTCGGTCCCTGGCTGGTTACCCCCTTCCATTCAACGCCTCCGATCGCATTTCGTCCGCCAATTTTAGAATCGCTTGGGGTAGCAACTGCGGTTCCCAGTGCCAATGCGACGGTAACAAAGATTCAAAAGCCCGAATGCCGCCGCCCGTTACGATCACTCGCGGTTGACCGAAATGTTCCGCGTCCGAACCAACGGTTAACTCGCTCTGGCACGCATGTCGCTGCAGTGCTTCTACGGCCCCGCACAAACCGCCCCATTGACTCCAAAACAAGCCCGCTTCGATCGCCGGCGCGGTGGCGCGCCCCGCCGCCGTCGGGGGAGTCGTGCACTTGAACTCCGTTAGCAAAGGCAGAGCCGCCGTATCTCGATGGAGCGAATTGGCCGCCAGCCGAAATCCTGGGTAAATCATGCCGCCGCGAAACACGCCTGCCCCATCGACCCAGTCCACCGTGACGGCCGACCCAGCGTCCACCACAATCACGCCTCGAGCTGAAGGCTCGGTCGCCGTTTGCTTCGTCTCCCCATATCGAGAGGCAAACCAGGCCGCCAACAGGCGATCCACACCCGTCTTGTGGCGATTTTCCAGATCATCGTCCAAAGGGATCATGCTTTGATTGATTTCGAAAACCGCATCTTCCGGCCGTAACTGTTGCAGGACGAACCGCAGCTGTTCGGTTGCCGGTGGATTCACACTGGAAATCCACCACGAACATGGATCGCCCGTTTGCCCGTCAGACAGAGTTGGCTTCACGGCGTGAATGCTCGCGAAGAGCGATTGCTGCAAGTACGCTCCAAGATCAAGGGGCGAGTCTGTATCGCCCAAATGAAACGTGCGAGCATTGGCCGACCAGGCAACGGAGACCGTAGACAAGCCACCGCTGGTCCGAGTGGAAAAGCTCAGATGACTGTTCCCAACATCCACCGCGATGCGCACAACTTAACCGATCAGCTGATGGATGGGTTCGACACCTTCAACACCCACAAGTTTTTGGTCTAGGCCGTTGTAGAAATAACTGAGTCGATTTGGATCCAAGCCCATTTGATGCAAGATCGTCCCGTGAATATGTTTGACGTGGAAGCGGTTCTCGACGGCCGCTGCGCCCAGTTCGTCGGTTGTCCCCACCGAAACGCCGCCCTTGATTCCTCCGCCCGCCATCCACATGGTGAATCCGTATGCGTTGTGGTCGCGGCCGGTTCCTTCGGCGTACTCGGCCGTTGGTTGCCGACCAAACTCGCCACCCCAGACAATCAAGGTCGATTCCAACAGACCTCGTTGCTTGAGGTCTTTCAGCAAACCGGCAATGGGCAGGTCCGTCGCTCCGGCGTGCAACGTATGATTCGCAACCAAGTCGCCGTGCGCGTCCCAATTCGAATCGTTATGGGCTCCCCCCGAATAGATCTGGATGAACCGCACGCCACGCTCGACGAGGCGTCGTGCCATCAAGCACTGCCGTCCGAAGTACCGAGTCGTTTGACGATCCAAACCATAGAGTCGGTGAGTTTCTTCCGATTCGTCCTCAATATCGACGGCTTCGGGCGCGGTGCTTTGCATGCGATACGCCAATTCGTAACTGGCAATCCGCGCAGCCAAATCCGAATGGTTCGCGTTGGCCGACAAGTGTTGATGATTGTAGTACTGGAGTGTATCGATCAAATCTCGCTGCGTCTCGTCACTCATGTCGAGCGGGCGGCGCAAATCCAGAATCGGTGAACCCTCGCTGCGGACAACCGTTCCCTGATAGGTCGCAGGCATGTAACCTGTCGCCCAGTTCTTTGGACCAGAAATCGGCCCCCCCGAATGATCCAACATGACGACGAAGCCCGGCAAGTTTTCGTTGACGGTCCCCAGTCCGTAGTTGACCCATGCCCCCAAACATGGGCTGCCAGATTGAATCTTGCCAGTGTTCATTTGCAACATCGCTGAACCATGGATCGGCGAATCAGCGGTCATGCTGTGGATAAACGCGAGGTCGTCCACATGATTTGCGAGATTGGGAAACAGGTCCGAGACCCATTTGCCGCATTGCCCATACTGGTGGAACTTCCATTTTGGTTCGACGATTCGCCCTTCGTTGCGGTGCCCGCCACGGCCAAAGGTTTTCACTTGAATGGTCTTGCCATCCATGCCGACCATATTTGGTTTGTAGTCGAACGTGTCGATGTGGCTGGGTCCACCGTACATATACAGGAAGATCACCGCTTTGGCTTTGCCGGGAAAATGAGGCTCTTTGGGCGCCAATGGGTTGGCCAACTTGGACGCCCCGGTGTCGTCGTCGCCGCGAGCCAAGTTGGGCCCCATCATTCCGGCAAGGGCAGCACCCGCAAAACCGGCTCCTGACTGCCAAATAAATTCGCGTCGGGTTCGTCCGCAAAAATTGGTAGGCTTGGCCATTAGTGCAATTTCTCCTCAATTTTGTGCCCGCAGGGGCTCGATCCGCGTCCGCGAGACCGGGTACTCGCAACCAACCGCCCACAACTCTGTCCGATTTAGTATACGCGAAACCCCAGCATTTATCGAGCGATAAGAACGGCTCTCCGCTGCGGCAGAATCGCCAATTTCCCGTGGCTCGGTATTTTTTTCGTTGTTGCCGTCACAGCGGGCGACTTCCCCGGTATTGGTTGCGTGGTTGGAACCGTCCGACACAAAAAAAGAAAACCCGCACCCCCAAATAAATCCCGGAGACTTCCCATGTTACGCAAGCACCTGACCCTGACCCTGGCCCTGATCCTTGGCGTTTTGTCGGCAAATCAAGTTTTTGCCTTCGATGGCTTCAAAGCTCTTTCCGGGCGAGCCCCGGTCGAGGAATCGTCGATCACGACGCTAGACGAGTTCAAGACGATCTTGGAATCGGTCCCGAAGGAAAACTTCCGAGCTGCCGACGAACGAGTTTTCCTCTTTGATGTGAAACACGCCGGCTTCATCCTGCCAACCGTCGCCCTGCGATCACCCAACGGAAACTTTATCTGGAACGCGTATCGGTTGGCCCCAGTCCCACAAGATGTCCCTACCGACAAGTTGGCCGAACGCATGATGAAACTTCTCGCCGCGTCCGGCGAGGGCGGAGACTTCTTCTTCTCAATCGATCCCGAAACTCGAATGGTCTCGATTCACGGCTGCATCCAAGTTCATGGCAAGATCTCAGCCCAATACTACATCGATCACCTCATGGCCATGGGCGACTTTGCCGCAAAAACCGAGAACCTGTGGAATCCCGAAAAGTGGGACGCCGACGAACCCAAGCACATTGGCCAGTGGGAATCGGAGAGCAGCGGGATGACGCTGAAGCTGCAACCCTCCAACCGCTTCGAATTAGTCGTCGGGGACAGTGTCACCAAAGGTAATTTCGAACTAGATGGCAACACGCTGACCATGGAAGACAGCAACGGTGAGAAGTTGACCGCTGAAATCAAGTTCGACAACCCCAATCAATTCCAACTGATCGTGGCCGACAACACCAACGTCTTTGTACGGCTCTAAGCCTTACGAATCACGAGACTCGCCAACAACAACCGCCGCAGAATTTTCTGCGGCGGTTTTGTTTTCAGCTTTCCTCTATAAATGATTTAATGGACTCTTTGGCCGGGAACGGCACCGGAGTCCGGTGCAAGCAGAAAGACTTCCGCTCCACCACCGCCCGCCGCACAGACCATGCCTTCACTCAAGCCAAATTTCATTTGACGTGGTTTGAGATTGGCGACAATCACCACCAAACGGCCCACCAAATCCGCGGGATTGTAGGCAGCCTTGATGCCGGCAAAAACTTGTCGGGTTTGATCACCGCCCAGGCTTACCACCAACTTCAACAATTTGCGAGCTTCTGGGACTTCTTCGGCGGAAACAATTCGGGCGACGCGAAGATCGACTTTGCCGAAGTCTTCGATCGTACATTCGGCAGCCAACGGCTCGGCCAACAAGGCCGCATCCGAATCGAGGTTGGTCTTGGATTCCCCGCTGGCGGGAGCTCCCGTATCGCCGGAGGCGGCTGCCGCGGCGTTTTCTAGCTTCGTTTCTTCGATCATTTTCTCGACATCCTTTATGTCTAGACGTTGCATGAAGTGGGTATAGGTGCCAATCGCTTGGTTTAGCAGCGGCTGCTGAGCCAAACTCCAGTCCTTGAGTTCTTCACCCAACAACTGGGCAGTTTGTTGCTGCAAGGTCGGCAACACGGGAGCCAAGTAAATCGCGATCTGCCGGTACAAGTTGAGCGTGATCGTAACCACGTCGCGAAGGCGATCGGTTTGCTCAGCGACCTTGGCCAATTTCCAAGGCTGAGCCTGATCTACAAATTGATTGGCTCGATCCGCAAGTTCCATGATCAATCGCATGGCCTTGCTAAGTTCGCCCGCATCGTAAGCCGCGGCAATCGCTTCGCTTTGGGACGCTGCAAACGCAAAGCGACCTTCGTCCGCGGGATACTGGGCGGACAAGCCCGTCTGTGTCGCAAACTTCGCACAACGGGCCACCAAGTTAACGACTTTATTGACCAAGTCCGAATTCACCTTCTCCACGAACTCGGCAATGTTCAAATCCAAATCATCCTGGTTGTCACCCAATTTGGTCGCATAGTAGTAGCGCAAGTAGGCCGGTTGCAAGTGATCCAGATATTTCCGACCGCGAACAAACGTGCCGTCCCGTTTCGACATTTTGCGCCCATTCACTGTCAAGAAACCGTGAACGTGAACTCGCGACGGTAGTTCGTATTCGGCCGTATGCAGAATCGCTGGCCAAAACAGCGTGTGAAAATACACAATGTCCTTGCCAATGAAATGATGGATCTCGGCGGCAGGGTTCCGCCACCAGTCTTCCAAGCGTTCGCCATGCGTTTTGCACCATTGCCAGGTCGTTGCAATGTAGCCCACCGGCGCATCAAACCACACGTACCAATAATGACCCGGTTGATTCGGAATCTCGAATCCGAAATATGGAGCGGTGCGTGACAAGTCCCAATCACGCAGCGTGTCGCTAAGAAAGTGACCGCGTAAGTAATTGGCCGTCTCGCTCTGCAACGCTCCGGGCCTAGCAATCCAGGCTTCGACAACCTCACGACATTTCTCCAATTGAAAAAAGAAGTGCGGTGCCGATCGAATCTCCGGTTGAGCGCCCGAGATCGTGCTAACGGGGTCGATCAATTCGATTGCCGAATACGTGTGGCCACACTTATCGCAGTTGTCACCAGCCTGATCCGGGGCGCCGCACTTGGGGCACTTGCCTTTCACGAACCGGTCTGCCAAAAAAGTGTTCTGCTCCGGGTCGTACAACTGTTGAACATCTCGTGAATCGATCAATTTTTTCGCCAGCGCCTGTTCCCAGATCTGATGGCAAAGTTGTCGGTTCTCTTCGCTGTGGGTGCTCCCATACTGATCAAATTGAATATGGAAGTCGGCAAAGTCTTGTTGATGCTGCTGGCTCATCTGGCCAATCCACTGCTCTTCGCTGATGCCGTGTTTGCGAGCGCTGAGCATGATCGCGGTCCCATGCGTGTCATCCGCGCAGACATAAACCACGCGATGTCCACACATTTTTTGGAATCGAACCCAAATGTCCGTTTGAATGTACTCCACCAAGTGCCCCAAATGGATCGGGCCATTGGCGTACGGTAAAGCGCTGGTAACGAGAATTTGTCGTGGAGACATCAGGGGCCTTTGGTTAACGGCGATTCCTGTTATGATCGCCGACGTTCGTTAAGATTTGACGGTTATGAGGATTGCTCTGGGTTAGGAGACATTCCGGCCGGAGACGCAACGCCAACTTCGAATTTTGGCGCTACCTTCTCCGACTTAATCGGTCACAATAAGGGGCGGTCACAAGAACGCCCCCAAGATCCTCGCTGCAACTTGGATTTGTCCTAAAAGGGGTCTGACCCTCTCCGGTCATGTCTTTTTTGTCCGGGATTTTACAGGCCCGCCAAGGGCCAGACCCCTTTTAGGATAAATCCTAGCCGTCCCCCAGTTTAACGCACGTCATCGATCGTTCGAAGGACGGCAACGTCCGGAATCACGCACCGAGTCATTTCATGTCTGAGTTTCCTTGGGCCTTTCAGCAGATCGAACCAACAACCTGGGCGTACGTGTCGTCCTTGTTGATGTTGGCCCTGTTCTTCAAGTTCAGCCGATTGTGGAGCATTCGGAATCTCGACCTTGTTTTGCTGGTGTTGCTGGCCCCCGGACTATTGCTCTACAACAGCGGTGTAAGCCTCGAGCGACAAGCGGCTGTGGAACTGGCGAAGTTGGGCCAACCGGTCACGTTGTCGTTGACCTCGGGTGGACTCTTGGAGAGTCAGCCCGAACCCAAGCCAAAACCGCCCCAGGAAACTCAAGCTGCTCCTTCGGAGCCAGTGCCACCTGCGGAAGCCGCAACCGGCCCCACACCCCTCTCCGCAAGTGACGCCGGGAAAGACGATCTGGTTCAGGCGAATTCTGACGCGAGCCTATCAGCGGCCCCCGACCCGAATGACGAGCGGAAAATTTGGCTGGCCCGACGAGTGCTCAGCCACTCGTTTCTGTATGGCGGATTCCTGTTCATGCTCATTGTGGGCGTGCTCTTTGTCATACGACTGTTTTTAGATCAGTTGTTGGTGCGACGTCCGGCTTTGGAAACCAACTTGAGCTTGGGCGGCTTGTGGTTGTTGGTCGTCAGCTTGTTGAGCTTTCTGATCGCCAATATCACGGTGAGCTCGCCGACTCGGACAGATGTTTCGGGCGCCCAATCGGCGGCCGCATTGTTGGATATGGGACAGCAAACGAAACCGATGGTCGATCAAGAAATGGGCCCGGCTTACCCAATGCTTCATCTACTACCCGTCATTCCAACGATGCTCCGCGATGCCAACACCCGGGTGGGCTTGGACGCGGCGGCTTTGCAAGTCCAAAGAAACGAGTCGATGATCTGGGTCGCGAAGTTGATGGCGATTCTGAGTCAGTTCGCGATTGTCGCTGGGTTGGTTTGGATGGGGGGGCAACATTTCGGGAGTTGGCAAAACGGCGCGGGCATGGCCACGCTTTATTTGATGCTGCCCTACACGATGCAAATGTCCGGCGCCGTCGATCATGTGCTGCCGGGTGCGTTGTTGCTGTGGGCCGTCGTGTTGTATCGTTATCCGTTTTGGTCGGGATTGCTGTTTGGACTGACCATGGGCTTGGTCTATTACCCCATTTTCTTGTTGGCTCTGTGGCTCAGTTTTTATTGGGAACGCGGCGCGCGAATGTTCTTGTACGGCGTCGGCGCCACGGTTTTGTTAATGATTCTCAGCCTGCTGCTGTTCTCCACCGAGGACCGGACTTTCGTGCAGAACCTGCAAGCCATGTTTGGCGTTTGGCTGCCGCGTGTCAGTGCGCTCAAAGGAATTTGGGAGTTTGGTTGGGACCCCTGGTTTCGCCTGCCTTTGCTCGTAGCGTTTGTTTCGTTAGGCACTTCCATGGTCGCTTGGCCCATTCGCAAAACGTTTGGCACATTGATGGCCTACAGCGCCGCGCTGTTGGTCGCCGTGCAATTCTGGCACGGTTACGGTGGCGGTCTGTTTATGGCATGGTACCTGCCGCTGACCATCGCCACGTTTTTCCGGCCCGGTGTCCACGAACGCATCGCGCGGCACATGGTTCACTAAAGGGGCAATGTTCACTAAAGGGGCAACGTTCACTAAAGGGGCAACGGAGCGAAGTTGGCGATCACAGGACTCGGACGGAGTCTGTAACCGGCGCGACCATCTCACCGGCGTGACCATCGCAGAAGAACCACACCGATTAGCCCACACCAAGTCAGCAACGTGATCAAGCCACCCAACCAAAACCAAATCGGAAAATAGATCAAACGAACCTGATGTTCACCCGGCGGCAAAACCAGCCCGGTAAAGATTCGTTGCACCGCAAATGTCGGCTGCCACTGCGTGGCTCCATCGGGTGTTTGCACGACCGCCCACCAACCGGGAGCGTGCCACTGTCGCCAGACCACAATCACCGGTCGCTCGGCTATTACAATCGCACTCCTTTCTTGTTGCGTAAATTCCCATTGGACGATCCCATTCTCGTTCCCGGTTGCGTCAACCGTCGCCGTCGGACTTGGGAACGCCACCTGTTGATCCAAAACGACTCGAACGGGACTATCCAAGATCGTTTCGTTCTCGAACCAGACCGCCGCCATGTCGGCGGCTTGTTCCGCTACGGGTGCGTGAATGGAAATCGGGGAACGCACCTCCCATTGTTCTGCCAACCAAACCGGCGGTGGGGTTTCGGGAAGGGTCGTCCACTGCAGCGCGCGGGGTGTCGCGCCCGTTCCCGCGGGACTCGCCCAACCTAGCCAATACCGAACCCCCAAGCTGCGAAGATAGCTCCGCCACAGAACTTGCCCCGTTTCTTTTGGCAGCGAGCGAACGGTGCGGGCTAACTCGTCGCGGAGAAGGGTTGGGCCGATGGGGTCGAGCGTTTGTTCGACATTGACACTCGGAATGTTCTGAGCCAGGTGGAACTGGGGAGCGCCCGTCGCTCGCATGCTAAAGATTGCTTGCCAAGTCAGCTTGTCGATCGGTTGCCAAGGCCAAGCCTCACCCCACTTCTCCGACAGTTGTTGCCAACGATGCTCGTGCATCAATTCCGGCTCGTACCAAAATCGCTGCTGTCCCAATGATCGTTCCGCCGCTACCGGACCTCGATAAGGACTATTCTTGGCGTCCCAAACGGTTGAATCCGTGAGTACCTTAGCATCGACGGTCTGTACCAACCAAGCGTGGTTGATCGTGATATCGACCACGCTGATCGCGACCAAAATCCATCCCCACCCGGACGACTGCGAGCATCGCTGCGCAAACAACCACCCACACAGCAAGCCGCTCACCACCAGCGATTGGATTATCGACAAGTGAATTTCCAACAAAGCACGCGGGACATGCAATGCTCCCAACCAAGGATCCAGCGGGACCACCTGAAACGCGCGAAAGAAACGCCCGATGAACCAGGGAGACGAAGTCACGGCGAGACTCAACAACAGCAACAACAAGATGATTGTCACCGACAACAGAGCCCGACGATTGACTCGGTGCCTATTCCGCGCGGGGCGTTTCATTCGGGCTGCGGAAATCCAATTCGACAATTCCAATGACCCCAATAACGACCAAGCCAAGGCGGCAACGATCCACAACTTGGCGGGGTAACGAAATTGATCGAAGCCAGGGCAAAGCAAAGTCAACCACCAATACACACCGCCCACATGTGCCCCAACCGAAGGTGTAGCAGCCGACCCACGCCAGATGGTTTGAATCTCCACCCACAACCAACCCGCCCCGTACCAACCGCAACTTCCCAACCCAAATCCCAACAAGAGCAACCAAAGCCAAGTATTTGCCAACGTGCGATTCGCTCGACGTTTGCCATCGCCATCAAGCTCGGGGTTGTCGCGCGCGGCATTCGCCAATTGCCATCGTCGTTGGCCACGCCGACCCAGACGACGATACCGCCACGCGACCGAGCAGAGTCCACTGCCGTGCGCGAGAACCAAGACCGCCGTGATCACGCCCGCATACAACGTGGGATTCCAAACTCGATCGTTGGCCGCCAAATGTCGATCCCAGCGTGCGTGAAACGAGCGCCACGTTCCCATCGCATTCCCGACGAACAACGTCGCCCAATGCCACGGCGGCTGACTAAATTGCAAGGCTTGCTCGGCTTGACTATGGGGTTCCGGCGAGCCCAACAACCCCAACTTGGTCTGCGACATCCAGTCCGGAGCGCCGGACTGCCACAAGGCCGCCGCTTGGTAAATATTCACCGGAGCCGGACGAATCACGCGAGTACTGGTTTGGGACGACTCCCACAAGGACCACCATTGAACGCAACTCCCGCCCGCAGCCAACAATCCAACGAAGCAGACCGTCCGAACGCTTTGCCACAATCGAAGGACTCGGCTGTGCCCGTCAACGCCCGTCGAACTTGAATTTGGTCGGTGCTGGACAACTTGCACGAGAACCAAACCCATTGCGGCTAACAGCCACAACAATGCAGCTTGTGGTTCTCCGCCTAAGATCATCAACGAGATAGCCACCGCCGCCAGCCACTTCCCCGTCGACTGGCCCAAGACAAATGCTCGCCACAAACCGCTCAGCGCCGACGGCAGCCAGGCGGCGCCAATAAGGAACGGCCAATTGCCATGCAACGCCAAGACCGGGCCGCTGAACGCAAATGTCAACGCCGCAAACCAGGCGGCGGTCGTTTCAACGCCCAGATCCCGCGCGAGCCGAAAACAGCCCCAGCCGCACAACATCAAATGCAACACGATCACCAACGCGTAACGTTGACCAAACTGGCCGAAGGGAAACGCCAACAGCCAAGTCCCTGGATAGAACACCGTCGTTGTGCCTTGCCCAACCCAGTTCACACCCAAACCGTGGATGTCGTTCCAGAGCGGTACGGAACCGGACTGCCATTGAGCTGCGGTCCATTGCAAAGTGTTCATGTGCCAATACGCGGCGTCGCGAAACGCCAAGATCCGATCGCCACTCAAGACAGGGCCAAATAGCAGGAGCAATACGACCGTGCCGACCCATGGCCAACAACCGGACCATTTGGCAGCGTGTCGATCAGGCGAAGGCCGTAAGTGGCGAGTCATTTGTGCCTGTTCGGTCACGGCAATTCTCAGTTTTGCGGTGCGTCACTCGACGGCAGTTCCAATTGTGAATGCAGGTAGACCGCGCGTGCTTTGTTGCGCTGCGTGGTGTCCATCTCGCTGCCACGCATTTTCTGTAAATGAGCTGGTTGCGTATAAACGAACAAGCGATTGATCGTCGGAATATCGAGGTCGTTGATCAAGCCCAAATTGACGCCCAAGCGGACCTTCGACAACAGGTGCATCGTTTCTTCGCTGCTGATTTGTCCCGCCTTTTGAAGTGTTCCCAGAGCTTTACGAACCTGCCGCTGCAAATCGTCGCGGCTATCCTGCAACAAAAAATGCCGCGCTTTGCGTTCGTAGCTGATGATCACCGGGACCACGTCACCGACCTGCTTGATCAATTCGTATTCCGACCGGCCCAATGTGATCTGATTGCTAATCTGGTAGAAGTCGCCCATCGCTTGCGAGCCTTCACCGTACAAACCACGCACAGCCAAGTTGATTTTTTGTAGACTGCGAAAAACTTTTTCGATTTGTTTGGTCAACACCAATGCGGGCAAGTGCAACATGACGCTGACCCGCATTCCAGTTCCCACATTCGTCGGGCATGCCGTCAGGTAGCCATATTGAGAATGGAACGCATAACAAACTTTTTCATCGATCGCATCGTCCAAGACTTCAATCTGCTGGAATGCATCTTCGAAGTCCAACCCACTGCGCATCACTTGGATTCGCAGATGATCCTCTTCGTTGATCATCACGCTGAAGTTTTCGTCCCGATCCACCAATACCCCACGAGCCCCTTGATTCTCAGACAATTCGCGACTGATCAATTGCCGTTCGACCAAGTATTGGCGATCGACTGCTTTCAAGGTCGCCACGTTGAAGTAGTCGCATGTACTGGCGATGGGCATTTCGCGAAGTCGGCGACTGACGGTCGCTTCGATGTTGGCTCGATCGAATTCGTTGCAACGCAT
>JAEUIP010000139.1:3596-14084 GCA_016795075.1 Planctomycetaceae bacterium | reverse complement strand
ACCGATGTTCGTGTAAGTATGCGCTAACGAGCTTTTGAATTTCGTGTTGGCTGGCTCCTGAATTGTTAATTTTTCTTGCACCTCAACGGCCTTTTTATACATCTCCAGCGATAAATCCGATTGTCCTCTTTGGGCATGCACGTAACCGATATTGTGGTACAAATTGCCGAGCGAATGCTGATAGCTGCTGGTTTCGGTGGCATCGGGAACGAATCGCGTGCTGATTCCTAACGCCGTATCGTAATACTCTAAGGCTTTATCCAATTGACCGGCTCCCAATTCGACGTTACCCATTAGGGTGACAACGTCCATCAGGTTCTTCCCGAATCCGAAATCCTCTGGTTGTTCAAGGTTCAGCTCCTGTAAAAGTTGCGCAGCTCGTTGGTATTGAGGCATCACTTCTGACATTCTACCAACGTCTTCTAGCAGGCTGCCTGAAGTTACGTAGGAAACCGCGAGGCTGTGTCGATACGCGACGACCTCCGGATTCGCTTGAAGCAAACGGTTCCAAATCTCAATCGAAACTTGAATGACATGAAGAGCGTCCTGCTTGTTCCCGATTTCATCAGTCAACTTCGCTAATTCGAGGTTAGCAAACGCCAATTGTGCAAGAGACTTCTTGCTCGGACTTTCAACCTGTTCAAGCTGATCACGTAAAGATTGCAGAAACGTGATCGGTTCCTTCAGCAGAGTTTTACGAAGTGCATCAAGTGACGGATTATTCTTGAGCTCCGGGTTTTCGGCAATTGTATCGCCAAACTTCTTCACCGCATTGATCGCTTGTTGCTCCCGCTCCTCAGCCACCTCACGCTGTTTATCCAAACGAATATTCGTCGATTTTAACTCCGTATTGGCTTCGTCGAGTTGGATGTTCAGTGTTCGAAGTTCGTGATTTTTCTGGGCTTGCATCACTACGACAGCAAGGACACCACCAACCATCGCAACGACAACCATACTGACCGCGAGGACATGGCGTTTGTATTTGCGGATCATTTTTTTGAACCGATACGAAACACTCGGTGGGTAGGCCGCTACCGGTTCGTCGTTCAGGAATCGCTCGACATCGCGGGACAGTGCATTCGCGGTTTCGTAGCGACGGTCGCGGTCTTTGTCTAGAGATTTCATCACGATCCAGTCCAGGTCGCCCGTCAGCGTCTTCGTCAATTGAGACGGTTCAAGGCGACGCTGGGAAGCAATTCTTGGCAGTCCATCGCTTCGGGAGATCCGTGCGCTTGGTCTTGGCGGCTCTACTTCCTTAATCAATCGCAGGATTTCACTGTAGGTGGCTCGCTCCATCTGCTTCCGCTCGAGCGGCGTGCTTCCTGTCAACAACTCGTATAGAACAACTCCCAACGCGTAGATATCAGATCGCGTGTCGATATCAAGATGGTTGCGGTCCACCTGCTCAGGAGACATGTAGAGAGGCGTCCCGATCATCATTCCTTGGGCGGTATATAGTGACTGTTCCGTAAGGGACTGGTGCATTGCCTTCGCCAGTCCAAAATCAATCACCTTTGGGACAGGCGTTCCATCGTATTCATATACCAGAATGTTCGAAGGTTTCAGGTCACGGTGGATAATTCCTTTTTGATGAGCATGCTGGATCGCGTGACATATTTGAATGAACAATCGCAAACGATTCGATAACGAAAGTTGGATTCCGTCACAATACTCGATTAACGGGACCCCCTTTACATATTCCATTACAAAAAACGGACGGCCCTCCGCTGTCATCCCGCCGTCAAAGACTTTGGCAATATTGGGGTGGTCCATCATAGCCAATGCTTGACGTTCTGCATCGAACCTAGCCAAGACCTGCTGCGAGTCCATACCTGGCTTGATCAACTTGGCTGCAACAGTTCGCTTTACTGGTTCGGTCTGCTCGGCCAACCAAACAGACCCCATACCTCCTTCTCCGAGCGGTTCCTGTAATCGATATCGACCGCCAAGCAGAGCTCCTCTCTCAGGAATGGCCGGACAGACTTCGTGTTCCACGCCCCTGGATACATGTTGCTGAAGATTATACCCAGTGGTTTCATCAGGCGCCGAAAGTAGAACTTCTACCCGTTGCCGCAATTCGGTATCCTCGCCGCACTCTCGGTCCAGATACTCGATCCGCAATTTCGAGTCCGTGATGCCCCTGGCAATCAAAAACAACGCTTTTGAACGTTTCGAATCAGTTGTCATCTCTAAACAAAGACTCTCTACAAAACTCTAAATGGAATATAAAGTCCGCTCGAAATTGCCTTCCTAAGAATCACTGTTTCATTCTACTCAAATCAATTTCTGTGTCCAACTGGATAGCCTCGATCGGGTGTACCATTTGCTTGAAAAGTTGAGTTTTGGTACTTTCTGGTTCCCGCAAGTGGCTAAGGTTCGCCGATTTCGTTGCGATATAGATCGTTGAGTCATGCGGGGACGGAAAAGTAGCAATCCCCCTTTCCAATTGCCGAGACAAATCACCTACCAGGGCAGGCCCCCGTAACGACCGACATCCAAACCGTTCACTCAACTTGCGGATGGTGCCGGCGGCACCTCCAATACCTTGGCTGCCGCCTCAAAGATGATGTATATGTCGATAGAGTTGTTTCATGGTGAAAAGTGGCGAATCATTGCGGACTCAGGCAAGCACGTGTCGGATAAAGCACTGTTGTCGAGAGTACTTCGCGAGAATGGGTACGCGGGAAGCGTGGGTGTCGATCTTCTAGCCAACGAATACGGGAAAGTCATCACTGTTGAAGGAGCGATTTGGCATGCATTCTTTGGAATTCACATTGGAAGGGAATGCAACCTGATGTCGGCCGTATGTTTACGGTGGAAAAATGACTTTTTGTTACACCGGATGAACGCATGTTTTTTGGGTGGCGATGGATCGTGGGAATACTCACTTCGTGTTGCAGTTAAAAAAAGTCTTGGCAAACAAACCCAGATAGATGTAGTTGGTTGCGTATGTACGGTAGAAACGGGCGATGAGGTAGAACGAATGGTATGGCGGCCCCCGGCACTCGGGTGGTTGGGCATTTGTCAGAATGGGTGGTTGAACATCGATCCTAGTTTTTATCAACTAGAGCTCTATCCTTCGCTTCCAGATTTATTAAGGCTGAATTCTGGTGTCGAGATCGAAGCAATTGGTCTCAATGATATTTGTGGGTGATAATCATCGATCGACTCATCAAAACCTTAAGTTTACATTAGCGTCTCTGGTAAACGTCGCATCAATCTTTTGCGGCCTCGGTTGCGAAAGGACAAATCAGCTCTGTGAAACGAGATTGAATGATGTCATTGAAAATGGGTCGAAGAAAGAACGATGAGGAAGCCCGAGTTGGATGATTGCGCGAACAGCTGCCGCCAGCCTGGCTTTGATTGGTTTGGAGTTCGCAAACCGAAGGATGCGACGATTCTTGAGTTTCACTACAGACACGTTTCGGAAGTAGGCCAAACGAGTTCTATTCTTGCATCCGAATCGTCCGGGCTTGAGCGCTCGAACCGTTGCGGGCTCGGTGAAGCTCGTTTGCTAAACCCACGTGTAACTCAACCGCTTTTCCTGCGGCCGTCGTCTTTGCGGTAGTGGTGAATCCTTGGCTCAACCGAGACAAGCTCGGCAGGGGCCAGGACGGTCCCTCGACCGCAGCTGAATGGGGTTCCTCGACCAACATCGCATCCCGCTCGAGCAAGTCGCTCTGGATTCGGATCGTTGAACCGTGTTGGAGATTTCTTTGGTTTTGGAACTCGGGAAAATGAGGACAAGGAATTGTGGAAATAGAGAACTTGTTCGAGAATGAAGATAGGAGGGACGATGTCTATTCTTGAATGGTCTGAAACGCCGGATGTGGTTGTGGTGGGCAGTGGGATCATGTCGGCAACTTTGGCTGTCATGATCAAACGACTCGAACCGCGAATTCGTCTGCAGATGATCGAAACGACTTCTGAGTTGGCGCGAGAAGCTTCCGACGGCTGGAACAATGCCGGAACCGGACATGCGGGTTTGTGCGAATTGAGTTACACGCCGAATCGAAACGCGGACGGCCAAGTGCCAATCCACCGCGCATTAAACATCTTCGAACAATTCGAACAATCGAAACAGTTTTGGGGTTCGTTGGTCGAAAGCCAAATCGTCGGTGAACCAAGGGACTTTATCAACTCGGTCCCACACATTTGCTTTTTGACAGGCAACCAGGGCGTCGACTTCCTCAGGGCTCGGCATCAAGCGATGCGGGATCATCATTTCTTCCGAAACATGAGTTGGACCGAGGATCCTGCCGAGATCGAATCCTGGGCACCATTGGTGATGGAGGGACGTGGTTCTGGTCCTGTAGCCGCTACGAACGGTCTGGGAACCGAGGTCAACTACGGATTGCTGGCGCGGCGAATGTGCGAATGGCTGAGACGACAGGAAGGCTGTGCCATCGCGTCCGGATGGCGGGCCACTCGGTTGCGGCGCGAACCGGGGTCCTGGCGGGTTGAAACGACGTGCGTCGAATCAAAGGAAGTTCGAAACCAGCGTGCGAAATTTGTGTTCGTCGGGGCAGGAGGCGGAAGCCTGCCACTGTTGCAATCAACGGGGCTGGCGGAGTTCCGCGGACTCGGTGGGTTTCCGATTGCTGGGCAATGGTTGGTTTGCGACGAACCAAATATTGTCGCGAGACACGATGCCAAAGTTTATGGAGCAACGCCACCAAGCGCGCCTAGCCTGGGTGCGGGACACCTGGACGTTCGTCGGCTGGATGGCCGACGGCAGTTGATGTTTGGTCCCTTCGCATCGTGGACCACTCGGTTCTTGAAACAGTCCGGTCGTTGGAGCGATCTGCCCCGGTCCTTGCGTTGGGAGAACCTTACAACCTTGTTGCGGGCCGGATTGAAAAACCGATCGTTAGTCCAGTACCTGATTGGACAAGGCCTGCAGAGCATGGACCAGCGGCTAAAAACCCTGCGCGAGTTTTTCCCGAAGGCGAGCCCGGACCATTGGCGGTTGGTTCAAGCCGGGATTCGAGTGCAAACCATCAAACAGGCCGATCGAGGAGCCATTTATTTTGGCACCGAAGTGCTCTCCGCCCAGGATCGTTCGTTAGCCGCTCTCTTAGGAGCGTCCCCGGGAGCATCGGTGGCTGTCAGCATTGCTTTGGATGTCGTCCGAACCTGCCTACCGGAATTTTTGGCGAGTTCTGAAGGTCATCAACGTATGAAACAAATGATGATCACCTACGACCAAGATTTGAAGTCGGCTGCCCACGCCAAGCTGTTTGAGAGAAGCACGCGCGCCGCGGCGGAGCGATTGCGGTTGGGTGTGAAGTGAACCCTAGTCACGCTCCGGGTACCAGGCTCCCGATCCCATTTGGGCGAGAGCGGCTTGGGGTGAACCCTGTGACACATTGCGGGTACTGAACTCCCCTCTCCCATTTGGGGGAAAGCGGCTTGGGGTGAACCCTGTGACACATTGCGGGTACTGAACTCCCCTCTCCCATTTGGGGGAGAGGGGTTGGGGGTGAGGGGGTCGAGAACTTGACCTTTGATTAGTCTCCGACGAGAAAAATCTCTCTGAAGCTATGACTCAGTTTCCGGTTTGGCTTGCTGCTTCTGCTTGGCTTGCCGAACGGACGCGACTACTTTCGACAAGTCCTTCATGACTTGATAACCGTGAATCCGCAAGACGCGAAGACTTTTCTCTTGCAGAAATCGATCACGGCATGGACGTAGATTTGTCCGTCCAACGTTTGATGATGTTTGCCAGCGATTTCAAAAACTAGCTGCAGTTCCAAACAAATGAAATCCACATTATCCGGTGGAATGGGGTACTCGCGACGAAACTTGATGCCCTCGCATTTACGACCCCGCAATTCCTGCCAAATGATTGCCGCAAACTCATTCGAGAACCATCGCTGCTTTTAGCTTGAGCATGGTTTGGGTACAAAGTTTTAACCCCCTCACCCCCGGCCCCTCTCCCCCAAATGGGAGAGGGGAGAACTGTACACCGAGACGATCTTCGCTACAAAAAAATTCTCGCGGAGCATGGTTTGGGTCGCTGCTTTTAGCTTGGGCATGGTTTGGGTCGCTGCTTTTAGCTTGAGCATGGTTTGGGTACAAAGTTTTAACCCCCTCACCCCCAGCCCCTCACCCCCAAATGGGAGAGGGGGAAACTGTACGCCGAGACGATCTGCGCTCCCAAACAATTTGATCGGGCGGATAAACACCTCCTGCGGTCAGCAACTACTCGTGCCGTGAACCTAGCGACGTCGCACCTTGTCTCTCCGGGTCGAGGGAACTTCAAGCCCGAAAAATCCGGTGGTTGGTTGTTCCAAGTCGGATCTGGACGAGTTTCGTTGGACTTGCTAAACTCCGAGAGTACGTAGACCGGTGGTTTGGCATTTCCCGCATTTTTTGGCGGTCAGTGGTAGACAAATCGGGCTAAAACGAGAAAAATCGCCGAGAAAACGGCACTTGCCAGCGTAGCTTCAATTGGCAGAGCACCGCATTCGTAATGCGGGGGTTATGGGTTCGACTCCCATCGCTGGCCTATCGAGAACTAATGACTCCAAGCGATGTTAACCATTGCCGTGATCGGTAAGTGGTTGAATGAGCCTTATCTTGGCTCGCTTCCCTCTTATTCCTCGGAGAGTCGCTGGCGCTTCCAAGACATTATCAGCCCCACGCAAACTTGTTCTCTGACTGCCCCCGCCGTGACAAGTTTGTCTTCTGACGGCCCCCGCCGTGGCAAGCGCGAGCATTTCGTTATAATCACTCCAATCGGTACGGTTGCCGTCTCTGGGAAATTGCAATGATGCACAAAAACCACAGCCTGAAATGTTTGGCGACTTCTCGGGTTATCATCCAATGCGGCGAACAACTGAGTTCGTTTGCTCCACGTTTGGGTCGCAATTTGTAGATTGCCGAGTGACCTGTGCACGATCAAAAGATTGTTATTTCCGGGACCTTTACGGTCGATCCCATCGTTCCACCGCTCCGTCGTTGGCAGGCATGGTTGGATTCGAACGGTGACGTGACCGTCGCTCCTTACGGCCAATTGGTCCAACAACTTATCGACCCGACCTCGAAGTTCTCCGCCAACGAGTCGGGCATCAACGTGATTTTGGTTCGCGTCGCCGATTGGTGGACTGGAACAGACGCTGCCACTGCTGAACAACGCCTCGCCGAGTTTCTGACCGCGATCGACAGTTTCCAGCTCACGAGTCGTGCCCAACTGCTGGTCGTCGTCTGCGACTCGAATTCGGACGACGCCCCTCTGTCGGGCGCGACTCGCGCGGTGGAAGACCAGCTATACGCCGAATTGGCGCTGCGGACTCGTTTGCAGTGGATCAGCGCGAGCGAGATCGACCGACTGTATCCCGTGGCCGACAAGTTTGATCCGGTGACTCTGCGAGCGGCTCATGTTCCGTACCGCTCCGAGTACTACGTGGCCTTGGCCACCATCGTGACTCGCCGAATACAAGCAGCCGGTCGATTGCCATACAAGGTGATCGTGCTTGATTGCGACCAAACGTTATGGAGCGGTGTCTGTGCGGAGGAAGGCGCAAGGCATGTTCAGCTTGGTCCGGAGCGGCTGCGGTTGCAATCGAAAATGCAAGAACTGCGGCAGGCCGGCTTGTTGTTATGTCTGTGCAGTAAGAATCGTCCGGCCGACGTCTGGGCGGTGTTCGACGAACATCCCGAAATGATTTTGCGCCGCGACGAAATCGCCGCAGCGCGAATCAATTGGCAGAACAAGTCCGAAAATTTGAGGTCGCTGGCCCAAGAGCTCCATCTGGGTTTGGACAGTTTTATCTTTATTGACGATAACCCGATCGAATGCGCTGAAGTTCGCGCCGCCTGCCCGGAAGTATTGGTGTTGCCATTGCCAGTCGATCGGATCGTGGAGTTCTTGGATCACACGTGGGCCTTTGACGTTCCGGCCGTGACCGAAGAAGATCGTCAGCGTGCGCGGCGCTATATGGAGGAAAGAGAACGCCATCAATTGCGTCAAACGGTCATGACCATGGACGAGTTCCTTGATGGTTTGCAATTGGTCGTGTCTGTGGCACCGCTGACCGAGTCGGACGTGGACCGAGTCGCTCAAATGACGCAGCGAACCAACCAAATGAACTTCACGACGGTTCGTCGCTCGGCTGTGGAATTGAGACACCTCGTTCAACAAAGCGGATATTTCTGCGAGACCATCCGCGTCTCTGACAAGTTCGGCGATTATGGCTTGGTTGGTGTCGTGATCGGCTCGATCGAAGCCCGACGCTTGCGGCTAGATTCGTTTCTCCTCAGTTGTCGAGCCTTGGGGCGCCGCGTGGAACTGCAGATGTTCCGCCATTTGCTAGAATTGGCCGGCCGACTCGGCTGCGACACAATCGAAATTCCATTCCAGCGAACAGAAAAAAACGAACCGGCAGAAATGCTCCTGCGATCACTCGGTTGGATCGCCAAGACCGGCGTCAACGAACGGGAGACTTGGAATGTTTCGCGTTCGGATTTGGAAGCCGCAGTGCAGCGAAGCTTCCAATCCAGCGGCATTCCAATCGCGACCGATGGCGAACACCGCGTCTCCACTGAATCCGAAAACTCCGGTACGCGAAATGTTCGCAGTTCGCGCTCCAGCGATTCGGAGCGCATGATCGAGATCGCGACGGAACTGTTCGAAGTCCAGCAAGTCGTCAAACGCATGGCGGCAGAAGCCAGTGCCCGTCCAGAGCTGGACGAACCGTTCGTCGCACCGGCGACGGAACTACAAACCAAAGTGGCTCAGATTTGCTGCCGCGTTATGGCGATGCAGCGGATCGGGATGCATGATTCGCTCAAGTCGTTGGGGCTTTCGTCGCTCCAAGTGGTACAGATCTTGGGGCACCTGCACCGAGAATTCTCAACCGACATTTCGATCATGGAATTGTTCTCGCTGCCAACGATTGAAAAGATCGCTCAGCGTTTGTCAAACGTGAAGCCGATGGACCGATATTCGAACAACGATTCGAGTACAACAAAAATCGAACCCGCCGCCAATCCCTCGTCGAAAGCCGATGAAGACCATCGCATCGCGATCATTGGTGTCGCAGGACGATTTCCGGGTGCTGAAGATGTGTCGCACCTGTGGCAGAAACTCGTGCGCGGTGAATCTTGCATCGTGGACATTCCCGACGAGCGACTCAACTTGCCACCGAATAGTCCGCTCCGTCGCAATCCGAACTTGATCAAGCGAGCCGCTTCGATCGCCGACCCCGAATATTTCGACGCCAAATTCTTCGGCATCTTTCCGAAAGAAGCGCAGGTCATGGACCCGCAACATCGGATCATGCTCGAGTGCTGTTGGCATGCCCTGGAAGATGCCGGGTATCAACCCGATAACGTTTCGGTGCCGGTTGGTCTGTTCGCGGGCTGTTACATGGACACGTATGTGCTGGCCAGTTTAGCGGAGAATCCGCAACTACTGGAAAGCTTGGCCAATTCGTTTCACGGCGGTGACCTGCAAACTGAATTAGGAAACGACAAAGATTATTTGGTAACTCGCGTTGCTTATCTCCTGAATCTGCGCGGGCCAGCCATGACGATTCAGACCGCCTGCTCCACATCGTTGGTTGCCATTGCGCAAGCGTGCCAGAGTTTATTGCTGCGTCAATGCGATATGGCCATGGCGGGTGGAGTCACGCTAAAGCTACCGCAAAATCGGGGCTACTTGTACACCGAAGGTGGAATGGTGTCTCCCGATGGCGTGTGCCGAACCTTCGACGCCAAAGCCCGCGGGACGGTGTTCGGCGAAGGGGCCGGCGTGGTGGTGCTGAAACGCTACGCCGAAGCGGTTGCCGATGGCGACCCAATTTACGCCGTGCTACAAGGTTGGGGCTTGAACAATGATGGCCGCGCCAAAATGGGCTATACAGCTCCTAGCGTTGTGGGCCAATACGAAGCCATTCGACTGGCCCATGAAATGGCTCGGATTTCGGCAGATTCCATCAATTACATGGAGGCTCACGGAACCAGTACGGCGCTGGGTGATCCAATCGAAGTCGAGGCACTGACTCGGGCTTTTCGCCGAACCACGGATCAGAAACAGTATTGTGCCATCGGTTCGCTGAAGACCAACATTGGTCACTTGGATGTTGCCGCCGGTGTGTCTGGTTTGATCAAAGTTTGCCTATCGCTGCGGCACGAAGTCATTCCACCCAGTTTGAATTTTGAAACGCCCAACCCCAACATTGACTTTGCCAATAGTCCGTTCTTTGTGAACACCCAGTTGCGACCTTGGCGCCGATCGGAACAAACTCGTCGAGCTGGCCTGAGTTCGTTTGGAGTCGGCGGGACAAATGCTCACGTGGTGATTGAAGAAGCACCACCGATTGCCGCTGGGGAAGAATCACGAACCCACTGGCTTGTTCCGGTTTCCGCACGCAGCCAAGCTGCGGCGCACCAATCGTGCCAGCGATTGGCCGATTTCTTGGAGCGGTATCCAGACGTTTCGCTGGCAGAGGTGGCTTATACCTTGCAAACTGGCCGGAAAAA
>JAEUIP010000139.1:0-3586 GCA_016795075.1 Planctomycetaceae bacterium | reverse complement strand
CCAGCAGCACCACAGAGTTGGTGAGCCAATTGCGACAAAGTGAAGGAGATGCAAAGTCATGGCGTCATCAAGTTCGCCAAGATGTTCCCTGTACGTGGCTCTTCCCAGGCCAAGGTTCGCAACATTTGAACATGGGGCGAGAACTTTACGAGAGTGAACCGGTCTTTGCGGCTGCCCTGGACGAGTGCTTTGCGATTTTGCGACCCTTGTTGGGTTTTGATCTGCGCGACCAAATCTTCGTTGCACCCGAGATGCTGGAATCGCCCCAAGCAATGGAGGCCCTGCGAAATACCGAAGTGGCTCAGCCCGCGATTTTTTCGATCTCTTATGCTTACGCCCAATGGTTGATGGCCTGTGGTGTTCGCCCGCAAATGATGGTTGGGCATAGTGTCGGCGAATTTGTCGCCGCATGTTTGGGTGGCGTCTTTTCGCTGGCGGATGCCTTGCGGGCGGTGGTACATCGAGCTCGATTGATGCAACAACTTCCGTCAGGGAACATGTTGGCCGTGCGATGTGAAGTCGCCAAGGTGCGAACAATTTTGGCCGAGATGGATGATCGCGAGTTGGCGATTGCTGCGGTGAACAGTCCGGTTTTGACCGTGGTCTCGGGGCCCGCAAATGCCATCGCCGATTTCCAAAGTTTACTGGAACAACGGGAAATCGCAGCCACGCCACTCCACACATCGCATGCTTTCCACTCGCACATGATGGAACCGGCAATTGCCCCGTTCGCCGAAGTTCTGTCGCAATTCAAGTTATCGACTTCTCAGATTCCGATTCTATCCACAGTAACTGGTCAAGTTCTAACGCCGGAACAAGCTTGCGATCCGATGTATTGGGCACGACACCTGCGTGAGACGGTCAACTTTTCTGACGCGATGGCCGCTGCGTTGCAAGGCCAAGCAGGGTGCATCGTGGAAGTCGGGCCGGGACAAACACTTTCAACCTTGACGCGACAGCAACCGGGGTTGGGCCCTGAACAAGTCGTCACCGCCGTTTCGCCGCACGCGAAGCAGATGGCTTCAGCCGGCAAGCAACTGTGGTTGTGTTTGGGGACCTTGTGGCAGTCCGGTGTGAAAGTCGATTTTGGCGGCGCGTATCGTTTGGAGCAACGCCGTCGCGTGAACTTGCCGGGCTATCCATTTGAGCGTCAACGCTATTGGTACGACCAAATTGCTCCGGTAATCGTCGATAGTTCCGCTGCAGCCGCGTCCGAGGAAGAGTCGGCTGATCCGCAAAGCCTAGAAAACACGTGTCGCGACCATGAACAACCAACGCCTGCAGGCGATCCGTTAAGTTGCGCAGCGATTCACGTTGCCAACCCCGCGAGCTCGACGGACAGTTTCGTTGGTCGTTCCAGTTGTGAAGTAGAAAACATCAGCGAATTTGGAACAGGCGAATCCGTCTTTCCAAACGATGCTGACCTCGTCGAAGTCGTTGTTCGACAGCAGCTTGCAGTCCTGCGTCAACAACTTGAGTTTCTTAAGTACCAGCAATAATTCCAACGTAGTTAGAGGACAACATGACCACCAATGCACCACAGGCTCGTGCCGCACTTGCCAAGATTCTCCGTGAGGCTTCCGGTTTTGACTTGGATGAATTGAATCCAAGTGGAACTTTTTTGGAACTTGGTTTTGACTCGTTGTTCTTGATTCAGTTTAGCCAACGTATCAAGAGTGCCTTGGGGGTAAAGATCACGTTTCGCCAATTGATCGAAGAAGTCCCGACGATTGATTCGTTGCTGGCCTATTTGGAAAAGAACGGCAAATGGTCCGCAGCGGCGGCCGCCGCTCCGACGGTCGTGCCAACTCCACCGCCGGTTGTCGCGCCACAGCCTACCGCGACGCCTCCTGCAACCGAACAACCAACGACGGTCGTCACCACGTCATCGGCAAATCCAAGCGATCTGGCATCGGCACCCACGAGTCCCTCGACCGATCGTCCGTCTCAACCGGCGCCTCCAACCGCAACAACCATCGTCCCAGCGCCTAGGAACTTGGACCCGGTTGTCGTGTCGGCACCAACGGCCCCGGCCGTTCGTATGGAAACGACCAATCCCGTTCCGGCAGTTCAGGTACCCATGCTCCCGGCCATGCAGATGGCTATGCCGCAAGCAAGTGGAGTGTTCGGGATGTCATCATCGCCCAGTTCCACAACAACGAGCGGTGTCGAGCAGATTTTGTTGCAACAGAATCAGCTGATGATGTTTCAGTTGCAATTGCTGCGGGAACGACGGACCGCGACTTACTCAGCAGCGTTTCTTCCTCCGATGGTTGCCCCTAGCGTTTCGCCGACGACGAGTGTTGCTCCAGCGATGAGCGTTGCTCCAGCGATGAGTGGAGCATCGGACCCGGAATCGCGGGCTGCGGTCGCAAGCGAAGCAGTGGCACCGACGACAATGCCTGGGACTTGTGCGGCGACGGCTGTCGGATTTGCTTCCAACTCGGCGACGGCACTTGTTCCGTCCTCGGTGAATACCAACGCAACGACTGGTGCAACAACAGCGGCGGCAACACAGAAGAAAACCTTCGAACGGTTTGGTCCGTACAAACCCGTACGTCGCTCGGCGACTGGCGGGCTCACGGAAACTCAGCAGAAGCACTTGGATACATTCTTGGAACGGTTCACGAAACGGACAGCCAAGTCGCGAACCCATGCGGAAAAACACCGCGATCATTTTGCCGATCCGCGCGGGGTTGCGGGGTATCGTCGTATTTGGAAGTCGATGGTCTACCAGATTGCAGTCGAGCGGTCCGCTGGGTCGAAGCTATGGGACATCGATGGCAATGAATACATCGATATCGCGATGGGCTTTGGACTCAACTTGTTCGGGCAGTCTCCGACGTTTGTAACTCGGGCCCTGCATGAGCAATTGGATCGCGGCGTCGAAGTTGGTCCGCAGTCTCCTTTGGCGGGGGACGTTGCCAAACTTTTGTGCGAGTTTTCGCGGATGGATCGAGTCACGTTTTGCAACACGGGCTCGGAGGCTGTGATGGCCGCAATGCGAATTGCACGAACGGTCACGGGCAAGACCAAATGTGTTTTCTTCAACAAGGATTATCACGGAAACTTCGATCAGGTGTTGTTGCGGAGTGCCTCGGTGGGCGGAAAGACCGGCTCCAGTCCGGCGGCTCCGGGCGTGCCGCAGTTTTATGCGGACAACACGATCGTTTTGGAGTACGGCACCGAAGAATCACTGCGTTTGATCGAGCAACACGCGGATGAAATCGCAGCGGTGTTGGTGGAACCAGTTCAAAGTGCGGATCCGGATCTGCATCCACGCGAGTTCTTGCAAAAGTTACGACAATTGACGCGAGATCGTCAAATCGTCATGGTCATGGACGAAGTGATTTCTGGGTTTCGTGCCGCACCGGGTGGAGCTCAAGAGTACTTTGATGTGTGGGGCGACATGGCAACCTACGGAAAAATTTTAGGCGGCGGATTGCCGATTGGCGCGTTGGCTGGGAAGGCCGAATACATGGACGCGTTGGACGGTGGAACTTGGAAGTACGAGGACAGTAGCGAACCCGAAGCCGATATGACGTTCTTCGCAGGAACCTTTGTCCGACATCCGTTGGCGATGACG
>JAEUIP010000138.1 GCA_016795075.1 Planctomycetaceae bacterium | reverse complement strand
CAGCTCGCCAAATCTGGGCTCCAAACCCGCGAAATTTCGGTCCGCTCGCGACATTCCCGCTGAAATTCGCCGTTTGGGGCCGGCACTCGATCCTACGAACGTCGATTCGCGGTCTCTCGGCCCTTGCTGCAAAATCTAACCCTGGGCGAGGCTTTCTTCAATGGCGCGAAATCCTGCCCGAAAGCGTAGAAATAAGGTATGGTTACGCCAATGTGTCGGTGTCAGGCGACGCTTCCGAGCTCGACGCCGTGAAACTCCGGGCAGGCAAATGGCCAAGCCCCTCAGCCATATTGTGACGTATCGACTGTCTTCGAGGATCTGGGACGGAATGGCGAAAAAACGCAAGAAAGCCCACAACGTTGCCACTCCCGTCAACGCCATGAATTCAAAGTCCCCACTGATCGGAATTGTGGGGATCGCGGGACGTTACGGACAATGGCTGAATCGTCGGTTTCAAGAACTGGGACACCAAGTCATCGGCACCGATGTGGTTCCGGGTTGGCTGCCGTTGCCGGAGATGGTGCAACGAGCCGACGTCGTCATCTTCTCGGTCCCGATCCAGCAGACGATTCCGACCGTTGAAGCGGCCTGTCCCTTCAGTCGGCCCAATCAACTCTGGTTGGACATCACAAGCCTAAAGGCCGACGTCATGCACGCGATGATGCAATCGCGAGCAGATGTCATCGGTCTGCACCCTTTGTGCGGGCCCGACCTTCCGAACTGGAATGGCCAAACCGTGGCGGTGTGTTACGGTCGTGTGAACGATCCGGCCTGGGAAACGTTCTTGTTCGGAACACTCCAATCTCTCCAAGCCAACTACTACGTGACCGACCCGGTCGAGCACGATCGCATCATGGCCTACGTGCAAGCGCTGCCGCATGCTTTGTCGATGATCATGATGGGCGCCTTTGAGAACCTGGAAGAGCATGGCTTGAGTGTCAGTGAGATCGAACATTATGCGACACCGCCGTATCGCTTGGCCGTTGCTGCGATGTCCCGAATTCTCGCCGCTCATCCGGAACTTTATGCCGATATTCAGATTCTGAATCGCCGCCATACAACCGAGGTCCTGGAACGCGTCCACGAACAAGCCGGCCGCTTGTTAAAGGAAGTCTCGGCCGGCGCGCGGGACCAGATCGTCGAACGATTGCACCGAGGACGCCGTCAGTTCAAAAACCGCAACATCCAATCGGGGATGAAGGGTTTTCTGCAAATGTCACGTGTGATGGCGGACCTTAGTTCCGACAACAGCAAAGTCATCCACACACGCCGTGACGAAGCCGGTTTGCTGGAGAGAATCCTGTCGGTGTTTGCCCGACATCACGTCAATCTCAGCGGATTGCACTCGTTCAAGACCGACGAATACGACGGCTTCAGCTTCCATTTTGGGTTGGAAGGCGAGCGAAACAACATCCCGCTCCAAAAAGCACTCTGCGAAATGCGTAATTCTCCTGAACTCCGCGATCTGATCGTGATCGAAGAACCCTAAGACCTCGTCCGTTAAGCAAATCCTTGTAGCTTGGTGAGCTCTGGCCTTATGGTCTCCCTTCTCCCCTCTGGGAGAGAAGGGAAACGCTGTGAAGCATTATTATCGGCGTCGCTTGTTTCGTTGTGTCGGCCTTTCAGGCAAGGCTGTGAAGCATTTTTATTTGGTCAGCCCTAGGCTGGCTTAGCGCTGGCCCCTTGGGCCGAAATCCCGTGCGGCGTTTGTGATGATGGCGTGAATACGTTTGGCGATGATGATTGGGCCGAAAACCCGTGATGACGATGTGAATTCGTTTGACAATTATTGTGGCGAAATGCTTCGCGTTTGTGTTCGTGGTTCGGGTCGTGGATGTTGGTTGTTACTTCTTGGGGGCGTGTGGATTAGGGCAGCCCCGTTGGGGCGATTTGGTTTTGGGGTGTGGGTTCCTAGGGCGACGTTCGCGGCCTCGGGTTTTTGTGGTTGGTGGGTCTTGGTTTGGGTTTGTGAAGTGTGGGTGTTCATGGGGGTGTGTAACCGCGAACTCTGCCCTAGGCTGGCTTAGGGCTGGCCCCTTGGGCCGAATACCCGCGCGGCGTTTTTGATGATGGCGTGAAGACGTTTGACGAAAATGGACGGAAATCCCGTGCAGCGTTGTTGATGATGGTGTGAAACCGTTCGACGATGGGCGTGTGTTTGTTTGTTCGATGGGTGTGCACGTGGGATCTGGGGCGTCGCATGTGTTCCATTCGAAAATACCAACCCCACACGGTATTTCGGCCCAACGGGGAGAAGGGCCGGGGATGAGGGGGTTGTGCTTGTGGATTGAGATTTGAGTTTGCTTGCGGGCAAACACGCTTAGCGGCGCGTGGATGGTCGGATTCCCGCCCATCCACGCTCTGCTAACCGGTTAACGCCCATCCACGCTCTGCTAACCGGTTAAAGCCCATCCACGCTCTGCTAACCGGTTAACTCATTTGGCGAGATTCGTATAAGCGTTCATCGACTTGGCTCTCAACTCGATGCAGGAGGGGGAATTCGTCAAGCAATCTCTTTGGGTTTGGCGAACCATCGCCTTATGGTCGTCAATCAATCTCTTGAGGCTGGGCAAAGCCTGGCCTTATGGTCGTTTAGCAATCTCTTGGGGCTTGGCGAACCCTCGCCTTATGGTCTTCAAGCAATCTCGTGGGGCTTGGCGAACCCTCGCCTTATGGTCTCCCTTCTCCCACTTGGGGGAGAAGGGCCGGGGATGAGGGGGTTGTGCTTGTGGATTGAGATGTGAATTTGCTTGCGGGCAAAAACGCTTAGCGGCGCGTGGTTGGTCGGATTCCCGCCCATCCACGCTCTGCTAACCGGTTAACGCCCCACCGCACTCTGCTAACTGGTTAACTCCTGAAAAACACTCTGCTAACCGGGGCAACTCCAGTCGCTCAACCCATGTCCAACTGCCTCCGTTTGGGAAAATGTTCCCGAGGTGTGACAATCGGCCAAGTGAAACGGTGTGGTTCGAACGGCATGGGTGCGGTAGAATAAGGTGGGCAGGTTGAGAGGATGCGGTGACTATACCCTCCTTTTAATCCCCGCCCAAACCCACGGCGAATCCCGCCCGGCGATTCGCATCTTTACGAGAACCACGCAAAACCGTTCCATCGTGTTTTGATGGTCGACGATGTTCCAGAGATAAAAAATGAACCGTATCCAACCCAGCAAAGTCCCGTCCGCTCGTTTGGTTTCTGACAAGCAGGATGGCGGCGAAGCCGCAAAAGTTCACGCCGTCCCACGAGGGCTGGGGTTTCTGCAATTTCTAGCCTCGTTGAAACTGACCGTGTTTTTGCTGATGGCGTCGGTCTTTATGATCTGGGTTGCAACGTTGCAACAAGTCGAGAAGGATATTTGGGACGTCAAGAAAGAACATTTCCCCAATCTCGTGGTCTATATTCCGCTATACACGTTCTTCCCACCTGCTTGGCTGCCCGAATCGCGCGACTGGTTGCAGAAATGGACGATCACTGGCCGTCCCGTTGGACTACTGTTGCCAAGCGGATTTTCCATCATCTTGGCAATGATTGTAAATTTGGTATCGGCGCATGTGCTGCGCTTTCGCGTGCAGGCCAGTGGCCTACGGCTCCAAATCGGTGTGGCGGTCGTTGGTCTGGGCATGGCGATTTGTGCGGCGGTCGTCGCCATGGGGCAAAGCACGCAGATCCAGGCCATGCCATTTCATACCTACCCGCAATTCTTGTATGCCATTTTGGGATTGATGGTCGCATCCAGCGGAGCCCTGATTTGGTGGGCGGTCAGCATGCCCAAACATCGAGTCGCCGAACGGATCTTGGCCGTGTCGCTGGCGGCCCTCATGTTCGCAGCCCCGGTGCTGATGGGGACCATGGGCAACGTGATCGACGATTCGGGCATGCGAATCTTGTGGCAGATTTGCCAGTGCGGTGTGGCCAGTCTGGTGGTTTTGATTGGTCTGCAATTTGTGTTCAAACGCAAGGCCGGCATTGTTCTGCTGCACGGTGGGTTGTTACTGTTGCTGGGCAATGAGATATGGGTGGTCTTGAGTCACGTCGAGCAGCGAATATCCGGAGTCGAAGGGGAGACCGTTAGTTACTCGTACGATATTCGCGATGTCGAAATGGCGTTGATCGAACGAGTCGGGGATGACGACCGAATTATTACGGTGCCTCGCCCAATCTTGGAACGAGCCGCCCAGAAGCCTGACCAATGGTACTTTATTCCGGAAACCGAACTGCAGTTCCGCGTGCTTCAATACTTCCAGAATTCGTCGATGGGCCAAACCAACAAAGACAACCCGGCAACCGCCGGAATCGGTACCTCTATCCAAGCGGAATCCGCGGCCCTGGCATCGGGAGTCGGCCAAGGCGACACCAATGTGGCTTCGGCCTACGTCCAATTTCGCAATAAATCCGAACAGGATTTGGGAACGTTTTTGATAACCCAAGCCTACGAGTTTTATAGTGGTCCGATCTTCAAAACCCCCAACGTGATTCGGAACGGGGACCAAACTTTTGTGGCCGTCATGTGGTTCAAACGCGAGTACAAACCGTACACCATTACCATCAACGATGTGCAGGCCAAAAATTATCCCGGCACGATGACTCCGCAGTGGTACGCAACGGAGTTTACGATGGAGGACCCCGAGACAAACTTTTCTGCTGACCAGCGTGTATGGATGAACAATCCCCTGCGTTATCGCAATGAAACGTTTTATCAGTCAGGTTACAACAAAGATCGTATGACCGGGGTCGAAACGACGACGCTGCAGGTCGTCTTGAATCGCGGTTGGATGATTCCTTATCTCTGTTGTGCAATGGTGACCATTGGACTAATCGCCCAATTCCTACCCGTCATGTTGACCTATTTGGACAAAGCCCAACGCCCCACGAAGCTGGTGATTGAAACGCCGCAAGGCCAAACCGTTACGGCTCTCCCTGCTGCAACCGAACCTCCGGCGTCCGGCACTCGTTCCCAAGCGGGATTAGGTTGGGCGACGGCCGCTGCGATCCTGGTGGGTTTGGTTTTCATCGGCTGGGGTATGCCCAAGCGTGTCGCCGTTGACGAGTTGAATCTTGATGGCTTGTCGCAGATTCCCATCAGTTACAAAGGCCGCAATCAGCCATTTGATTCTTTGGCCCAAACGATCTTGCGCAAGTCGAGTGGCTTGGAAGCGGCTCGATCCAACGAAGAGACCTGGTATGGAAAGAAGAAGTATCCGGCGACCCGATGGTTGGCGGATTGGCTGTTTGATCCAAATGCGACCGTCAACTACGAAGTGTTCCGAATCGACAATCGCCAGATATTGGACACGATGAAACTGCCACACCGGTCCGGGTTCCGCTACACTTGGCTAGAGTTGCAGCAAGGTTTACCCAAGCTGACGGAGATGGACAGCAAAGCAAGAGACAAAATTGAACAAAAAGAGACGCTGGACGTTCTCGAAAAGAGTGTTGTCGATGTCGCGAGCAATGTCGCGTTTGCGCGAATCGTGGGACAGTCACTCGCGACAGGTAAAAGTGAATCGCTCAATTTGAACGCGCGGATGTTCGAGGCCGCTGCGACCCAAACAACGATCAATTTGCCGGGCGTTATTCCGGGCCGCGAATCTGGCGATCCATGGCTTGCTCCAAACGTCGCCCGAATGAGGTTGGAGCTAGAGAATTTGTCGACAGAGCTTGGGTCGAAAGACTCGGCCGAAATTGCTTACATGTTTCTCAACAACGCCATTGCAGAGACGTTGATCGAGGACCCAGAGTTTTACAGCCGTTTGATTTCACAGAAGTCGGCGTTTGGCGATCTAACTCGCGCGGAACAAATCGCGGTCCTGTCGCGGAACATCGCCTCGTTGCCACGTCCGGAAATGGAGCAAACCATCGCCAGCACCATGAAGATGGAACCGGATAAATACATCCGAGCTATTTTCGGTGGCGTCGAAGAAATCGCGGGCGGCAAGCAACTCGTTCCTTTGACCGATAGCCAAAAAGCTTCGTTGGCAGCTTGGGATGCCATTGGGCTGGCCTATCGCTCGCGTGATCAAGCGGCCTTTGATGCGGCCCTCGACCAGTATTCCCAGTCGGTCCAAGCTCAGCAAGGCGATGCCATCGCATGGAATGCGATTTACGCCGAGTATCGTTTGAATGGCTGGTCGCCGTTTTACTTGAGCAGTGTGATGTACTTGTTTGTGGCCGTGTGCGCCGTATGTAGTTGGTTCCTCAAGCCGGCGTCCATGCGACGATTCACTTGGACGCTGATGCTGATCGCCTTCCTCATTCACACAGCCGGTCTGGTCGCGCGGATTTACATTTCCGGACGCGCCCCCGTAACAAGCATCTACTCGTCGGCGTTGGCGATTGCTTGGGGAATGGTCCTGTCGTTCTTGGTGATCGAAGTAACCACGAGGCGAGGAGTTGCGAACTTCATGGGCGGGCTGGTTGGCTTCCTGACTTTGTTGGTGGCCTACGCGTTGTCGTTGTCCGATGATACCTTCGCGGTTTTGCAAGCGGTGCTGGACACGCAGTTCTGGTTGTGGACCCATGTGACGATCATTGCCTTAGGTTACATCCTGACGATGGTCGCAGGGTTCTGGGCGATTTGGATGATCGCCGCCAGTTGGTTGCCGGGCAACACAGCTGCCGACATGAAACGTGCTGCGGACATCACCTACGGTTTGATCTGCGCGGCCACGGTGCTGAGCTTTTTGGGTACGGTTTTGGGTGGCCTGTGGGCCGACGACTCCTGGGGGCGGTTCTGGGGTTGGGATCCCAAAGAAAACGGCGCCGCGATGATCGTGCTGTGGAACGCGGCCATCTTGCATGCTCGTTGGGCGGGCTTGATTCGGTTCCAAGGCCTCGCGGCGATGGCGATCTTTGGCAACATCGTGACCGCTTGGTCCTGGTTCGCTGTGAACGAGCTTGGAGTAGGCTTGCACTCCTACGGGTTTACGGAAGGCGTGATTACGTATTTGACGATCTTCTGGGTCAGTCAATTGTTCTTCATGCTGCTAACGTTAATTCCTCCGGCGAATCGATCGAAACTTACTGCGGCTTAGTACTTTGTCAAATGCAAAACTTAGGGTCTGATAATGGTGTCAAGAGTAATTGTGTGAAGCACCGGATGGGCCGTACCGGCAATTGACTCCTGATACCTTTACCAGACCAGACCCTGATTCTTAGCGTTGACAAAAAGGCCTAGTCCGGGTACCTCTCAAACAGGGTTATTGGGGCGCTCGGAAAGACGCGTGCAACCTTCGATGCATAGTTGGGGATCGACCACCATGAGTGTTAGCTACCCAAATCGATGGATGCTTATCGTCGCCCTATCGACGATTGTGTTTTCATCGCTTGCACCGCAGCCCTGGGCGGGACGTGCGCAGGACACCGTCGTCGAAAAGCAATCCTCATCCGTGGACGACGACGCGGTCTCCACGAAGGATGAGGCACGTCAACGGGCTAGAATTTTGCACGAGGTCTTTCATGGAACTCTGCAAGTCATCCATCGAGACTATTTTCGAGAAGATAACGGTTTGAAGATCCCCTCTCGATCACTGGAAGATGTATTTGCGCAGCTTGCCGAAAATCATGGTGTGCAGGCGCGATGGATCGCGGTCGATTTGAAAGCGATGAGTATCCATAACGAACCCACCACCGAATTCGAACTCGATGCGGTCAAGGCAATCAAAGCGGGAAACGCTGAGTACGAGGCTGTTGTGGATGGCCGGTTCCATTTTGCCGGTCGAATTCGACTGTCGTCACAATGTTTAAGCTGCCACGCCTCACGCCGAACGAGCAACGACGACCGTTCTGCTGGCTTGATCATCTCCATGCCGCTGAAGTAGAGGCTGCACCGGCCCGATCGCCGTGGAGGTCTGCGCTGAAATGGAAGACTGGGTCGAGTTTGCGGGTTATCCCGGTAGAAATGATGAAACGAAGTTTTCCATTCGATACGGACTGAGGACGATCGCACGGCGAAGCGCCGAGCGTCTTCCCGAATTCCCCGGTTTCCAAAGCGTTCGTCGATGTCGAAAACAAATGGTCCGGTTCAAACGCCGAGAAGGCAGTTCCTTGCTCAAGCTGCTGCGGCTAGTGCTGCGGTGGCGACGGGAGGAATCGCAACGCCAGGCTTGACCGCCACCGACCCGACAAAACAGGGCCTAGCGGCATTTGTTGACAAAAGCAAAACGTTCGACAGTTCGCTAAAACAATTGGCGCGGCAAGATTATCGCCAGAGTTTCCAAGCATGGGGTGGACAGCTATCCAATTCACCCGACGAACTGTTTCATGCCGTACGCTGTGGTGGAGAGCCGACGTTTGATTTTTTGATCATCGGATCGGGATATGGCGCTTCCATCTTGGCGAGTCGCTTATCCGCCCAAGCGCACCATCCGGAGCGAATCGCCATCTTCGAAAGAGGTCGCGAATGGGTGCCGGGCACTTTTCCAGATCGCTTCAGTGATTTGTCTGCCCAAACCAGAGAAACCATTTTTGGGCCGCAACGCAAGCAACTGCAGAACCCCCTGGGTTTGTTCGATGTTCGTGTCAACGACGAAGTCGATGTGATGGTCGGCAGCGGTTTGGGCGGCACTTCACTGATCAACGCCAGCATCGCGCTTCGGCCTTCTGCGGATGTGTTTTCTGAACCGGAATGGCCGCTGGCATTACACGACATGGCGGAGTTGGAACCCTACTACGAACTAACCGAGCTAACTTTGGGCATGGGCACCATCCCCGGAAGCCGCACTCGGAAAGTAAGAGCTCAACAACAAGTCGCCGACTGTTTGGGTTACCGCAACGAACGGACTTGGTTGAGCATCGCCTTGAATCGGGCGGTGTTGGATGCCCAGTCTCGCAACAAGCACGGTGTAATTCAACGTCCTTGCACGTACTGCGGAGATTGCATCACCGGTTGCAATATCGGCGCGAAAGGCACGCTGACGACTTCGTATCTGCCGTTGGCGAAACGACAAGGCGTGCGGATGTTCACGCAAACCGAAGTTCGTTACTTGGAACCCTGCGCTGCCGGTTGGCGCGTTCATTTTACGCATTGGCAAGACAATGGTCGAACCATCGACCCCATTCACGACTGTGTCACGACGGCCAACGTAGTGCTGGGGGCTGGCAGTTTGGGTTCGACGGAATTGCTCCTACGCTCGCAAAAAAACGGCCTATCACTCAGTTCACGACTGGGCTGTCGCTGGTCGACCAATGGCGACGGACTGGGGTTCTTAAGAAAAGCCCAAACCTGTCCCAATGCAGTTGGCGTTGGCGCTTATCCCATCGAATTCGCGCCGGTGGGTCCGACCGTTGAGACAACCACATTTGTCAACGAACATGGACCGCTCTTGGAGCGGCTCCTCATTCAAGAAGGTGCCATCCCTCGAGCGGCAGCCAATTTTTTCGGCTTGCTATTTGGGAATCCCGATCTCGACAACACCTTGGCATTGCTGGCCGTGGGACATGATACATCGGGCGGAGTCGTTCGCTTGGTCGACAACCGCGCCTCGGTCTTTTGGCCCGGTCTGCAAGAATCGGAACATCGGGCACGCATCCAGCGGACGATTGCTCAATTTGCGGACGCTCACGGAGCGACCTACCGAGTGATTCGCGCCTTTGGCGATCGGTTGGCGACGGTCCATCCGCTTGGTGGTTGTCCCATGGGTGATTCCGTCGAATCGGGGGTCGTGAATCATTTGGGACAAGTGTTTGCTGCCTGCGGTGGTGACTGTGTGAACACGGATGCCGAAGGCCAAGCCGTTTACGCTGGACTCTATGTAGCAGACGGTTCGATCGTACCGCGAAGCCTCGGGGCCAATCCCTACCTGACCATTTGCGCCTTGAGCGAACGAATCGCGTTTCACATGCCCAACGAGCCAAGTCTTTCGGCCTATTTGCGTCCGTGGCGCTAACCACGCTTTTCAAGAATGAGCATGCCGTTCGCAACCGAACCAACCGCAATGCTGGGCCGCGGCCACCGAATTGCATAGGGACCCGGAAACGACCTCCTCTCTGGCTTCTTCTTTACCGCCATCCATTCAGAAGAAACTGAACGACTTCTTCAGCCCTTGATTTCGGTCCGGTCCAGTTCCGTGTCGTTTCTACTTCCGTTGGCTGATCATTTACCAAAAAAGAAAAAGCCCGTACGAATTTCGTACGGGCTTCTTTATCGTTTACGATTCCAAGCGTTCGGTCACCCCGATGACATCGCCGAACCTATGGTTTCGTCATTGATTAGTGAGCAGCTGGCACTGGTTGAACCGGAGCAGCAGCTGGTTCAGCAGCGGCTGGAGCTGCGACGACTGGAGCGTCGGTGCCGCAAGCTGGAGCCGAACCGCAGCACGAAGCTGGGCCAGCGTCACAGCAAGAAGCAGCCGTGTCACAGCAACCACCGAGCAAGCGTGGTCGGCTGGCAATGCGTGCTCGCAAGTTGCCCAAACGGCCCAACAGGTTCAGCGAAGGACGGCAGCATGGGTCAGCAACTGCACCACAACCGCAATCGGTAGCGTCAGCACCACACGAAGGAGCGGCAGCAGCTGCACCGTTGCAACCACATGAAGGATCGGCAGCGATTGGTCCGTTGTTGCCGCATGAAGGATCAGCAGCTACAGGACCGTTGTTGCCACACGATGGACCAGCAGGAGCGGCACAGCCCGTGTCGCAACCGCTATCACAACCAGTGTCACAGCCGGTGTCACAAGCACCTAGACGGTTGAACAGGTTTGGTCGAGGAATCGCCGACCAGTTGATGCGGAACCGGAAGTCGACCAAGCGAGGTCGAGCACACGGATCGCAGCAGGCGGAAGCGGTGGCAGCATCGCTACCACAACCTGGACCAGCAGCGGGAGCATCACAGCACGACGGTGCACAACCGCAACCGCCCATACCCAACATGCGATCCAGCAAGTCGCCAGCGAAGCTTTGGCTAGTGAAAGCCAAAGAAGCAGCAGCAACCAAAAACATTGACTTGATTTTCATTGAGACTCGTCTCCGTTTTCCAGTGAACTTCGGCTTGAACTATCAACTATCTGGGGGGTACTCGGCTGCTTCGCTGTCTTTTAGAACCAAGAACCCACGCTTCTTGATTGCTGACAACAAAGGACGATTACTTAAGGCCGGGCCCGGCTTCTACCATGCTTGGACAATCCATCGCATCAGCTGAGGCGGCTAATGCAGAACTGTCTAAGTTAGGCCCATGTCGTTAGTTCGGGGCTCGGAAGCCACTGGTAATGACTGTCCTACATCGGTTCGAGCCGTACTAAGACTCGATTTCCCTTCCGACGTATTGGACGATATCCACCCCGTTTTCCCGGACCGAACTTGTTTGCACTCGTTCGGCAAGGTTAAGGATCGGAGGAAACGAAAGAAAACCGCAAGCAATGTGTCCGATTTGCGGTCGTGCCGTACGGGCAAATCAGAGAATCTGTAACGATGCGTACATGCCCGAAGAACAAACGGGCATCAGGATTTTGGTTTAAGGAACGGAATTGGCTTAAGTTCAACCGGTTTGATCGATTGTAGGTATTCCAACACCGCCGCGGATCGTTCGCCACCCACCTGCGCATGGAAATGCAGCGAGAATCCATGTGGGCCTTTGGCCTCGATCAAACCCGGCTGAAGCGTCAGAAAGGTTCGAATGGCCTCCAGTTGTCCCATCATGGCCGCACAAAAAAGATCGATTCGCGCGCCCTTTTCCAATAAGAACTCGACGATGTCGTGCTTGCCCATGTGGGACGCCCCGCCCAATGCCGTTTCGAAATCACCGCCACCCCAATCAACTGCCCCATGGATCAACCCAGGTTCCCGCTCCAACAACTTCTTGACCATTTCCAAATCCGAGTGCGCAAAAATCACAAAGTCTTGCACCAACTGGCGATTGATCTGTTCTTTGGCCCACGAAGGTTTGAATTTGGGCGCTTCGTAATCTCGATTAAACGCCGCTTCTCGGGGCACGGCCTCGGGCTTTTTCTCGTCATCTTGTTCATACGCCGAAACAGCAGACACAGCCAACAAAGAACCGGCGGTACCCAAAAACAAACGACGCGATGACTTGAAACTCATGTCTTGTCCTTATGACTATTGAAGTATCCGCCCCGAACACGCCACATCGGCTCCCGTGAAATCATGAACGGCACACTAGCACACACGATTTCAATTCATTGAAAGGTTATCCAGAATTGCTCAAGTTTGCTAGAGCCATGAACGACCCCCAAAGGCCGATCAGGGCTCGTGCTTGCGCGAGCCCATATTTCGACGGGACCGTTAAAGGCGGTCAGACAAGTCACCTTCAAGGTAACCTGCTTGCCGGAGTCATCCCCAGCTATCGATCGAGCGGGGTCCATAACCAACGGCGTTTCCGCGGCCGATCCAGCGAAACCCCGAAGTTGAAACTCCAAATCCGCCGCGAATTCGGACCTTCGCTCGATTCCGATCGGAATCTCCATCACTTCACCAACTTTGGCCCGAAACGACGTCTTCTCAACCGTCAATTTGACGTCCGGAACGATTTCCGTCAGCGACAACCGGTACCACTGGTGCGGCCCCGCCTGACCGTGGAGATCAAAGACTCTCAGTTGATAAACTCCCTCACTAGGAGCCCAAGTCCAATCGGGATCCAGTTGACTCCCTTGATCATCTTGGCGATGCACGCGCTTGCCGTCACTCGCCGACAGGACTTCGATACAGGGGTCCCAAGCATAGCCCAATTCGCGAGCCTCCAGATGGACTCGCCAGCGTTTGTTCGCAGGAGCGTGGACCACGAAACGGTCGACTTGTCGAACTTGGTCCAAATTGCCCGTGATTGTACAGGGCAACGCCAGAGCCTCGGCGGCTCCATTAACAGCTGCCACTTCCTGTTCTGGTACACGAACGTCTTTGGCCAACCATGTTGGATGCGAAACAACCGGCACTGTCACGTGTCCCATCGCATCCGGCCAAGTCAAAGTGATCGAGTCGCCGGTAGGGACCCGTGAGATTTCCCACGGACCTTCCGTAGCCGGTAGATTCCAGCCTCGACGAGCATATTGGGACGGATGATCCAAGTTCCACGCCAATGGCTCCACCGCTTCAACAACCGCGCCGGTCGTCACGCTCAGTCGATACAGAAACTTATCGCCCCCACCCAGCGAAATCGTACTGTCGGGTGCCGCTGGGAATCCAAAAACTCGTAACACGACCTGGAGGTCCCGATCTGCCGTCCAAACGATCTGGGGGTCCAGTCCCCGGTAATCAAGGTTCTGCGCCAAGATCTGTCCGTCGGTGGTCACAAGTTGGAGCGTGGCATCGACCGCAGATTTTAAGAACCGTTCCGCGTCGATCGATGCGACCAATTGTTCCCCACGTTTTAGTGCGAATTGAAAGTGATCGACATCGCCACCGTTTTGCAAGACTCCATTGATGACGATCGGCCTTTGAGAAACTGCCTGAGCCTGTAGGCTGCGATCATTCGGCTCGACTTCGACAATCTCCGGCTGATGTCCCACGAAAAACGGTAACACTTCCGAAGTCCCGCCGGAGTCCACCAACCGAATCCAGACGGCGCCAACTTCGGCAGCCGGGTCGATCGTTACTTGGAACTGACCGTCCCCCTCCGACTTCGTCCAACTCAAACCAGGGACATTCGACCAGACACGGACCGACTCCGCAGCAAACTTGCCCTGCACGTGGATCGAGGTGGTTTGTCCACGCGCTGCACCCGGAGGAAACACACGAGACAACTCCGGCGGCACGATTTCTTGGGCTTTCGAAACTGGCAAACCGCCACCCAATAACAGCCCCAACACCGACAGGTTCAGCAAGATCCGCCACATCACAGCAACTCGTTGATGGCGGTCGCATCACTAACCAAATGTGTCGGTCGGCCCGTCGGAGTGTAGTAGATTCGGTTGGGATCGATCCCGAGCTTCCGATAAACGGTCGAGACATAATTTTCCGGGGACAACACGCGATCAATCGCGGCATAACCTTGTTTGTCGGTAGCTCCCACAACTTGCCCGCCCGGGGTCCCGCCACCGGCCATCAAGATCGACATGGCGTTGGCCCAATGGTCGCGCCCGGGCGAACTGCGATCTGACAGCGTGGAAATCTTGGGTGTGCGGCCAAACTCGCCCAAGGCCACCACCAGCGTCGTGTCCAGCAGCCCGCGCGCTTCCAGATCCTCGA
>JAEUIP010000137.1 GCA_016795075.1 Planctomycetaceae bacterium | reverse complement strand
AGTTCGCTGTTGGCCGAGTCGCCCGTTACCAGCCCAGGACCTGAGGAACCACCCGCCGACATCTGCTCGCGGGTATTGATGCTGAAGTCACCTTCTTGCTGCATGCCCGCGTGGCATTTGGCACAATGTGTTTTCAAGATCGGAACGATGTCGTGTGCGAAATCGATGTCGTCTGCCTCGACAATCGGTGCAATGCCTAACCCAACGACGATCAAGACCCACCAGAATGAGCGATGATTTTCTCCAGTTGTACGCACGCCTTGGCTTTCGTTCTTGGGAAAAAGAAGTTCGACGTCTACTATTCTAGCTTGGATCGGCCGACAATACACCGGTGAATCAAGCCCGTGCAGATCCGGTTGTTGATCGGAACCGTGCGTCTTCTGGGTGGCGACGTTGTTCGGTTAGAGCATCCGTTGTAGTATTCTGAGAAGTAGGCGATACCGCGATCGTCCGAAAATCCGCCCCGTCGATCCCGGCGCTTTGTAGGAACTTTTGGCGATGGAAGAACGCTATTACAACAATGGTCGAATCTTGCGCGAATTGCGGGAAGTCGTTTTAATCGAACGTGGTTTCCTGTACACCGCGTGGCAAATTGCCCGCTTTCCGGGGGCTGCGTTGCAAAAGATCCTGATGGGAGATCGCGGCCGTTTCCAGGATCCCGTGAAGTTCTTGTTTGTTTGCGTGGCCATGGCGGCCGTGATCATGAACTTGGACATCTCACGGCGAGTCATTATGGGTGGCGATCTTGCTCCGCTCCAATCATCGGAGCCAAAGATTCAAAGAGTGGAACAACTACTTACTGACATCTCGACCGACCAAGAACTGAAGCGTGACGATCGGTTTCGAGCTGGCAAGGCATTGCAAGAACTTCAAACCAGTGGTCCGGAATGGGCCATGCGCGAAACGCTACAATGGATGAATGTCGCTCTGCTGTTGGCCGTTCCATTTTATGCCATGGGCACGTGGTTGGTATTTAACCGCAACTTCTGTTTTGCGGAGCACTTGGTCATCAGCGGTTATCTTTACGGTATTCAATGCCTGCTATCGCTGGCGACGATCCCAATCTACGTCTGGTCGACCTACGGCGGGTCTGTCAGCTATTTCGTGATCTCAACGGCCTTTCAATTCTTTGCCTGGCGGCAAATATTTATGATTTCAGGTTGGCGCGAGTGGATCGGTTGCGTTTTATTGTTGGCCGGAATTACTGTGACGTACTTGATCGTCGCAGTTATCTCCGGAACATTTTTTATTGTTGTGATCTTTTTGCTTCAGATGTAGAGCGAGGTTGTTTCGCACTTTTGCTTTTTCGCCGTTTGGCCATTTCGCCAGGCAGCGAACACGGCGGGTTGCCCGTCTCATTCTGTCAAAGGTTGCCGGCCGGTGTGGCGTCGCGAAGTTGTTGATTGGCGTTCAAGGTGGCTTGGCGAACGGCATCGACCCAGTGATGAGTACGATCTTGTGGGTCAAACGCGTACAGAATCGCGCGCGAGCTGTTAACGACGGCGCCCAGGCCGTTGTCATGGAAGCCGCCGGCGGTATCGCGCGCGGTTCCACCTTGGGCACCAAACCCTGGGATGAGCAACCAACACTTGGGCATACGTTGCCTTAGATCCGACAGTTGGCTCGGATAAGTGGCTCCGACCACCGCTCCGATTTCACAAAGTCCATGTCGGTCCGTGGCCGCTTCGGGCTCGTGGGCAAGCCGATTCAATTCCGAGGCAACGCGTTGATACAACGTTTCGGGAGCGTGGTTGGCTGAGGAATTCAATTGCAAATCTTGGAAGTCACCGCTGCCTGGGTTCGAAGTCTTGACGAGAACAAAAATACCCGCTTGGCGCTCGCGAGCGGTTCGGACGAACGGTTGCAAGGTATCCGTGCCGAGATACGGGTTGATCGTCAAACTGTCCATTCCCCAGGGACTATCGGCTCCCAGATAAGCGTTCGCATAAGCGCTGGCAGTGGTTCCGATGTCACCGCGTTTTCCATCGCCAATCACCAGCAATTTCTTCTCTCGCGCGTAACGTACGACGTCCGCCAAAGCCTGAGTCCCGGCCGGCCCTAGCTCTTCAAAAAACGCAAGTTGTGGCTTGACGGCCGGTACCAAGTTGGCCACGACATCGATCACCCAACAACAATAGTCGCGGACCGCCTGGGCCTGATCCCAAACGCTTCCCTTAACCAATGTCGCAAAAGTCAGGGGGAGACTTTCTAATCGCGGGTCAAGTCCAACGACGAGAGGTGACTTGGTCCGCAGGACGGCATCACTGAGGCGTTCACTAAAGGATGGCACTGAATTTACTTCCTGCTGTTGAAACCTAATCGAGCGAAACTCCGTCGCACGTTAACCGAAAAAACGCGATTCACTTGGATTGACGAATTCGTGGGCTTCCAAGGGCTCGGGCCACACGTGTCCTCGGTTGCTGACCAAGAACTGGACCTTGTCGAGGACTTGATCCCAGAACACTTCTTCGATCATGACACGCGCGGGCTCGTGAGGGCTGTGCAGTTTGGAAATCTCGACGGTTTGTCCCAAATGATAGCCAGGATTCGGCACCTCCCGCCACAGTCCCGGTTGCATGCGAAACTTCAGATAACCATAGTTGTAAACCGAATACTCGTCAGCATCAGACGCGCGATTGACCGCAATGATTCGCGGACTTGGGATCAGGTACCCGGCAATCGTCAAATCATCGGGATGCGTAAGCGACTCCCATTTTTCTGGAGCCCAAGGAAACCAGCCCCATCGGGTGGGATGAAATCCGTTGGTGATGATCGGTGCAACGCCCTGGGCCGCTTGCTCTTGTTGCAAAGTACTAGACCAGTAGATCGAGGGATGGGATTTCAGCTCTTGTAGCGACATGCTTCCACCTGGGGGTTCGCTTTTTTGTGGGAAATGTCCGCGAGTCGGTAAATTGGCGTGGGCCGTTTCGCGTGATGATTGGGGGGCTCGCTCAGTTTCCGTGTGTTTCTTTGCAAAACTGAAGGAGTCGAATTAGGCTTGGTCGTTTGCGGGCGACTTGAGGGACGCCTGACGGGCTGGGAACCCGTTTCACAAAAAGAGTAGGCGATTTGAGTGCTCGGTTCAAGCGGTTGGCAGTGACCTACCGAGTCACCAGGCTAGATTCCAGTACGTGTTCCGTCGATACAGGATCGTAGCGAAACAAGGAAATTGCCAATGAGTGGCCAACAACGGCTGGAAGAACTTCAACAGCAGTTACAAAAATCGGGCTCGCATTTACTGATGCCCAGCGAATGGTTAGCGGACAAATGGACCGCATCTCAATCTTCCGAAAAAATCGTTTCGACCGGATGTGCGGCCTTGGATGCGTGGTTTCCACGAGGCGGGATGCTGAGGGGCCAAACAATCGAGATCGTCAGCCCAACCGGGGGCATTGGGGCAACTTACGTGGCCATGATTCTGGCGCGACAAATTTGCGGCCCGCAAGGATTGTTGGTTGTGATCGACCGAAATCAAGATTTTAATCCTGCGATTCTGTTGACACTTGGATTTGATTTGGATCACGTGTTGGTGGTGCACCCCGAGTCGGAAGAAGATCAGCTCTGGGCATTGGAGCAAGCCTTGGCGGACACCTGCGTCGCCGCCGTGTGGACCCGCATCGACAAAATCGACAAGCGTTATCAACGCCGTTGGCAATTGGCCGCCGAGCGTGGACAAACGATCGGCATCCTGCAACGTCCTGAGAAAGTCTTGGGGCAGCCAACTTGGGCAACCATTCAATTCGAAGTTCATGCCAATCCCCACTCGCATTGGTTGATCGGCAATCGTCGCACTAGTAGCTCGGCCAGCACGGGCAACTCGGCCAGCGCGGGCAACTCGGCCAGCGCGGGCAACTCGGCCAGCGCGGGCAACTCGGCCAGCGCGGGCAATCTCCCGTCGATTGAGGAGGTTGGGGTAGGCTCGGCCGAAACTCCGGAGCAATGGGCAGAACATTGGATCGTGCAACTGGGCGCGCGGCGCAGTGCGGCCCGTTTTGAAGCCACCGCGCTGCAATTGGAAATTCACAATCGCAGCTGGAAAGAATGGCACCAAGCACAAGCGTCGCCAGCCACACTGGACTTGAAAGAATGGTTCTTTAGTCAACGCCTGCCTCATCCAAATGATCCCTGGTTTACCAAAGCGACATCGGTCGAATTCGAATCGGAGTCCGCGAACGCCGAACGGTTGGCACCCTATCGCGCGGCGAATGATGGTGCGTCCACACCAAGGCGGCGCTCATGAAAGAGTCAACCACCGAAAAGCGAGTCCTCTGTCTCCAGTTGCCAAATTGGCCGATTCAACGTTTGCTCCGCGAGCAACCCGAGTTACGTCATCAGCCGGTTGTCTTGTACGGCAAGTTGGGACGGCAACCTCGTTGCGTATGGGCCTGCAACGAACTGGCCCTCGCCCAAGGGGTCCGCTTGGGAATGCCGATGGTCGAAGCCAAACGCCGCTTCGACGGATTCCAGCAAGCCATTGATCAAGCCGCAGATTTGGCGGCACTAGAGCAGTTGGCCGTCCAATGCCAACGCTTCTCTCCTTATTGTGGCGTCCGGCCTGCCAATCCGCATCGCTGGGGGCTAGATACTCTGCTACTCGATATTGCCAAGACGGCGAAGTTTTTTGGTGGCGAGACCAGTTTGCTCCAACAAGTTCGGGACTATTTTCAGCAACAGGGTTTTTACGTTCGCGGCGTTGCGGCCGGGAATTGGGCGACGGCTTGGGGCTTGGCGGTACACGTCGCCTATGCAGCACTGGATCAGGACCAAGTCGCAGGTGACGAACACTCCTGGACGATTGCTTTGACGCCCACGACCGAGAAATCACTAATTGCCGCGCTGCCGGTTGCTGCCTTGCGAGTCGCCGAAGACACATGCCAAAAACTGAGAGAACTGGGGATCGAGACAATTGCCCAAGTCCAGCAACTACCCGCCGCCAGCCTACCCGCGAGATTTGGCCCGGAGTTGAACGTGCGGCTGTCCGAGATCGCAGGTCAGACGTCCGAAAAGATCGAGGTCTGTGCCGCTGCCACCACCTATCACCAGTGGCGAAATCTAGAATTTCCCACGGTGGATCTCGAAGTGCTCCAACATCATGTGAGAAACTTGTTAGAAGAGTTGCTACCACCGATTGCCGCGAAACAGTCGGGAGTGATGTCGCTCTTGTGTCAATGGTTTTCCGCCGAAGCGCCACCACTGGAAACCTCGTTGCGTTTGGTGCAACCCGTTCAAAGTATTGATTACTTGATGCAACTGTTGCAGTTGCAATGGGAACGCGTGCAACTACCTGGTGAGATCAACGCCGTCCACGTGTTGATCCCGGCCATTGCGGTGGATAAACCCAAGCAACAGTGGCTATTCGAAGACAGCGAAGATACGTGCCTGAGAAATCGATCCTCGTTGCTAGATCGACTGTCGTCTCGCTTGGGAGCCGATCGAGTGGTTCAACTACGTTGGCAAGCCCAAGCATTGCCGGAACGTCAATTTGTCCCGCGTGTCCGCTGCCTCCGACAAGCGAAACCAACAAAAACAGACAAACCCCTTTCCGCCCATTCGTTGCGATTGCTGGAACGTCCCACGAGGTTGTATATCGAACCGCAACCGCTCAAGGCATCCGTGGAGCGTTTCTTGATACCCGATTCAAGATTCTGGGTCCCCGCAAAGTTTCAAGCCAACGGCCGACCGCAAACCGTGCAACAAGCCGTGGGGCCTGAACGGATCGAATCCCAGTGGTGGGAAGGACGCTGGGTTCGCCGCGATTATTATCGTATCCATACCGAAACCAGTCAGCGATTTTGGATCTATCAAGAAATCGGCACCGGCCGCTGGTGGCTTCATGGGGAATTTGCTTGAGTATCCTGCTGCGACTTCCTCGGTACTTGGAGTGTCGTAGTTCGAAATACTTGATTCGGTTATTCGTTCTCCTACGGCAAACTCACGAACGGCTTCCCAGTGTCGTTCCGTTGTCCGGATGATTTGCCAAGCCGAACAAACAGCTTCGTGAACACCGCGACCAAAAGCCCAAGGCCGATTCCCGAAAGGGTGGCCATCGTTGCACCCACAAAATTGCCATAGGCCACAACCAAAGGATCTATCGCAAGAACGACATGCAGCAAACCGACAACACTTGCCGGAACGGTCCAAATCGCCCAACGAACAAGTGTTGTGCACAACGGTGCAGAAGGCAGACTGTCGCTATTCATTTCGTTGTCTTCCCTGCCTCATTTCTTGGACATGACTTCTTCGATCCACGACTTCATCAGTTGAGTGAAAGCTGGATTGAATTCACCCTTTTGAGCATTTTTCATACTGTCCTGTTCCGTTGGAAACTTATGGAACAAATGATCGGAATCCGCCAATGTTAAGCTTCGCGCGGTCCCTGGGTTTTCTCGGTTCACCACATCGGCAATCAACTTGTGATCGACATCGTAAGTGACATAGTCACTGGCGCCACGGACCGCCAACACGTTTGTCTGGCACCGCGACCAATAGGCCGGCATGTTTTCTTTTCCTAACTGTCGCCAAAACTCCAGTGACTTGCCGCTAAACATTCCGTTTGGGAATAGGGCGTCTGCCAACGGAGCCAGTTCCGGATGGCTTTTACGCACTTCGTCGACGGATTGGTTTTGTAAAAAGACCATGGCCATCAACATCGAACCCACTCGGACACGTTCGTCCGTATTCTCAAACGAATCGCCAGCGACCAAACCCTGATAACGGAGTGTGTCCAGCAAATACTCGTACCAGGTTCTCGCTGCAACACCGTACACGGCGATTCCCCGAACTTGACTCTCGGCAGCAATCATCGGTCCGAAGGCACCGCCCATGCTGTGGCCAAAGATGAAAATGTTTTCGACATCGACGTCGGGCATCGCTTTTAATTGCTTCAGTGTCTGACGGTAGATGTCCAATTCGGTGATGAAATCGAGCTCGGCGAACGGGCCTCCTTCACTATCGCCGACTCCTGGCTTTTCAACTCGAATCGTGACGAAACCCGAATTGGCGAATTCGTATAGCAAGGGACCATCGATCGTTGCGACGTCACCACGAGAACCTTCGAGCTGGAAATCATACGAGACCGGCGAGAAACCTTGGATAAACATAAACCCCGGATGCGGGCCCTCGGCGCGCGGCCGGGTAACAATCGTTCGCATCTTTTGACCATTGCTGGTCACATGCCCATAGATGACTTCATAGTTTGCATTCCCCGGATCTCGTGGTTTTTCCACGGCCGTTCCGCGAAGTTCGATTTTGTCTGAACCACGTAGCACGGTTAGCGTGAAACTCTCGTTTGCCGTTAGTTCCCGCACTTGCGCCGCGAACTTATCATAGATCACGGGTTGACCGTTTATTGCAATGACGATGTCGCCCTTCATGACTCCCGCATTTGCAGCCGACTTGCCAGCCACCGCGTCCGACGCGACGATGCCCGTCCCCTGATCGAGCTGATGCGTCTTCGCTTGTTCCGCAGACACCGGAGTGTACGCCAGGCCAAGCACGGCGCGACGAGGCAAAGGGTCGTCTTTCGCGTGAACCGAAACGGCCAAGGTCATCAAGACCACGATCACCAGCGATTGCCAACTGCCACGATGTCCCATTTCTGCTTTTCCCTAGATGGTCGATACTTCAAATCGGAAGCAATCTATTTACTCGACGCCCAAGCACCATAGATGCTTGTCTGTGCGAATGATGATTTGATCTTTAATAATTGCTGGCGAAGCGTTCGTGGGTTCGCCCAATTTATTCGTCCCTAACAGAGTAAACTCAGGGTCGACGCTAAATACAAACACGGTTCCGGCCTTGCTTGTGGCAAACAATCGTTCCCCAGCACGAACGAGACTGGACCAACTTTCAGAACCGCCACCACTCGTAAGCCGCTCTTGCCACATACGCTTGCCATCTTCCAAGTTGATCGCTTCGACGATGCCCTGCATGTCGTTGGCGATGATTGCGCCATTGACGACCACACCCGAGCCGATTCGACCCCGATCCGTTTCGCGAAACCAAGTCCGCATCGTGTCGGTGACATCACCCGTGCCACCCATCCGCACCAACAGGGCGCTGGCGCCGAGCATGCAAATCGAATCGCCCACAACAATCGGACTACAGAAGACTTGATCCGCAGTTCCCTGGCACTCCCACAAGATCTCGCCGGTCAACGGATTGACGCTCAGTAACTTTTTCGGATTGGCCAAGATCAACTCGTTGCGAGTTTCATTCTTGACGGAAACGGCAGTCGCCCAAGTTCCAAAGGGATCGCGAAGTTTGCTATCCGGTGGAAGTTTGGGTCCGTTGGGATCGTCAAACGGATTCGGAGCATCCACCTTTGGGATCTCGATCCGCCACTTTTCTTCTCCAGTAACCAGATCCCAAGTAATCCAGAATTGCTCGGTACCAGGCCCAAAATTCATCGTCACGAGTCCATTGTGAATCAGAGGCGATGCTCCTTGACCGAACAAATGTTGCGGCGAGCCAGGGTTTTGCTTCCAAACCAACTCGCCGTTTTGCCGAAAACAATAAATCCCAGCGGAGCCCAAGTAAGCAACGACATACTCTCCATCCGTAACAGGACTTGCCGAACAAAAAGGATTCGTCGGATGAGTCGGTTCGTTTTGTTCGCTCTTGACCCCATAGACCCATTTCTCTTGTCCGTCGGTGATGCTGTAACAGCGGAGTTGGCGTTCCCCCGAGTCTGGTTCGTATTGGGTGATCCACACCATTCCGTTGCTGACAATCGGACTACTATTCCCCGCTCCAGGAAGCGGAATTCTCCATTTAATTGCCTTCGAGCCCTCTTCCAAATTCCATTCAGATGGGACGTCACATGCCGCCGCAACCCCGTTGGCTTGATCACCACGCCAACTACGCCACTCGGTTTGAGCAAACGTTGGTTCACCAATTCCACTGACAATCAGACCAAGCAAAAGCCAGCCTGTCCGACGCATCCAACTGAAGACGCACGGGTTAACAAATCCTCGACCATTTTGATTGTGCACGTTCATTTCCTCATCTGGTTCTAGGCGGTGTCGGTAGAGGGCTTAAAGCATCTCGAAAAGAAGACATAACCAGAGCAGGTCGAAGCCTAATTAGGGCACAGACTAGAATCCGATGCTTGATTCAAGACTTGCCTGCATTGACGGACCACCAAGTTCTTACGCCAGCAATCCGAGCCATTTCAAAGGCATGGCGGCGACCGCCAATAAGTCCGTAGCAGCTTGCCGAGACAATTCGCTTTGCTGCCACAGAACTCCAGCGATTGCCAACAACACGATCGCCGTCGTCGCCATCGATTGCCAAGACCTCTCGGATTTGCGGGCTCGTTTCAACTCGGCGCGGAGCGTCGCCGCCTCACCGATCTGCTCCCGAGCTCTATCGAAGGCTTGCTGCTCGTTCAGTCCCCCCCGAACATTCTCTTCGATCACACAGAACAAATAATCTTCGATCTCGGTTTGGTGCAAACGCCGCGCTATCCAGCCCCCACACACGTGCGCTGCCAACTTTTTTACACTTCGGTTTAAGTCGAACACGGACGCACCTCCTGTGTCTTCCTGAGAATGGCGTCAATCAACTGCCAGTTGGATCTTAGCCGGATGAGCTCGACAGTTCCTGGCTTACGCAGGCGATAGTACTTTCGATCGCGACCATTCTCAGCCTTGCCCCAATAGGACTCGATGAGCTTTTGCTTCTCAAGACGATGCAAGATTGGGTACAGCATACCATCCGCCCAATTCAACTCCCCATCGGACAGTTCACGAACCCGTTGAATGATCGCGTATCCGTAACTATCCCCTTGATTCAAAATCGAAAGAACCAGCGGCGTCGCGGACGCGGCGATAAAGTCTTTAGACAATTCATTCACAGCCATGCCACTCCCACACAATGTTCGAAACGACCTCCACCCGATTGCCCGTACGGTCCTTGGAATGATACCTAGAATCCTTATGCATGTCAAGTCAATGTATGTAACAACCCGAGTAAATTCGCGCGTTTTGTTTGAATCATCGGTCTCGACGACGGCATTTGCTTCGCGCCAATCCTCCCTCGAGCGACGGTAGCTCGCTTCGCCTGAACTCGGATGACACTGCCGCTGCGACGGATCGCAACAGTCACCTCTGCTACTCGTTCGCCAGAATGTAGATGGCGGTTGCACCGGTAGTCGCGTTCGCCAGAACGTGGCGGGGTGTGGCGCTACCAAATACCGGCTTCTGCAGAATTTTTCGTGACGCAGATGGCGCACGACCATCATCGTGCCGAGATCGAACGCGCGGAGGAGTCCATGACCCATTCGCAGATGTACCGCTTGTGCAAGTATCGATTCTTCGAACAATAACTCTACGCTTTGGCAACGTGGCTAAAGCTTTTTATCCCGTCTTAACGGTTAAAGCATGACCGTTGACAATCTCCCGCACCCCCAGGGTTTCTATGAAGCCGCTTTCCTTGATTGCGAGTTTACTCATGACCATTGTGTCGACGGCATCGGCGGCCGCCCAAGCGCCGGACACGCCCATTTTGGATCGCCAACTATTCTTTGGCAATCCGCAAATTGCAGGTGGACAACTCAGTCCCGATGGCAAGTGGATCTCGTTCATGAAACCTTACAATGGCATCATGAATGTGTGGGTCAAAGCCTTCGACCAACCCTTTGAAGACGCTCGGCCGTTGACCAACAGCACGCGGCCGTTGTACGGCTACTCTTGGACGGAAGATGGACGCTACTTGTTATACGCGAAGGACAAGGACGGCGATGAAAACATCAACGTTTTCGCAGTCGACCCCAATGCGAGTCCTTTGCCCGGCGGTCAAGTTCCCGAATCTCGCAATTTGACACCACGGGAAGATGTGACTGCACAAATCATGCACGCCAGTCAACGCAACCCGGATCGGATGTGGGTATCGTTGAACGATCGTGACAAAGCATGGCACGATCTCTATCAATTGGATATTTCGACGGGTGAATTGGTGCTCTTGTACGAAAACACCGACCGCATCACTGGTTACGAATTCGACTGGGATGACAACCTGCGATTGTTGAGTCGGACTGACGAGCAAGGCAATACCGTTTTGCTGCGCAAAGACGCCAGTGGCTTGACTCCGATCTATGAAACGTCGGTGACGGAAAATGCTGCGGTTGCTGGATGGGACGCAACCAACGAACACATTTATTTGGTCACCAACAAAGGCGACTTGAATCTGTCGACCCTTTACAAGATGAACGTTACCACTTTGGCCATGGAGTTGATCGAAAGTGATCCGACGGGCCGCGTGGACTTTGGTTCATTGCAAATCGATCGCAACACTCGGCAGATTATTTCGACCTCCTATACGGAAGATCAAACTCGCTATTACTGGCGAGACAAGAACTGGGAAGCCAACTACCAATTCTTGCGACAGAAGTTTCCTGGCCGCGAAGTCAGCTTCCAAAGTTCCACTTTGGACTACAAGAAGTTTTTAGTTGCGGTTTCCGGTGATCGATATGCCTCGGAGGCATGGTACTTTGATGCAGTGACTCAAGAACTGATTCATCAGTACACCCCACGTCCCGAACTGAAGGCAGTCGAGCAACATTTGGCGCCGATGAAATCGATTCGATACCCCAGCAGTGATGGGTTGGAGATTCCGGCGTACTTGACTGTCCCAGCCGGCATGGAACCGAAAAACTTGCCCGTGGTCATCTTGGTTCATGGTGGTCCTAAAGGTCCGCGTGACACTTGGGGTTTTGACGCCGATGTTCAATTTCTCGCCAATCGTGGCTACGCCGTGCTGCAACCCAACTTCCGGGCGAGCGGCGGGTATGGCAAAGCGTTCTTGAATGCCGGTGACTTGCAGTGGGGCAAACTGATGCAGGACGACATCACTTGGGGTGTCAAGTATTTGATCGAACAAGGCATTGCCGACAAGGATCGGGTCGCGATCATGGGCGGAAGTTACGGCGGTTACGCTACTTTGGCGGGCCTGGCCTATACTCCTGACGTTTATGCTTGTGGTGTCGACATCGTTGGCCCGAGCAATCTGTTTACGCTTCTGGACTCGGTGCCGCCCTATTGGGAAGCTGCTCGCGCTTTCTTGTTCGGCATGGTGGGCGACCCCAGTACTCCGGAAGGTGAACAACGAATTCGTGCGGCTAGTCCGCTCTTCAAAGCCGACCAAATCAAACGGCCGCTTCTGATCATTCAAGGAGCCAACGACCCTCGCGTCAAGCAAGCGGAAGCCGATCAGATCGTGATCGCACTTCGTGATCGTGGCCACGATGTCAGCTATATACTCGCCGACGATGAAGGACACGGGTTTGCGAAACCCGTCAACAACATGGCGATGTACGCCGAAATCGAACGCTTCTTGGCCGAAAAATTGAAAGGCCGATTCCAAGCGGAGATGCCAGAGGAAGTTGCCAAACGATTGGCGGAACTACGAGTGGATATTTCGACCGTCACCTATACCCCACCAGCGGCCGTCACCATTGCTCCCTCTTTACCTGAGCTGGATTTGAACATCAGCGCGGGCGAGGAGAAATGGGACGTCAGCATCGAAGTCCAAGGTCAACAGTTCCAGATGGAAACGCTACGAACGGTTAGCCGCGACGGTGATGGTTGGAAAATCACTAGCCGGACCAAAGCACCGTTCGGAGAAATGCTCGACGAAGGAAATTACTCGGCGAGTTTACAACCTTTGTCGCGAACCATGGCCCAAGGTCCTCAGTCGATTTCCGCCACTTACGGCCAGCAGGAAGTGGAAGTCTCGGTTGCCGGGCAAACTCAAAAGTTGGCTTACACCGGCGCTTTGCTCTGTGACGGCCCGGGTCGAAACTTTATTGTCAGCGGCCTCCCGTTGACCGAAGACTACGAGCTAATTGTCAATGTGGCGGATCTCAATAATTTGAAGGTAACCCCATATCGCCTTCAGGTCGTGGGTAAAGAACAAACGGATGCGGGTGAATGGTTGCGAGTTGATATGTCGGGTGTCGACAACCCTGCGGTTGCCACCACGTTTTGGCTCTCTCCCGAGTCCAAGCAAGTGCAGCGAACGCGCCAGGTTCTGCCTGAATTGGGCAACGCGGTCATGACCATGACGCGAAAATAGGATGCGGCCGTGATCGCCAAGGCGCTGTGCCCTTGGTACAGCTCCCCTGGTTCGACATCCTTGGATCGAATTCGCGGACGAAACTTAGGCGGGAGAAGAGCCCATCACGCTCCTCTCCCGCCTTTTTTCGTGACACCACCCCAACCGAAGGCGACTAATACCAATGCGGCAACGGTCGATGGGAACTTGGCGGAACGGATAATCTCGCGCTACGTGATTTCTTCACCGGGCGCAGGTGGTTCTTGACTCGCTTCTTGCAGTCGTCTCCGCTGATTGCGGCGTTGCTCGAAGATCGCAAAGAAGACCAACGTTCCGATGCCCAAGCTAATTCCAAATGCCCACCACGGCCAAACGTGATTCAATTGTTGCTGTGCATGCCAGACCATCGTAAACATCGCCACCAACAGAAACAAAGCTCCCAGAAAAATGTACTCGCGGACTTTCAAAGCCATACCCACAAACATTCCCAGCAGTGCTAACGAAGCCAGGATCATGGGTGGCGCCAAATTCTTGCCAATCCCCTGAATAAAAATCTCGCTGGTCGAACTTACGTAGATCACGGCCAACGCCAGATAACGTACGGACGCAGCCGCCGTTGCTCCCAAGCGATGCTGTTCGATTCGTGAAACAATCAGTGCGGTGACGGCCGGTGGAATCAGCCACAACTGAGGATGGTTCTGAAAGGTCCACATGGGGTAGCGTTCGATAAAGAGCCATAACGCCAAATTTCCAAATGCAAACGCGGTCAAACGCGTCCAGAATCCTGGATGGGTCACGGCCAGTGCCCCGTACACCAAGCCCGCCAACAACATCACCAACGAGCGATCCGTTTGAGATTCCAAGCCCAACGACAACAACGCCGCCAACGCCGGGAAGAATAGCAGAGTCGTTGCCAACGGCTCGGCCAAGACGATTAATCTTCGACGCTGCAAGTAATGCCAGACACCAATTCCGGCAAATGCCAAACCCATGGCGATGTATGGCCAATATTGCTGCAAGCCAAAACGGAACAGCCAAGGCAGCGTGATCGCCGTATGCACGATTCCAACCGCCAAGAATCCTTGCGCTGCATAGACGTGCGCTTGCCGCAACGGCATACTCAGCGCGACGGCTCGGTGCTTGGGAACTAACGCG
>JAEUIP010000136.1 GCA_016795075.1 Planctomycetaceae bacterium | reverse complement strand
TGTGAAACCGCGCGCCGGCCCGGTCATTTCGGCGCCTTGCCGCGTGCGGTCTAGTCGTCCAGATTCCAGTTGCCGATGTCGGCGTCCACGCCTTCTCCTCCCGGTTGTCCGTCGGCACCCAGCGAATAAATGTCGCTGGCAGGACCAACGTCCCCGCCCCGACCGCACGCGGCCTCAGGTGCCATATACGCGGGCGTTCCGACAATGGCTCCGGTGTCCGTCAAAGGAGCCAGCGGGGCATCGTTCGACTCCGTGACGGTTCGTTTCACGTGATGTTTGGCCAACCCAAAATCCACGACGTGAGGGTTCAAGTTTTCGTCAATCAAAATATTGGACGGCTTCAAATCTCGATGCAACACGCCCCGTTCATGGGCGTATTGAATCGCCGACGCCACTTTCGACAAGATCTCAGCGATGACACTGGGAGCAGGTTCCGTCAACATAAATTGCAACAGCGTGCAACCTTCGATCAATTGCATCGAAAGAAACGCATGACGTCCGTCGTCCGAATACTGATAGACTTTAGTAATGTAGGGATGATCCAAACAGGCCGCCGCTTCGGCTTCGCTCCGAAACCGCAGGCGTTCTTCGCGGGTGGCTAACGAGCCGCGCAAAATCAGTTTTAAGGCAACAAATCGGTTGAAGCTAATCTGTCGTGCTCGATACACGACTCCCATCCCACCCCGCCCCCATTGGTCCCACCATTCAAAGTCGCCAAAGGTCGCCGGCAAACGAGTCTCAACTTCGGATCCTTCAACCTCATCGCTTGCCTGAAGATCTCCTTGCGCGTCCAGCATCAATCGGTCGATCGTATCGCTTGAGGACGCCAACTGTTCGGCAGCTTCCTTCGCGCGGAACTTGCCCACAGCCTGAGCCACGACCATCGTGCCCCACAATTCACGAATGTCCTGCTCGAATCGAGGATACGCCTGGACCGCTTGCTCCACACTAAGGTCTTCGCCAGCCTGCAAACGATTAGATAACTCGAACAATGCGAGTGCAACGGCTTCCTCCGAGCCCTCTTCCGAGCCGAGGTCGCGATCAACACCATCACTCCCGTTTTGTTCCACCATGATCCTAGGTTATCCCAGCGACTCCCTAGTTAACAACCGACTTCTGAGCAATCAATTCGTCTAGTTCGCTCTTTAGTCGTGGCAGGATGTCTTCATACGGATATTGGCCCAATTCGATAGGACCACGCTTCAAGTTGACAAAATTAGGGCCGCACCACAAACCGAGATCCGCGTCATCCGTCTCACCAGGTCCATTGACGCGGCAGCCCATGACGGCGATCGTCAATTGGTACTTGGCTGCATAAGCCGTCATGGCCTTCACTTGCTGGGCCAGTTCGACGAAGGCCGCGTTTTCGACACGTGAACAGCTTGGACACGAAATAATATTCAAGCCGTCGCCAAAATTGACAACGCTCCTAACTCGGCCCGCGTAGATGTCGCTCAGGATTTCTCGTGCGGCGGTAATCTCCAGGCCCTTTTGCGGATTCGGCACCGTCAAAGAAACGCGGACCGTGTCCCCAATCCCATGTCCGATCAATTGCTCGAATGCCACCCGGGTCTTGATAATTCCGTCAGGAGGCAACCCAGCTTCCGTCACTCCCAAGTGAATCGGCACGTCCGGTCGCTCCGCCGCGAACCGACGGTTGATCTCGACAACTTTACTAGGGTCCGAATCCTTCAATGACACGCAAAATCGCGTGAAACCTAAATTGTCCAGTTCACGACAATGAGCCCACGCACTTTCCAACATCGGACTGATCGAATCATGGGCCGGGAATCGATCCTTGAGGTCAGGATCCACACTGCCACAGTTCACGCCAATACGCAATGCGATGTCGTTGTCCTTCGCCACTTTTGCCAAAAAAGCAACTTTTTCTTGCCAAGGCTTCTGTTTCTCATGATGATACAAGTGGCCAGGATTGTACCTGACTTTGTCCACATGGGGCGCCACTTCCTCGGCCAAGCGATAACTCTCTTGCAGATCGACACATAGATTGGCTGTCGTCTGTCGCCGGATCTCCGCCACCGCAGCGGCGTCTTTCTTGCTATCTACCGCAATCCGAACCACGTCGGCACCCGCCTCGTGCATCAGGTTGACCAACCATACGGTCGCGTCAATATCTTGAGTACTGGTTGCCGTCATGCTCTGAACGGCAATCGGGTTCCCGCCGCCAATGGTCACAGTTCCAATCCGAACGGCTCGAGTGGGATTTCGTTGAATATTCACGTTTTACTTCCGAAGCCACTTACGATTGTTGGGAGAGTTCCCAACGTGATTATGTCTCTAGAACTCGAACCGAGCCACCAAACACGCAATCATATCTCGAATATCACCCATGCCCCGAGTGAAATGGAGCCCTCGAACTTCCACTAGGCCAAACTCTAACGTTCAGTGAAGTCGGCTGGTCCATCAAACGCGAACGTGTCCGATTCAGCCCAAGTGCTGCGAGGGAAAGCGGGGAAATTCACCGAGCGCAGGAATGCCGGCCCATGACCGCGGGAAAAATGATAGAGCTCATTTCAGCTACCCGCCGGATGAAGCCAGTACACCAACTCCAGTTAAACCTAGCTACACAAGCATCTTTGGGTCAATCACAGGGCACCGCCGCCAGCGAAACCGGCTCTAGTCGGCACCCAAGTAATCTGCCATCGACGGAGACTCTGTTGCGGGCCAAAAATGGGAGCGCTGGGGCTCGAACCCAGGACCTACGGATTAAAAGTCCGGTGCTCTACCGACTGAGCTACGCTCCCTAATTCTCCTAAACCCTTGTTTCCCAGTAGCTTAGGTCGGTCTATCCTGCTGGTTCTTCACGCCTACGATCTCGCAGACGCGCCGACAGGTTATCTTGCGACGAATCGCAACAAAAGACGCCCGTCGAAGAAAACTCGCGGGCGTCATTGACTCCCACCTCGACGTTAAGTGGACGAGGTGCGGTCATGAGTCGCAAATCCTAGCAATGACGTGCCCGTAAAGCAAGGGGCACGTTCACAGCAGAATTTGAAAGACAAACCGCGAGAGTCCAAACAACCGCGAACCTAGAAATACCGCAAGCAAGCCCGCGAACCTAGACGAGCCGGCGCATCAAGGATCGGCTGCTCCCGTTCAGGGTCAATTGAGCGAGACTCGAACCGGGAATGAGCGAGTCCGGGGGTGCGATTGCTACGTGACTTGGAACGACGATCTGTCGGTGTCTTTATGGCCCCCGCTCAAACACGTTCTGATGTTCGGAATGCCGTTCAATTTTCGTTGAATCGCGACATCGAACATTTGCGGTTGCAGCCGTTAACCGTTCAACAAAGGAGTCGAGTGGAAAAACTAAACGCATCCAAGGATTTCATTCTCGAAACGAATTAGACAGTAGTTTCTCCCGGATCGGGCGGGAAACTCCCAAGCAGAAAACCTCAAAATTGATCAAAAACACGGAGACTTCTTTAAACGGTCCGAACTCTTGCAAAAAGGAACGTATCGATGAACGGACGAAACGGACTGACGCTAACTTCCCTCGTCATTATTGCGAGCGTCGGAATCATTGGCCTTGCATTCGCGACCCAAAATCCATGGACGATTGTCAACGTCGCCATCGGCTCGCTCGTCGGATTTTTGCTCCTTCGCGCTGTGCTGATGTACTTGTTGCGTTCCGCCGAGCCGACCAAGTATCGCGACCCCAATTACCAACAAGCCGAGTCCACACTGACCGGCAAATTTCCTGGCAACCCGCGTCCTAACAAGCAACGGTAGGCTTGGTCCCAAGAAAAGTCCGCCCCTTGCCGGTCATGCCTCTTTTCTTCGGCATCGTGCCGGCGCTCCGCTGGATTCAACCCTGGTCGGGCGCCGTCGGGAGACAAAGCCAAAGACCGCTAAGCCCGCGAGAGAAACTCGCCGGTCCGCGTGTCCACCTTGACTCGCTCGCCTTCCTTTAGGTACTCCGGTACTTGGATGACGAACCCGGTCTCCAACGTCGCCGGTTTCGCCCGCGACGTGGCACTGTTTCCGCGAACGCCCGGATCACACTGAGTCACGGTCAGTTCCACAGTCACCGGCACTTGAATACCAACACACTCGTCGTTGTAAATCAGTGCAAACAGTCCTTCGCAGCCGTCCACCAAGAAGTTGCGTTCCCACTCAATTGCTGTCAGTTCCAAGGCAAATTGGTTGTAAGTCTCATTGTCCATCAAATGCAAGTGAGTTTGATCCGTGTACATCATGCTCACGGATCGTTTTTCAAAATCAGCTTCATCCAGGGAATCGCCTCCCTTTAGCACAAAGTCAACTTTTTCCTTCGTAACCAAATTCCGGCCGCGGTATTTGTACAGCGTTGCCGCACCACGTGCAGACGGAGTCTGAACTTTTAATGTTTCAATCAGAACTGGCTCACCTTCATACACCACGATCGCGCCCGTAGAGATTTCTTTCGCTTGCATGTTCCAATCCTTTCGCCTTTTGATACGACTCCGAAACTACTTTCCATTGCCTGGCATGGTTGCCGAATCATTCGCGAGGGCCACCCGACCTAACTCGCTCGCGCGCCGAGCGGATCGGCTAACGGCATTGATGAGCGCGGCACGAAGCCCTCCCTCTTCCAACGCGACCAAACCTTCAATCGTCGACCCCGCCGGACTGGCGACTTGTTCCCGCAACTGTGCCGGGTGCAACCCTGATTTTTGTACCAAGGACGTGGAGCCCGCCAATAGTTCAAGAACCAGCGGATTCGCCAGGTCGCGCGGCACTCCGGCACGAACCGCCCCGTCACTTAGGGCCTCGATAATCGTCATTACAAAAGCTGGACCACAACTGGTCAAGCCGCTGATCGGGTCAATCAATCGTTCCGGAACGTCCCATGCCGAACCAACAGTTTGCAGCAAAGAACGCACGTGTTCCGTCTCGACTTCAGTAACGTCCGCAGAATGCGACAGGATCGAGATTCCTTGGCCAACAACCGCTGGAGTGCTAGGGCTCACTCGCACAATTTTCAAATGGCCAGTCCATTGAGACAAACTGCCCAGCGTGACGCCAGCGGCCACCGAAACCAAGACTTGGTCGTTTCGAAATTTGCCCTTCAATGGCTCCAAGACACTCCGAATGATCTGAGGTTTGACCGCGACCCATACCTGAGCCGCCTCGCGGACGACCAACTCCGCCGATGCCAACCGACGCGCGCCGGGTACCGCCTGCAGAAACGCGTCTGCATTGGCGTCGCCAGGATTCGTAAAACAGATTTCGCCGCCCAGCAATCGACCCTGCTGGATAAATCCCCGCGCCAAAGCCCGCGCCATTTGTCCACTGCCAATAAAGCCAATCATCTTCTACTCCAAGTGCCTTATTCAAACGGCCAACGACGCCCAAGTGCCTGCCTTTGACTATCGGTCAATTGGCGAATCCCGCCGCGAGCTAATTGCAACAAACTGTTTAACTGCTGTTCATCAAACGTGGCTTCTTCGCCGGTGCCTTGGATTTCGACAAACCTGCCTCGTCCGGTCATGACGACGTTCATGTCCACTTCAGCCGCACTGTCCATCGGATAGTCCAAGTCCAAATAGGTCTTTCCGTCGACCAAACCCACGCTGATCGCCGCCACACTATCGGTCAGAGGATACTCGGCGGGGTTAGGCAACTTCGAACGAACCAGATGCAATGCGTCGACCAACGCGATAAATGCACCGGTGATACTTGCCGTCCGCGTCCCGCCATCCGCTTCCAATACATCACAATCGATCGTAATCGTCCGCGGCCCCAATTTCGTTGTGTCAACAATCGCTCGAAGACTTCGCCCAATCAAGCGTTGTATTTCGGTCGTCCGTCCATCCACTTTGTTCCGTTCACGGGGTTTCCGAGTCGACGTGCTACCCGGCAACATGCTGTATTCGGCAGTGATCCATCCGCAACCTTGTGCTGCAAGCCATGGCGGGACCGTTTCGTCGATACTCGCGGTACATAGCACGGTTGTACCGCCACATTGATACAAGACACTCCCCGGCGATGTTTTGGTAAAGCCACGTTTGATTTTTACTGGACGTAATTGGTTCGCTGGACGCGCCGTCATGAACTTGCCTTTCAACCTTGGAAACACTTCGTTTCGACCCGATCCCCAAACAGGGGTGACCCTCTCCGGCATCGCACCAACAACACGAAAGCGTTGAATTCGCCTCCCTACGTCATACGTTTTTGGGATTGGCTCTTGAACCCACGGCGAACATCCTAGCACGACCTGGATGCAACTCCAAAGGGTCAATCCAAGGCAGTGGCGTCGTTACCAATACTTTGTTTGATTTCGCCAGTGAAGAGATTTGCCGATATCTGGTTTTGATCGGAAAAATTTCTGCGATTTGGGCAGACGCAGTTCGTCCATTTCTCAGGCGTAACAAGGTCTAGTTTGGACCAATGATTCCGTCGCAGGACCATCGTTCACTTCGACGGGCGTGCGGCCAACAATAGACGCAATGGGCGGTTGTTTTCCAGTTGGCTCAATACCGTCGACGTAATCTGCCAGCCGTGGGGGCGAAGGTAATTCTGGAAAGTCTCGCCAGTTTCACGCCCTGGTTCCGTCAGGATAATTTGGCCGCCCTCCACCAAATACTCATCGAAGAATTTTGCCAACGCCGACCAGTTTCGTTGCTCGTAGACAATATCCGCCCCCAAGATTACATCGAACTTTTCGGGGAAAACATCGGTGTGCCAATTGTAAACCATCGCGGTCACTTGTTCGCGCCACGGCCATGCGTTCAGCGCAGCAAACCACATCGCGGGTTCCGCATAATCCGCCAAAGTCACCTTCGCCCCCAGTGCCGCCGCGACGCACCCGCACAGGCCCACGCCGCAACCAAGGTCCAGCACTCGCAAACCGGACCACGACGCTCGCCGCTCTTCCTGCAACATCCAGCTCGACAACCGACGGGCACTGGGCCAAGCCTGAGCCCAAAACGGCTCCCACTGAAAATCGCCATCCACGACGTCGCCCATCAACCGGTCGATTTGATCGTGGGGGTTCGCAACCGAAAATACTTCAATCTGCAAATCGGCGATTTCGACGACCTCGCGGTCCACGGGAAACCGACGAACAAGAAAATCCAACAACGCCGAACGATCCGACCAATCGGCCAACACATCGTGGGCCATTACCAACCCATCGCCATATTCGATTCGATGGCCTTTTTCGCCGTGTCCAGATCGTCGCCCGTTTGATTCATGTATAAACGTACAGCACGGACTTTGTCGCCACCGGCGGACTGCAGGCACTCCCGCGCGACCACGCAGGGATTCGTCTCCCGAGACATCAACCCGAGCGCACTCTTGCTAATCACCCAACTGTCGCGAGGGCGTTTTACCAACCGACGGACCGACTCGTATGGGAACGCGTCCGCGACCACTTCGCGAGCCGCCTGTTCGTCAGTTGCCCAAGTGATCACGATGTGGCCATCGGTTTCAATTTCGAACAGTGCCATGCCTAATCCCTCGACCTTCCCAAACGTCTCACAATACAGCGGAGTCAAAACCCGCGGCCGAAAAACTCCGACGCGATTTCTCCCCGATACGACTCGGTTGGTATTAACCCCAATTTTCCCAGTTTTGTCGAGGCCATTGACAAAAGTCTGGGGAAACGAGCTCGTTGCCGGAAAATTTGCTTCGGACGATCCGTTCAAATTCTCCAACCCAAACGCTGCAATTTCGACAAATCCAGGGAATCGGTAGCCCAAGGGCAAACATGGTTCACAAACCTAGATAGGTCGGTCCCCAATCGGGTCTGACCCGCTCCGGTCATTTCTTTCGTCCGGGTTTTTGCCGGCTCGCCCGAAAACGCAACCAACGTTTAGGTCAATGCCTAGTTGGTGAACGGCTGCGAGATTCGCAAATAGGCAAGTAGGTCTCGAATTTGGTTGGGCTCAAGATCGTTCAACAGACCGTCCGGCATTAGACTGCGGCCCGCCGGTTCCACTTGTTCCAACTCTTCCATCGCCAATGAAATGTCCTGGCCATCTGGACCTCGAAGCACCAATATTTGGCTGTCGCGTTGGACCGGAAAACCCTGGACCACCCGACCGTCGACCGTCAGTGCTCGCAACAGTTCGAAACCTTCCCGTATCTCCGCACTGGGGTTGACGATGCTGACCAACATCGTTCCCAGATTGTCGCGTTGGTAGCTGGTAAGATCTGGACCCAAGTTTCCACCCTTAAAAAACAGCTTGTGGCAAGCCGAGCACCGTTCCATGTAGATTTTTTCGCCTGCGTAAGGGTTCCCGGCCCCTTCACGCAAAATAGTTTCGATCCGCTCTAATTGAGTTCGAACATCACCGACCGCTCCATCCGGCCTTGGAAACAACTTTGCGATAACTTCTCGAACATGGACATCGGAACTGGTCCGCAGCTGATCCACGACGTTGGCAGATAGCCACGAGGTGGAAATGTGACCCGTTGGGAGCTGTTCCACAAGGCTTCTCGTCCACGCCGGGCGGCTCACCAGCAAGGCAATCGCTGCGGCACGAGTCTCCGCGGGTAATTTCGGAAGCAGGTCCAATGTGGTCGCCGCTATTTCCGCTCGATCGTATTTACCCAACGCGACGAAGGCAGCACGCTGCAGGTCACTCGGTTGCTCGGTCGCGATCAAATTCAACAAAACGGGAATTGCCGTTGGATAGTTCAGTTCGCCCAACCCCCGAAGCAGATTCAACCGCTCCGGTAATGGTTGTTGTGCGTCCAAAATCTTCGCGAAAGCCGACTCGAAGGCATCGGAATGCCCCTGCCGCATTCGAAACAAAAGAGAACCGCCTCCAACCGAGTCCAGTACCTGCAACAATTCATCCGGCAAAGCCGTCATCGCGCGGCCATGATAAGCTTCTTCGAAGCCGCGCAAAACGGCTGATACCTCGGTGGTAGAAGGACAGCGTCTCAGGAGTTCTGCGACGCGCAACAAATCCTGCCGCTTCCCATCCACTGCCAACCGCCGCGTCAGTCGCGGCAGAATATGTTCGCGAACGATGGGACGTGACCACAAACGAATGTCGCGAAAAAACTCCATGACTTCATCAACCGATTGAGGGAGATGGGCTTCCAGCACCCACCAACACATCAAAGGAATGTACGGGTCGTTGACGTCTTCGTCGCGAACCAACAGCAAACCTAGAATCTGCAATCCTTGCTCCAACGGAAGTCGTCGCGCGGTCGCGGCAATCTGGCACCGAACTTCAGGATCAGGCTCTTCGGCGGCCCGTTTCAATAAAGATGATTGAATTTCTGTCGGCATCGACAAGAGTTGAGGGTCTTGAACGGTACTTACCGGTGGAAGGCCCAAGTTCCGTTGAATGCCGAACCGATCTCCCAATAACCGAACTGCCCACATGCGAACTTCCGCCGAGCGATGAACCAAGGCCTTTTGCCAAGTGTCCGCGCGCAAGGCGTTCATTTGTTGGAGGGCCCACAGGGCGTGCAAAGCGGCGTTATCTGTGTAATCATCGAAGGAGTCGTTTAGTTGCGATTCCATCTTTGCATCGCCTCGAAGGCCCAATTCACGACTGGCGGCGTATCGATGCCATTTGTTCGGATGGTCCAACCACTGCACGAGTTCCTCATTTGACGCGGCAGTTGCCGAGACGTTGTTTTCCAACGTCGAACCGGCTCCCGCCAAACGATAGATTCGTCCGGTCGTTGTATCGATTTGGTTTTGATAGTGCTGGCCATGAGCAATGTAATATTCGTACATGTCGGCAACAAAAATCGAACCATCTGGAGCGTTGGCGATATAGACCGGCCGGAACGCCTCGTCCCGACTCTTGACAATGACACCTTCATCCGTTGTCGAGAACGTTGCACCGCGTGTCTGACGACTAATGGCGATGACCTCGCTATGCAATGGATCCAGCGCCAACAGTTTGCCTTGTAGTTCGGAGGGAAGTGTCGAGCCATCAGCAAATGCCCCAAAGTGACTGAATCTGACAACCGGTGTGGATGTCGCCATCATCGGCAAGTCGCCAAACGCGTACGGATTTCGGGGAGGTCCAAACTTACCGGGGTCGGCATGTTGCATCAAGTAAAATCCGCCTTGCACAAAGTGCCACCCACGCGTGTCCGCGCCATTGTGTCCCGAGTACAACCGACCGGCTTTGTCGAATTCCAAGCCAAACGTGTTCCCACCACCTTCCGAAAAAATTTCGAATGCTCTTGATGCCGGATGGTAACGCCACACCATGCAACCCTCGAAATACACACCCGCCGCACCTGGTGGCTCGATCCCGGGTCGACTCACGCGGCATGAGGTAGAACTGCCTTGGCAACCGTACAACCAACCATCCGGTCCACAAACCAGTCCGTTGGCCATCGCGTGTGTATCTTCAAATCCGAACCCACTCAAGTGAATTTCCGGTGGACCGTCGGGTACGTCGTCATCATTTGCGTCCGGATAAAATAGCAAATACGGAGTGTGCATCACCCAAACTCCGGCTTGACCTTTGACCACGGCGTTCGCCAAGTTCAGGCCACTGACAAACGTCTTGTGCAGATCAAACCGACCATCGCCATCCGTGTCTTCGTGAATCGAAATCAAATCCGATCCAGGATCATGATTCGGTGGAGGCAAGGGGACTCGATCATAGTGCGAACGATAGTAACGATCGCGACTGAGCATTCTCAAGCCGGCAGGATACGGATACTGTCGGCATTGGGCGACCCACAGACGACCTCGTTGGTCAAAACTAAAGTGAAAAGGCTGAGCGATTTCTGGTTCGTGAAGTAGCATTTCAAAACGCAGATCACCGCGAGTGTCGATGGCCGCCGCGGCTTCCAACGGAGGCAAACGCGGACCAGGGACCTGTTCTGCTCGCCCCAATACTTCTTGCGAATCACGAAATTCATGGAACGCGGCGAAAGACGGCTGTTCGGCCAATGCGGGGCCTGGCCGAAAATCTGTGTCTCGAATCAGTTCCCAAGATCCTGCGAACACACATTCGTAAAAGTAGTTCATGATGAACGGAACGCTTGAATGGAATCCATCTTGTGGCCCTGACTGATAGACGCGAAACGCGATCTCATTCCATTGATCTGGACGCAGGGTCCCCACGGGGACCTTGTGGCGAATCAGTCCCGATTCCGCCGGTTCGTAATTCGGTGGAAATGCACCCGCTACACCAATGCGTTGACCATTGACCCACAATTCATGGGCACCGACAAATCCGCTGATGTGGACACCGACAGATTCTTCGAACAAATTTCGATCATGCGGCGTAAAAAAATTCTCATGGACTTTGACCCAACACCGCAGCCAGTACTCCGAGTCTTCCTGAACGCCACCCGGCAAGGTAAGCAGGATCGGATCGTCATTCGCAACTGGACGGGGAGACTTTGTTGGAACACCGGTTGCCCACGAATTCGAGTGGCTCGTTCCGGATGACGAAAGCGGAAACGGTTCTGGAATGAACCAAGTTGTTGCTACCCCAACGACACTGGTTAGAAGTGCCGCCACAGTGAACAACCGACTTTGGATCGAACCGATACGGGTTGCTCGAATCAACGTGAATTCCATCCCAAACTCCTACAGGATCTCGATGGGCTCGCCAATGCCCCGCAAAACCATGATACTCTATCTCTCGGCGGCGTGCGTCTTCCTTAGCGACTCGTGGAACTCGCACTGCCCGAAGTCACACCGGCGATAATTGGACGTGGATCACTCGAACGGGTTGTTGGTTCGAACTGGAAAAGAACATTCGAACGAAATTGGCAGCGTCATTCGCGATTGAACTAGGAGCCTAGGAGCTTGGAGCACAAATTACCTTGCCAGCCGGATCTTCAACTTGCCTTTAAGAATTCTAGGTTGCCTTCGCCAGCGACTTGGTGGGTGTGCGTCTATGCATGGCTCGTTACCGGTTGCTTTGGGGATTCATCAACCAGTCCCTCTCCGACAGCCAATAAACCGACTCAGACGTTCGAATTGTATGATTCATCGAAAGACACGAATTCCGACCCAAATGGAGGAGCGATTCGGCTCACCGATCGGGCCTCAACTGTCGGATTGAACTTCCAATACTATAATGATGTGGTCGCGAAACAACTGAACTTGCCGGAGACCATTGGCGGTGGAGTAGCGGCATTTGACTTCGATTTGGATGGTTGGTGTGATGTCTATTTTGCCAATGGTTCCAAGATCGCCACGGATGACTCAAGCGAACGGTTTCACGATGCGCTCTTTCGCAATCGAGACGGAACGTTTTCGCCTTTGAGCGGGGCGGCCACTATTGACGAGCCTAACTTTACGATGGGCTGCGCAGTCGGTGATGTCAATGAGGATGGTTTTGAAGATGTTTTTGTCGCGAACAAAGAGGGCGGTCGCTTGCTTTTGAATCACGGCGACGGGACATTCGTGACGCAAAAAGAGTGCTTCCGTCGAGCAGGAGATGAACTGTGGAACGCTCCGTTGATTGTCGATGTGAATCAAGATGGTCACGTGGATTTGCTGCTGGCCAATTACGGACATTGGGGGCCCGACTTGCCTCGACCAAGTTACTCGTACGGCCTAGGGTACCCGCGTCCCGAATCGCTCGAAAGTGGCTCCGTGCTGATTTTTGAAAACAGCGGAAATGGAATGTTCACAGAGTCGCCGCCAGAGCGTGGGTTTCAAGGAGCGACCAAGTGCCTTGGAGTGGCTGCAGTTGATTTGAACAAAGATCTCTTCCCAGAGATTTACCTAGCTAATGACGGGATCGCGAATCTAATGTTCCATCGCGATGCCATTGGGCACTGGAAGGACATTGCCGAAACGACGGGTGTGGCGTTCGGTCTGGATGGCGCGATGGAGGCCAGTATGTGCGTGACCTCATTTGATTTTGGACGTCGTGGAGAAGTTGACTTGTACATAACCAACTACATCGCCACCAAAAACACACTATATTCGAACAGCGGCAACTTGAAGTTTCGTGACATAAGTGAGCTAGTACGAAACGACGTGATTGGACGACCCTATGTAGGTTGGGGCACAGTGCCAATCGATTTCGATTTGGATGGATGGATCGATTTATTGATTGCCAACGGACATATTGTGTCTCCCTCGGCGACGAATTTTCGCATGCCGAATCAATTGGCCCAGAACGTGGAGGGCGTACTCTACGATGTATCTGCTCGAAGTGGCGACTTCTTTCGGAACTCGGCTAATGGACGTTCCGTAGCGACCCTGGACTACAACAACGACGGGATCATGGAAGCGGCGATCACGTATACCGACGCGCCTGTGTCATTGGTCGTCAATGAAGGCGTTCCCCGGCACAATGGTCTGTGTGTGGAAGTGTTCGACCCACAACAACGCACATTGGTCGGCGGTCGTCTGGAAATCGTCATCGATGGACAGACAACTGCAATTCCAATGGTTGCTGGCGGGAGTTATCTAAGTGAAAGCCAAAAACGCTGGACCATCGGTCTAGGAGAATCGGTTGGCCCGATCGAGCTGAGGGTCTACTGGCCCGATGGTCAAATCGATCACTGGCCCGCTGTAGAAACCGATTTCATACTTCGCCTGACGAAACAGCGTTTGTGGCGAGTTCCGCCATTCCGTAAACCGTAACCAACCCAGAACCAGTCATTAAAGAGAGAATTTAGGTGCCACCCATCTAAACGGTGGCAAAAAAGGTGCTGGCAAAAAAGGTGCCACCCATTTAAGTGAGGCTTTTGCAACGTAAATTTGGCGACGTTTTGTTGCGAGCGGGACCGCCGAGCCATTAGAGTCACGGGGGAGACGTGACGGATGTGATGGCGTTGAGATTTCTGCCAGGCACATTAGGTGCCACCCACCTAAGTGAGGCTTTTGCAACGTAAATTTGGCGACGTTTTGTTGCGAGCGGGACCGCCGAGTCATTGGAGTCACGGGGGAGACGTGACGGATGTGATGGCGTTGAGATTTCTGAGTGAGCGGCGGAAACGAACCTCGACGAGATGATCGTTCGACGCAAAACCCGATCACTTCGCTCGCTTACTACCAGGAGGAACTTGTGCGTTTCGGAAATGCTTGAACGACGTCCGACGTCCGACAATATGGGTAAGAGCATCAAGAAGGAAATGTTTCAGCTATCGGGCCAAAGCTAATTCGGCCGTACACTTCCTTGCAAGTGCCTCTGACCTCGGTGCCAGCGTTTTCCGTGCTGTTGGGCGTGTTCGGCCATGGCGTCCGATTGCCCGGCACAACTGCTCTGGCCAAAGTACCTCTTGAAATTCCACACGACGTCGCGCCAAACTTCGCCGTCGATGCCGATCCGATTCAAGACCGACTGGGCAACTTCGTGATCCGCCCCGTGCGTATCGTGACTTGCGTCTTGTGCTGTCCAACGCAA
>JAEUIP010000135.1:341-14341 GCA_016795075.1 Planctomycetaceae bacterium | reverse complement strand
TGGGTCTCGTGGCACTCCAACTGTTCGGGAGTGCCGTACAGGGACCAGTGTAAATCGGCTGGAGGCAAGTAAATTCCTCTTCGATCAACGTCCGATCGCTCGTCGCTTAGTCCATAGGCTTGAGAACCGATCACGCACTGAAAGATGACCCGGTCGAACAGATCGTTGCGCCCCAGCAACGCCGATGCGGCCCCCAGACCGCCAGTCTGAAACTTGGCCAACGTCGTCAATTCTCGGGACTGAAACGAATCCTCGACGCCGTCCGGGAAGCGGACTCGATAGGCGTGTTGCAGATCTGCGGGAGCACTAACCACGACGCCTACCGCGCCACGGGGATGCAGAATCCGCCCGTTTTGGGCCAATACGTCGACCAACGTCACCACACGGGTACCCGTCGGGAACGGGAAATTCGCGAGGGAAAAGTCGCGTTGCAGATTGATGATTGGTTTCTCTGACATGTCGATTCCAACCATCCAATCGGTCAAATCAGACGGATCCACTACAGTTGGTCGTAGTCCAACTCAAATAGCTTCCTGGCCTCGCTTAAGTTCCCGGACTTGAGTCCGGCTTTGAACCACTTCACGCGTTGGGCCGAGGTGCCGTGGGTGTAGCGTTCGGGTATCGTGTACCCCTGAGCCAATTTTTGCAAGCGATCATCGCCAATGCTGTTGGCAGCTCGAATGGCTTCCTCAACGTCCCCGGACTCCAAGATCTGAAACTGTTTTTCGGCGTGATGAGCCCACACGCCCGCCAAGAAGTCCGCCTGCAACTCCAGACGTACCGAGGCCCGGTTTTGTTCACCCGTCCCTCTTGCGCGTTCAACTTCTTCCATGATCCCCAAAATCTTCTGCACATGATGAGCCACTTCATGGGCAATCACGTAGGCTTGGGCAAAATCACCTGGGGCTCCAAGTTCCCGATGCAGTTGTTCAAAAAAACTAGGATCGATATAAATGCTGCGATCCGTCGGGCAATAAAAAGGCCCGGTCGCCGCGCTGGCCATTCCACAGCGAGATTCGGTCGAGTCCGAAAAAATCTCCAGCTGCGGCGGTTCGTATTCTCCTCCGCGAACCTGCTCACGGAATAGCTTCTGCCAGACTTTTTCGGTGTCACGCAAGACCACCGAGATAAACTCTTTGGCTTCGTCATTAATCCCAGCGCCCGGTGCGACGGCCTGACGGTCGTTGGGATCGGCCAGTTGCTGTACTTGGTTGGCAATTTGAGCAGCCTGACGTTGATCAAAACCAAAATACATGGCCGCCAACATGACCACAATCACTAAGATGCCGCCGCCACCGGCAGCCGCTGCGGGTGCTCGGCGCATTCCGCGTCGATCGTTGACGTTTTCGCTTTGTTCTCGGCCTTTCCAACGCATGTATCGTTCTCCGAATGGTTTGATTGAGGATCAGTCGGATCATACGGATCGGTCAGCGACCCTTGAGTTCGGCTTGCTGTTGTTCGGTCGCTTGGAAGTCCACTTGCCATGCGGTTGGTTCCGCCGAGCGACGAATTTCGACCGCGGTCACCTTGTACTCAGGACAGTTCGTAGCCCAATCGCTCAGTTCGGTCGTAACGACGTTGGCACCTGATTCTGGGAAGTGAAACGTGGTGTAGACCACGCCGGGTTGCACACGCTCGGAAATCTTCGCTCGCAGTTTCGTTTCACCAGCGCGGCTCACGATATGCACCCAATCGCCATCGACAATCCCCCGCTCGGCGGCGTCTTCGGCATGAATTTCCAACCGATCTTCGTGATGCCAGACCACATTATCGGTTCGCCGGGTTTGGGCTCCAACGTTGTATTGGGTCAAGATTCGCCCCGTCGTGAGGATCAAGGGAAACTTTCGAGTGACCTTTTCTTTGGTCGGCACGTATTCGGTCACAACAAATCTACCGAGGCCACGTGTGAATTCTTCGACGTGCATGATCGGGCTACCGTTGGGTCGATCGTCATTGCAGGGCCATTGAATGCTGCCTAAGCGATCGAGTTTGTCGTAAGATACTCCGGCAAAGGTCGGCGTCAGAGCCGCGACTTCATCCATGATTTCGGACGGATGGTTGTAGTGCATCGGCACACCCAACGCCCGAGCAAATCCGACGGTGGCTTCCCAGTCGGCCAACCCCGCTAACGGCTCGATGATTTTCCGCACGCGAGAAATTCGTCGTTCCGCATTGGTGAACGTCCCATCTTTTTCCAGGAACGACGCGCCCGGAAACAAGACATGCGCGTATTTGGCGGTCTCGTTGAAGAAAATATCTTGCACGATCAGACACTCCAAGTTGCGGAGCGCGGATTGCACGTGTTGGGTGTTGGGATCCGATTGCGCGATATCTTCGCCTTGGATGTACATCGCTTTGAAGCTTCCCGCGACGGCTTCGTTCAACATCCCCGGAATACGCAGGCCGGGTTCCGGATCGATCTCGGTGTTCCAATAAGCATTGAACATTTGCCGCGTCGCGTCGTCCTTCACGGAACGATAACCGGGTAGCTCGTGCGGATAGGACCCCATGTCGCAGGAACCCTGAACGTTGTTTTGCCCCCGAAGTGGATTCACGCCCACACCGCGTCGCCCTATATTGCCGGTGGCCATCGCTAAGTTGGCAATTCCCATCACGGTCGTCGAACCTTGACTGTGTTCTGTCACTCCCAAGCCATAGTAGATCGCGGCATTGCGGGCGGTGGCGTACAGCCGCGCAGCTTGACGAATCAAATCAGCAGGGACACCCGTGATCTCGGACACGATCTCCGGGCTGTTCTCCGAACGCAAGACAAACTCCCGCCAAGCGTCAAACGCGGGCTCCTCGCAGCGAGCCGACACAAAGGCTTCGTCAATCAATCTTTCGCTGGCAATCACATGGGCCAGCCCGTTGATCATGGCCACGTTCGTCCCAGGCCGCAACTGCAAGTGATACTTGGCTTCAATATGTGGTGACCGCACCAAATCAATGGCGCGAGGGTCGATCACGATCAATTGCGCTCCTTCGCGGAGGCGGCGTTTCAACCGGGAAGCGAACACAGGATGGCCTTCACTGGGGTTGGCTCCCATCACAACCACCACATCAGAATCAGCGACCGATAAAAAGTCTTGTGTCCCAGCCGACTCACCCAAAGTTTGTTTCAATCCATATCCGGTGGGCGAATGGCAAACGCGCGCGCAGGTGTCCACGTTATTGTTGCCAAACCCGGTGCGAATTAACTTTTGCACCAACCATGTTTCTTCGTTCGTACAGCGAGACGACGTGATCCCACCAACCGACTTACGCCCGTATTTGGCTTGAATGCGGCGAATTTCGCTGGCGGCGTACTCAAAGGCTTCATCCCAGGAGACCACGCGCCAAGGTTGATCGATACTGGCGCGAATCATGGGCTCTTTGAGACGATCGGGATGGGTGGCATAGCCCCAGGCAAAGCGGCCTTTGACGCACGCATGCCCTTCGTTCGCTCCGCCCGCTTTGTTGGGCACCATCCGCACGACTTGCTGGCCTTTGACCTCCGCATTGAACGAACAACCAACGCCGCAATACGCGCAAGTGGTCGTTACGGTGCGCTCGGCCTGACCAAGTTGAATCAAGGACTTTTCGGACAGGGTCGCGGTCGGACAGACGTTCACGCAGGCACCGCAAGAAACACACTCAGAATCCAAAAACAACTCGCCGGCACTGGCTGAGACCTTTGACCCAAATCCACGACCGCTGATCGTCAAAGCAAAAGTGCCCTGCACTTCTTCGCAGGCTCGCACGCAGCGACTGCACACGATGCACTTCGATGGCTCGAAGGTGAAATAGGGATTGGATTCATCTTTTGGTTCGGCACTTTGTTTGTCGAAATGATTTTCGCCGGCGAAGCCATAACGCACTTCACGCAAGCCGACCACGCCAGCCATGTCTTGCAGTTCGCAGTTGCCATTGGCCGTGCAGGTCAAACAATCCAGTGGATGGTCGGAGATATACAACTCCATCACGTTTCGCCGCAATTCCGCCAGCCGCGGCGACTGCGTGGCGATCTTCATGCCGTCTTCCACGGGCGTCGTGCACGAAGCCGGAAAACCTCGCCGTCCCTCGATCTGCACCAAACACAACCTGCACGATCCAAACGCCGCCAATTGATCGGTCGCGCACAATTTGGGAATCTTGACCCCAGCGAGCGCTGCCGCCCGCATGACAGACGTGCCTGCCGGGACTTGCACCGCCGCACCATCGATCAACACTTGGACCAAGTTGGTTTGGGAACTGGGTGGTGTTCCCAAGTCCACGCCCGGATCACGGCCCAACCGAGTTTGCAATTCGACAAAGACTCCGTTAGCAGTCCGATTCGTTGGAGCCGCACTGACTTGTCCCACTCGAGCGGCAGAACTCGAAGCATTTCTCGCAATCATCGTTCGAAGTCCTCAGGAAAATGTTTCAGTGCGCTCTGGACCGGAAACGGCGTCATCCCACCCATCGCACACAACGAACCGTGTTGCATCGTCTCGCAGAGACTCTCCAGCAAGACCAGATTTGCTTCCCGATTTTGCCCTTGTTCGATACGGTCGATCACTTCGACGCCGCGCACCGAACCAATCCGACATGGCGTACACTTGCCACACGATTCTTCAGCACAAAACTCCATCGCAAACCGAGCCATCCGTCGCATATCGACCGACTCATCAAACGCAACGATGCCACCGTGCCCAATCATCGCGCCCCGTTGGGCGAACGCTTCGTAGTCCAACGGCAAATCAAAATCATGAGTCGGAACATACGCTCCCAGCGGTCCGCCCGCTTGGACCGCGCGCAGCGGCCGCCCACTGGCGCTACCTCCTCCGAATTCGTACAACAGCTCGCGCAACGTCAAACCAAAGGCTTTTTCGATCAGGCCCGGACGCTGAATATTGCCGGACAATTGGAGCGTGAGGGTCCCACGTGAACGACCTTGGCCGTAGTCGTGGTAGTATTTGCCGCCACGTGCCAGAATCAGCGGAATACAGGCCAACGTGATCACGTTATTGACGACGGTTGGCTTCCCAAACAAACCGACATGCGCAGGCAGCGGCGGTTTCGCGCGAACTTCCCCACGTTTGCCCTCCAAACTTTCCAATAGCGCCGTTTCTTCGCCGCAGATGTAAGCACCGGCTCCTAAACGCACTTCCAAATGGAACGAACGCCCCGAATCCGCGATATTCGGCCCGAGCCAACCTGCGGCTTCACAGCGACGAATGGCCTCGTTGAGCGTTGTCCAGCAACGTGGGTATTCCGAACGCAAGTAGATGTAGCCGACCGTGGCACCCACGGCCAAGCCCGCAATGACAATGCCTTCAATCAAACAGTAAGGATCGCCTTCCATCAACATGCGATCGGCAAAAGTTCCCGAGTCCCCTTCATCGGCATTGCAAACGATGTACTTTTGGTCGGCCGAGGTATCTAAGACCGTCTGCCACTTGATGCCGGTCGGAAACGCAGCCCCCCCACGCCCGCGCAAACCCGACCCCTTCACTTCGGCCACGATCTCGGTAGCTGACAATGCCAGCGCCTTTTGCAAACCAATCCAACCACCATGCGTTTGGTAGTCGTCCAACGACAACGGATCGATCACGCCAACTCGTTCGAAGGTCAATCGTTCTTGGTTCTTCAGGTAGGGGATCTCGGTCGTCGGTCCCAAGCATAGGGCATGTTGCCCGCCGTGCAAGAAATCGGCCGCAAATAGGGACTCGACATCTCGCGTGGTGACTGGCCCGTAGGCAATGCGTCCACCTTCCGTCTCGACTTCGACCAATGGCTCCAACCAGAACATTCCTCGAGAACCATTGCGAACCAAGGTGATGTGATGGCCGATTGTGGCCGCCTGAGTCGCAATCATTTTGGCGACTCGATCGGCACCGACTGAAACCGCAGTCGTATCGCAGGGAACATAGACCTTTAGGCTCATGATCTTGCTCCCAGGGCCGCGTCCGCTGCGGGAGCCTTTTGTTCGGTATTGGCTTTGGCCTCAGCAACCAATTCGTCGAACGTCGCTGCATCGACTCGGCCGTAGACTTCTTCGCCCACTCGGACCGATGGTGAACAAGCACAGTTACCCAAGCAAAACACCGGCTCTAAGGTCACCGCATGATCCGGGGTCGTTTGATGAAAGTCGATCCCCAATGACCGCTTGGCGTATGCTTCCAATTCGCACCCACCCTTGGCTTGGCACGCTTCGCCGCGACAGACTTGAATGATCGATCGTCCCGGCGGTTCCGTGCGAAAATCCGCATAGAAAGTAATCACTCCATATACTTCGGCACGAGAAACGTTCAAAGCATGAGCGACTACCGAGATGGCTGGCGACGGAATAAACCCATACTCCGCTTGAATCTCATGCAAGATCGGCAGCATCGCCCCAAGTCGCTGGGCGTGCCGTGCCACCAGTGTTTCCAGGCGAGTTTGAACTATCGGATCGACTTCATTGGCGTTCGTCTTTTCCATTAGCCATCCACTCTCTTGGGTTTACTCGGCCATGTCCCGTGCATGGTAGCTGGAGCGAACAAACGGTCCCGACGCGACCTTCTTGAAGCCCAACTTCTTGGCCATCTCGCCGTAGAACGCAAATTCGTCCGGATGAATATAGCGAACGACGCTCAAATATCGCGTTTCGGAAGGCTGCAGGTATTGACCCAAGGTCAAAAAGTCGCAATCGGCATCACGCAGATCAGTCAAAACCTCCAACACTTCGTCTTGCGTTTCACCCAAGCCCAACATCAGGCCACTCTTGGTGCGAACCTGAGGACTGAGTTGCTTGACCAGTCGCAGCAGATCCATCGTCCAGCGATACCGCGACTTCGGTCCGCGAACGCGGCGATACAACCGCGGCACGGTTTCGGTGTTGTGATTGAAGACTTCCGGTCGAGCCTCCAGCAACTTGGCCACCGCGTCGGGATTATCGACAAAATCCGGCGTCAAGACTTCGATCGTGGCGTCGGGAACTAGCTCCCGAACTGCCAAGATGCATTGCCGAAAGTGCTCCGCCCCACCATCGGCCAAGTCGTCGCGAGTGACGCTCGTGATGACCACATGTTTGAGTCCCAATCGCAGCGCAGCCTGCGCCAGCCGCGTCGGTTCGTCCGCTTCCAATGCCCCAGGTCGCCCCCGTTTTACCGCACAGAACCCGCAGGGTCGCGTGCACGTATTCCCCAAGATCATGAAGGTCGCGGTTTGCTGCGAATAACATTCCGAGCGATTCGGGCACTTGGCGTTGTCGCAGACCGTTTCCAGCCCCAGTTCCTCCATCAGCCCGGCGGTGAAGTTCACACCGCCTTTCGGCAACGGCTTTTTCAGCCAGCGCGGTAAACGCTTGACGGTCGAACCGTCTACCTCTTGGGCCTCGACTTGAACGTCCACGTCGGCAGATTCAGCGGACACAATTGGCAATGCTATCAACTTGGACACAGCAGATCCCATCAAAATCATCTCGGTAGGTGCGACACGCACCGGCTCTATTCTAGTGCAAATCACCAGTCTGGGTAAGCGATCTCTCCGCGAAGAAACCCGAGGAAAACCACGAAAATTAATCACCGCGGCGCAAAAATCCACGCCACCAGGCCCGAAACACTGCCCCCTTCGCTGCCGTTTTTCCCAGCCCCAAAGATAGGCCCAAACTGCTCTCTGCGGATTGCTGATCCGAGCAAGCTACCTAGCACCGACACTTGGTCAATTTGGAGGTCTGTTTTTAGTATGCCGATCGTTCGCCCAGAGGAATGATCATCGGACTGCGGATTCGACCAAACAACGATTTCACGATTCGCAACGCCTTCACGTCGCCGCAGATTCAATCGACGTTGATTCGCCTGCTTCATTCATGATGTCGATCGGAAACGAGATTTTTTGAGGTCAGGAATTTGGCGAATGTCGCCTCCTTGGAAGCTTGACTATTTTGGCTCGGCCACGGCCACGAACTCCGCTTTCAACCGTTTTGCAAACTGTCTCCGCGAGCCTCGTTTGACGCGGCCAATTCGTTATTGCGGGAATTCAGCCAACCAACCAAGGACAAAATCAACGTACAGCGAGCAAGAAAGGCTACGACGCGATCGACTGTGGCTCCAGAACATGGCGATTGAAGAAGCGGAGAAATATGGCGAAAAACCTGGGTAAAATATGGCGAAAAACGTGTGGGCCTCATGGGGAAGATTATGGCGCTGCAGCAAAGTTAAGATTGCCGCTCACCACCGATCTGGAAATAACCGCCTGCCCGAACAAACAACTCGATTCGATCGTCGAGGAATTGCTGCCCGAATAATAAATCGAAGTTGAACCGAAGCCCACCAACCATTCCCCTGCCAACCATTCCCCCTGCCAACCACCTCAACTGCTCAACCCGGTCAACGTCCCCGTTGCGTCCGCAAACGTATCTGTTTCAATGCCCATCGTCTGAGCGATGCTCAACAGCACATTACTCAGTGGTGGATGTTTCTCCTCGTCAAACGCCAAATGCTGTCCATGCTTCAGTCCCAACCGACGTCCACCCGCCAACAACAGCGGCAGGTTCTTCGGCGAGTGATCTCCACCGGCTCCCGAATTCATGCCGCTGCCGAACAACACCATGGTCTGGTCCAACATCGACCCCGGTCCGTCTTGTGTCTTGTCCAAGAGCCGCAAGAATCGTCCCAATCGCGTGACATGAAACTGATCGATGGTCGCTAACTTGGCCAACATCCCTGGATCGCCGCCATGGTGCGACAGCTCATGATGATTTTCACCTCCGCCCCCATACCCGCCTGCTTCTCGCGACCACTCGAAGGTGATGACCCGAGTGGTATCGGTCACCAAAGCCAAGTAGCTGATCTCCAACATAACATCCAACCACATGGGGCGATCATGGGCGTCGCCGGGCTGCATCTGGAGTTGCAGATCGTCGGCAGAAACTTCTGGCTTGGGAACATCAATCCACTCTTGAAGACGTTGCACCCGTTGTTCGGTTTCGCGAACACTGCCCAGGTACTCTTCCAATTTTCGTTGATCGTTGGCACCGAGTTTCTGCTGCAGTTGTTTCGCCTCCGCCAGAACATTATCCAAGATTGAACGTTTGTCGGCATAACGCCGCAGCGTCGCCGCCCGATCGACGGCGGAATCGGGGACGAACAAGCGCTCGAACAAGCGGCGCGGCGAGTTCTCGGCGGGCAACGGCGTACCTGCTTGGTCAAACGATAATGTATGACTATGACCCGCCGAACCAGTACCGGTCGCGTCAGACAATTGCAACGAAGGAATGCGAGTCTCACGTCCATGTTTCGCGGCCACAACTTGATCGATCGAAATCGTGTTGGTGTAATCGCTACCTGGTACCGCTTGCAGATCCGCGGCCGTCAGCCAAGTATCCGCACCACTATGCCCTCCGGTCGCCGCGGGATGTCCCAAACCACTAAGCACCGAGAACTGCGTTTGCAGATCGGCCAATGGTTGCAACGTAGGCGACAACTGGTACTGCGATCCTGTTTGAGTTGGCACCCATTGGAATATATTGACCCCGTTGGGAATGTAACAGCAAACCATGCGCGGCTGCGACGTAAGGGCTTTCGCCCACGGCTTGAATTTTGAATCATCCGCCGCCCAGACTGGCGTCATCGCATCGAGCCAAGGCAATGCCAATGCCACGCCCGCTCCCCGCAACATCTCACGCCGTGAGAGATTTCGAACCCGACCCAACGAACGCTGCGACATGCGTGAACCTTTGAGCAAACAACAGCCCCATTCAATAGACATGATAACCCAGAACGGCATGGATCAGTAGCGGAAAATCAACTCCAAAATCAATAACCATTTTTCATTCACTCAATCGTCTCGGGCTGAAGCCATCGAAAGCCGCAATTCGTCGGAGTCTTTCCATTACTCCCACCAGCGCAGGGCTTCGATTCGTTGCAGCTCACTCTGCCAATCCTCTCCCTCATAAAAGGAAAGCCAGCCCTGCGTGCGAGTCGTTTCGCCTACTGGACAATCGGGCAACACGGGATCGGCGTGTAGGCAGGGAACAGGCGGGTTCCCCCACGCTCGGCCCAGCGGCTTCCAGGAGGTAATCATCCATCGATTCTTTTGGGCGTTGTGCACCAGTCCGTAGTCGCCGTGAAACAGCTTGTTATCGTTAGACTCCAGTAGAAATTCGTCAGCATGGGCCAACATCATGCAGTGCTGAACTCGCAGGCCACTAAGCGGGGCACTGGTGCCGTTGAACAGAGTCAACTCCATACGAACATGATCTGCGTTGGGAATAATCGTGACCTCGAACCGAATTCCGTTCGGCAACGAACGTTCGCTTTTCAATACACCGCCCTCCTGCCGTTGCCACTCTTGGATCGGCAGCGACTTCTGTTGTTCATCCCAGATCGTCGGAATATGAGTATGGGCCAAATAGATTAGCCCCAGGTTCGAAAAAATCGCTTCGGGGACATCGGCCACGATGTAGCTGCGATTGGACCAAGGTGTGAACACGCTAAACTTCGTTTCGCGCTGTGGTGCGATCGCCCCGTCCAAGAAACCGCGCCGCGGATGTCGGCCGCCGGGGTACGGCGCGATCGCCAAGCGGTTCTTTGGCCGAAGCGATTGTTGGTCCTTATCAACCAGTCCATAGCTTGTCAGTAGTTCACGCACTTCTTCGGGGTGTTTGCCTAAAACCTGGCTCATTTCGATCAACGAGTAGTGATGCCAAATCGCCATGTTCTCCAACCAAAATCGTTCCTCCGCCTCCGAGCTGGTTGGCCGCAGTTGCGTGGCCGGTTGGACGTAAGCAGTCGCCTGGATTCGACGATAAACATCGCGTGCTTGTTCGAATTCATCCAGAGCCTCGGGCGATAACACGCCACGTTGATTCTCTAGCGACCTCTCCAATTGCTGCAACAGATAGTCGATCTGTTGTACTGGTGGACGCATGGGTTGTTGGTCGACGTCAACGTACCACGCCCCCGTATGCGCAAACCGCTTCCTACCGTCGGGTTGGTCCGACCAAGTCCGCACCGCGATCCAAGCAGACTCGGTCGGTTCACCATGTGATGCAGGACCCTGGGTTGCCGAAAAGCGGAGGTCGCCGCCACCAGACCATTTCCAATCCCCCGACTCGGTCTTTAAGATCTCCGGAGTGATCCCATACTTCACTTGGCCGTTCACGATCACTTCGACGCGCGAGATCGGATCGGGGCTGACGACTTCCGCCTCCCAACGAAATTCACTCGAATTTTTTCGCCCCACTTGAAACACGGTTCCAGGGTATTGTCCGTTCACGCGGGCCGTGAGCATCGGGCCCGTGGTGACAAACGACCGACCTTGTTTGAGTCCCTCCAGCCATTTATCCAGGTCGAATTTTTCGCCCGTCTGAACATACACGCGGCTGTATCCCAGCGGGACAGGGTGAACACCGGAAGCGGTCCCGGCCGATGGACTAAGTCGAAAGCCACAATTGAGCAAGGCGTAGTACATCTCAAAGCCAAATTGCAACCAACCCCATTCCGTCAGCACACCCGGCGACTCCTGTTCGAACTCCGCCCAAGGAGGCAACGCCTGGCCAGCTTGTTTGAATCCAAAGTTGGTTCGCCAGACGCTGTTGTTCGCAAGTTCAAACAGATCAACTTGGGCGACTGGCACCAGCATCAACGACCAAGGCCAATTGTGCTTGTCCAAATCCAGTAGAGCGCCCTCACGTTTGGATTGTTCGACGATCGAACGCAGCGGTGGGACCGTCTGCATGAATCGCGTGCGATGGTTGAGAATAAACAATGCCCCAAGCGTATGGCGTTTGTTTCCCACGGAGAAAATTTCGTACTCCGTGTTTCGTGGCAGGATGACTTGATGATCGTTAACCCAGATCGGATCAGAGCCATGATCTTCACGTGGCCCAAACGGCGAGGGACCTTGCGAACGCAAGGCTGAAGGCTCCAAGTCGGGGGCATTATCTGAGGAAGTTGTCCAAAACGTCACCGGAAAGGTTACATTCAGTTCTTCTGCAGACATCACATTGGGAAGTTCAGCGATGCGACGATGCACATGCGTTTCCCCAGAATACCAACCTTGTTGCGCCATGTGACTCCATCGGCGCAATTCAAACGTCTTCTCGATGGATTGGTCTGCAAGGCCTGTTGCGGCGTCCGGTTTAGTCAAGGCCTGGATGACGATTGTCTCCCGCAGTGGCCAATACTCCTTGCCGCGTTCGATCAGAAGCTGGTACTCCCCTGGCTCGAGTCGGATGTGAAACGGATGGGCAGACACCGTCGTATGTCGTTCCACGGAATCGGGCATCGGCACCCACTCTTCGGCATAGGGCCAAGCTGTTCCTTGGTCGCTGGCGGAACGAACGAACAACCATTCCCCTCGAGCATCCTGCAGATAAATCCTGGCCGCCACGGGCTGATGGGTATCTGCGTCAACTAACGTTCCAACAAAGTCCCTGGGTTGGACTTTCGCGTCAAGGTTTTGAGCCTTTGCATCCGCAACCAATACCACCAAGAACAAACGCGAAACGAGTATCGTCAACAACCAACGGATCATGAACCACCTATGCTGTGGAATCCCAGAACGACGAGCCCAACATGGCACAGGACCTTCGCCAGGCGTGCGCGATTCATACCATGTTATCCGAAACCGCGGGCCAGTGGTATCGAACCATGGGCGCGAGCGAGATCAATTCGCCTAGCACCCTTCTGTGGGAAGTAATCGATGAACAATCCAAGGCGAGACGAAAAGATTCGGCGAAGCGAGGTTGGTTGAATTGCGGTTTGCTATTGAACCTTGCATGGCATTCGTCCTAGCTGTTGAATGGCGATCGAACTCCACATGATCAACGATGTTGGTTCGAGCAGTTCAAGATATGGCTCGTTTGTTCAACCGAATGTATACTGGGGGCAAGTTTTCCGCGCGATGGCCCGTGCGGTTCCGCCCAGCTTCCTGGAACGTTGACCAACGGACGAACGACATCAACTCTCATGAACGAATTGACTCGACTGCTGAACTCCTTGAGTGACAAGCCAACCGAGTCGCCGTCGGCTTTGGTGGAAGCGTTGTTTCAAGAACTACATCAGATGGCTCGGGCTAGGTTGCGACAGGAACGAGCCGGACAGCCACTACAAGCCACCGAGTTGGTCAACGAGGTGTACCTACGTATTTGCGCTTCGCAGAAGACGGTTTGGCAGAACCGCGCGCATTTCTTTGCGGCAGCGGCGGAGGCGATGCGACGAATCCTGATCGATGCCGCCCGGCGACGGAACTCGCAAAAACGAGGGGGCGAGCTGCAACAGTCAGACGTTCCACTAGACCAGTTCGCAATCGAGGCCTCGGCCGAAGAGTTGTTAGAAATCCATGATTTACTCGACAACTTGCAGGCTCATGATTCGGCGGCGGCTCAATTGGTCAAACTGCGAGTGTTTGCGGGATTCAAGATGTCGGAGATCGCGGAGATCTTGGAAGTATCACCGCGATCGGCACAAGATCTTTGGAGTTACGCTAAAGCCTGGTTGCATGACCGAATGAATACGAAATAGTCGTCAAACGGACTTCTCGCAGAACGCTTTGACTTGATCCATGTCGCACCCGATGGCTTTCGCGACCATGCCGATCATTAGGGGTGTCAATAAACGAGAAAACAAATTCTTGGGGCGTGCAATCATGTGCATTTCCAACTGAGTTCCCGTGCCGTGCTTGGACAACTCAAAGCGTGAATCCCAAATCGTCCCGGCCATCTCCCCGATCAAACGAAATCGCTGGTTGTCGATGTACTCCGTAACTTCCATTTCAGCGACCGCTGTCTTACCATGCATGTTTCGGGTCTCGCGAAACCGTGTCCCCACTCCCGACTTGATCGCCGAGACAATCTCAATTTTTTCGATATCGGGAATGGCCTCGCAGAACCGTTCAGGTTGTGCAACCGTTTGAAAAACTCGCTCGATCGGAGCAGCAATGGTCCTGACGACGAATACTTCCGTCGACACTGGAGCCGCCACCGCCAATCCCAACAAGCCAAAAACCAACCACACACCCACGCCGCTCGGCCACATCCACCAGGGATGCGGAAT
>JAEUIP010000135.1:0-331 GCA_016795075.1 Planctomycetaceae bacterium | reverse complement strand
ATGGAGGCGAGCGTAAACAGCGTGGCAGCTCCAAACAGCAGCCAAACACCCGTCGCGGGAATTGCCGTACGCCCTGGGCTGATTCGCCGAGTCAACCAGGGACCCACAAACGCTCCAGCGCTCCATGAAGCGACCACGATCAAGAACGCCCTGGTGGGCAGGGTTTTGACCCAATCAGCGAGCTGTCGGGAATCATTGATATCCAAGTCCGCAGGTGGTGGGTATAAACTATTGCTGATCGATTGGACCAACGCGACGGAGAGGCCGCCGGCTAAAAAGCCGACCACTGCCGCGCCAATGAACTTCGCATATTTCATTTTGTTTTCCTTCA
>JAEUIP010000134.1 GCA_016795075.1 Planctomycetaceae bacterium | reverse complement strand
TTTACCAGACCCCAAGTTTTGGTTGTGACAAAGCACTAGTTGCCTATCCCAAAAGGTAGTTGACTCTCTTCAGCGATGCCCTGAAGACATGATTCCAGTGATTTTGCCGCTAACGGGTCCACCATTATTTGCCGATCGACGCAAAGTTCAATATCGAGGTGTTTGCGGATCAACTTCCAGGGACCAGCGGTCGATTCCACCCGCCATGTTGTAAACATCGGTGAAGCCATTGCTGCTGAGCCAATTGGCCACCCGCAAACTTCGGACTCCATGGTGGCAGTAGACCACGATCGTGCGATTTCGAAACTCGCTCAATTCCGTTAATCGGCTACCGATTTCACTCATAGGAAACAGGCGGCATCCGGGCAAGTGCGCGTAGTCAAACTCGTTTTGCTCGCGACAATCGAGCAAAACAAAATCACGGTTTTCCAAATGCCATTGTTGGACGGTTGTTGGCTCGATGGTCGTACGTTTGGTCATTGAACGCTCGGGATGCGATTGATGGCACTCAAAATAGCTACTAACGATGCTTCGACGCAATCGGTCGAGACGCCTCGGCCGCGGTATTCATGACCGTTGTGTTCGATGCTCAGAGTGACTTCGCCCAACGCATCGTGCCCCAATGAAGTGGCATTGATTTTGAATTCGCGGCAATTCATGGGGACCCCCGTCAATTTTTCGGTGGCCAAAAACGCGGCGTCGATGGGTCCTTCGCCGTCTTCCAGTTCGATCTCGTGGTTCTCGCCCGCTCGACTCAACTTCAAGTGGAAGCGGGGCGATTTTCCACGTCGCAGGTGGACGGCAAAATCGGACAATTCCCATTGCGCGGTCAAGTTTCCGTGCAAGTGGGTTTGGATGATGGCCATGATATCGCCGTCGAAGACTTCCTTCTTGCGGTCGGCGACGCGTTTGAATTCCTCGAACACCGCTTGCAACTGTTCGCCGGTCAATTCGAACCCAAGTTGTTTCGCGCGATCGGACAGTGCGGCGCGGCCACTGTGTTTGCCCAACACCAAGTCGGTCTTGACCAAACCAACGTCTTCCGGACGCATGATTTCATAGGTGCTGCGTTCCTTGAGCATGCCATCTTGGTGGATCCCGGCTTCATGCGCAAAGGCATTTCGTCCAACGATCGCTTTATTGCGTTGGACTTCCAAACCGGTCGTGGACGAGACCAAGCGACTGACGGGCACCAATCGCTTGGTCACGATGTTGGTTTGGAATCCGTAGTGATCGTTTCGCGTACGCAGGGCCATCACGATTTCTTCGAGCGAGCAGTTGCCGGCCCGTTCGCCAATCCCGTTGATGGTGCATTCAACCTGTCGGGCCCCATTTTCGATCGCGGCCAAACTGTTGGCGACGGCCAAGCCCAAGTCGTTGTGGCAGTGAATGCTGATCACGGCTTTGTCGATGTTGGGAACTCGATTTTTGAGGGTGTGGATCACGCGTCCCATGTGCGCTGGAGTTGCGTAGCCAACGGTGTCGGGAATGTTGACGGTGGTGGCACCCGCTTGAATCACCGCTTCGACGACTCGACATAGAAAATCGGGTTCCGTACGTGCGGCGTCTTCGGGAGAAAACTCGATGTCGTCACAAACTTGTTTGGCGCGTTTGACGCCCGCGATCGCGCGCTGAACGATTTCGTCGGCCGTCATCTTCAGCTTGAATTCACGGTGAATGGCACTGGTTGCCAAGAAGACATGGATACGGGGGGAGTGCGAGTGCTTGAGCGCTTCCCAGGCCCGGTCGATGTCTTGGTCGGAACAGCGAGCGAGACCGCAAATCACGGGGCCGCGAATCGTCTTGGCGATCTGTTCGACGGCTTCAAAGTCCCCCGGCGAAGCAATGGGAAATCCGGCTTCGATGATATCAACGCCCAATTCGGACAACGCCGAAGCGATGGTCAGTTTTTCCTCCAAGTTCATACTGGCGCCCGGCGATTGCTCGCCATCGCGCAACGTGGTGTCAAAAATGCGAATGTTCGGCTGTTCGGTGGTCGACATGAGCGGCTTTCGGGCAATGAAGAGAGTTAGTTCGAACCCATGGGTTTATCGTGGTGGGGCAAATCGAGGGGCAGAATTGTGACGGGCGTCGAAACTCGCAAGGGAGTCGGAGCGCCAATATCAAATTCTGCTTGAACAAACGACGCCGTCCAACCCTTGCTCGGTATAGGCAACTGGACGTGGTAAATCCCGTTGGCATCGGCTTCCAGTCGCTGCGACTTGTAACTGCGACCGATCGTATCGACGCGAAAGTCTCGGCTGGTGGCGTTTTCCGTTTGCCACAATGTCATGTGACGCAAGGATTGTCCGGGGGCCAGAGGTTGACAGCGAATCGTCCACTGGCCGGGACCTTGGCTCTCCCATTCCAACTTGGGACGTTCCACTTGGTGAACCACGGAATAATGAAACGCGATCAGGCTATCCAAAGCGTTGGTCTCTTTCAACGAATGCTCCGAATTGGGGACATAGCACAGATGATTTTCTCCAGGCAGTTGATCAAAATAAAACTGCGAAGAGTCCGGACAGAAAAACTGATCGCCCGTTGCATTGATGACACACTTTGGCATCTGAAGCCGATCGCGATAGGCAAAGGGATCGACCAGCTGCAGCAGTTTCGGATAGTTCTGGACGCTTCTTCGTTCCATGATCTTGTGATGGACATAATCATCGATGGCGGGCGCCCAGAAACCGTAGGTTGCGAAATGGTGTCGCATCGAAACGTCGACATTGAGTACGTCAATCACAATCGGCGCGATCGCGACGACTCGAGGATCGACGGACGCCGTCAACCAAGTTGTCCAACCTCGTTTGGACCCACCGGTCACCACAAACTTTTCGACCGCCAGCGTTTTCTCGTCTTGAGCCAACACGGTCTGGACCGTATCCATGGCACGGACGACGGACTTGGTCATGGGCAATTGTGCAGGCCATTTCGCGTCGCCCGTCTTGAGGAACTGGTCCCAGGTGTACGCGATCAAATCGTCTTCAACTCGTGGCTGGCCATCGTCATGAAAGATGAGCGGTTGGTTGGGAACCATTTTGAGTTCGGCCACAACACTGTGGGTGGCTTGGGCAATGGCAACAATCTGTGGCTCGGCTGTTTCCGGCGCTGGCTTCTCGTTGGATCCGCCGGCCACAAAGATCATCGCGGTGTCGGACTGGCAATTCTTTGGTCGAAAGATCGTCAGCCAATGTCGCCATTCGGTCCGATTGACTTCGGCAGGGGTTAACCAAGTTTGTGAAACGAGATCAATGACCCACGCGGTGCCATTGGGCAGTTCCACTCGACGAACGATCTCGTAACGATACGACGGGTCGGGTTTGGCTACATATTCGTCCAGTGCTGTCGGCAACGGATTGACCACCACTTCATACGCTGGCGGGTTTGGATCGACGGTTCGCGAGTCTTGGGCCACCACCGGCCCGATAAACAAAAGACCCATGAACAAAAGACCTGAGAATACGGTCCCGGCCTTTAGAACACCGACCACGGTACATTGCATCCAATGCGAAACCGGTGCCGCCTTGGCGGTCAAAAAAAGTATCGATCGAATCATCGTGGGATTCCGGGAAGGGTCGCTTTGACAAACCAGGCCAGGGAAAGTATACCAAGGGATCGGTTTGACCCAACAGGTAGGGTCGCCGAGGCTAAATAGGGTGCATTTTTGGCGACTTTAGACCATGACAACCGCGACGGAAACCTCGGCAGCAATTCCTTTCCATTCCTATAAAGGATTGTCGAACGACGAACTGCGACAACGAATTATCGCGGGTAAGCAACAGCTGGGCAAACGCTTATTGGTCCTTGGACACCACTACCAACAAGATGAAGTGATCGAACACGCGGATCTAACGGGCGACAGTTTGCAATTGAGTCAATTGGCGGCTCAGCAGACCGAATGTGAAACGATCATCTTCTGCGGCGTTCATTTCATGGCCGAGACGGCAGATATCTTGGCGAATCGCCCGGAGAGAATTGCTGCGGGAGCGACACCGGTCCAGGTTATCTTGCCTGATCTCAAAGCCGGATGTTCGATGGCGGATATGGCGGCGATTCGGCAGGTCGAGAATTGTTGGGACGAATTGTCCGAGGTCATCGACACCAACCGTTTGGTGCCGGTCACCTACATCAATTCCGCCGCGAGCCTGAAAGGGTTCGTGGGGCGGCATGGTGGAATCGTCTGCACGAGTAGCAATGCAACAGCCGTCCTGAAATGGGCTTTTGAACGCGGGGATCGAGTCTTATTTTTTCCCGACCAGCATCTCGGCAGGAACACGGCACTCAAGCTGGGAATCACCAACGATCAGATGCCGGTCTGGGATCCGTACGCTCCCGAGTTCGGCGGCAGTTCGGAAGCACGGTTGCGTGATTCGAAGGTGATTCTCTGGCAGGGACATTGTAGCGTTCATCAAATGTTTCGCCCCGAGCACGTGGAAGGGTTTCGCCATCGGATTCCTGGAATCAAAATCTTGGTCCACCCGGAATGCCCTCAGGAAGTCAATGACTTGGCCGATATTTCGGGTTCAACCGGAAAGATTATTCAAACGGTACAACAGGCTCCACCGGGAACCAAATGGGCGATCGGTACAGAATTGCACTTGGTCAATCGTTTGAAGAAGCAACAGCCCGAGCAAGAGATTCACTTCCTGTCGCCGGTATTGTGTATGTGTGCCACCATGTACCGAATCGATTTGGCCCATTTGTGTTGGTCGATTGAAAACCTGCTGCAAGGCTGTGCCGTGAACGTGATTCAAGTCGATCGGGAAACCGCCGACTTTAGTATTGCTGCGTTGGAGCGCATGTTGACGGTGAAGTAATGAAGGCCATCGCGCAACGATGTTCCGGATGCGGCCCGGATTCGGTGAGGGTAAGTCGCAAGGAACTACCGTTGGATGCTGACCGATTTTTATTGTTGAACCAAATTCTGGTTGGAAGCGAAGTGTGGTTATGGATCGATATCATTTGGAAATCGTCTCGATACCAGCGCAAGCATGGTTGTCCATTTCCTACCACTCCAACGAGGAGCGAATTACAGATCAGGTCGCTGGGGCACTATCGTTGGTTTACACGTTAGCCTCCGAACTGGGCATTGCCGTCCAGGGAATGCCGATGACCCAGTTTGGTGATCGACACGGCCCGCAGTTCGCGGCGGCTTCGGGCTTTCCAATCGTTGAATTGGTCGACTTGAATTTGTACCCCTTGGCGAAGTTGACGGGTCGCTGTTCCACGGCAGGATTTGGTCCGCTGCACCAGGAAATTCTGCCGTCGACTCGAGCGATTAGTACGCTGCATCGCGGGCCTTATACTTCGTTGGCGGTGGCCCATCGCACGATGCGGAGTTGGGGACGAGACAACGAGTTTCAATTTTGCGGCGGACCGCGCGAGGTTTACTTGACGGATCCGATCATGGCCAGCGACGCTCGTTCTTTAGAAACACGACTGTACCAACCGATTCTCTAAGGAACTCCATTCGCTGGATATGCCGTGTACGGAACGGCCAGTTGATCGCATCCGCGTGCGGCCCATGTTATATTAGGGCAGACACGAGCGACAAAACCGGGGATGCGGCCATGACGGACGATTCAAAGACGCCTGAACTATTTTCGCAAGAGTCTATTCCAGGGTCCGGCGACGGAGAGCCGAACGAGGAGTTATTTTCGGGACGGACCGCAACACACCATTCGTTTGACGCCGCCGAGGCCAAGCAATCGCCGGTCACTGCCGTACATTCTGGGAGTGCGTCCGCAAAGTCGGTCTCGGCAAATTCGACGATCCCTACTCAAATGGGTCGGTTTCACCACATCGAAGTTGTCAAGTCGGGCGGCTTTGGCGTGGTATGCCGGGCTCAAGATAGTCAACGTGGGCAAGTGGTCGCCCTGAAATTTCCTCGGCCGGAAAAGATCCGTGATCAATCGGATCTCAAGATGTTTATCGACGAAGCCAATCGGGCGATGGAATTGGATCATCCCGGCATCGTCAAAACCTATGCCGTCGAAGAGTCCGCGGGCCTATTGGCGATTGTGCAACAGTTTATTGACGGATCAGACTTGCGCGCCGAACAAGCGACGCTCTCGGATCACCAATTGATCGCCACTTTGATTGCCAAAATCGCGGAGGCCTTGAGTTACGCACATCGCCGCGGCGTGTTTCATCGGGATCTTAAGCCAGCCAACATTCTTGTTGACAAACAGGGTAACCCGTATATCACGGATTTTGGATTGGCGATGCATGAGCGAGAGCAGTTATTTCTTCCGAAACAACGTTGCGGGACGCCGCACTACATGCCACCCGAGCAGGTCGCGGGATTGACGCGTCGATTGGACGGACGCAGCGACATCTGGAGCTTGGGCGTAATCTTGTACGAGCTTCTGACAAAACGGCGACCGTTCCTGGGCAACAACGAGCAAGAGATCTACGATCAAATCGAGCACAACGATCCGCGACCCCCGCGACAGATCGATCCCACAATCGATCGCGAACTGCAGCGGATCTGCTTGAAATGTTTGGAGAGGCAACAACGCGATCGTTATCCGACGGCGGACGACTTGGCTGAAGATTTGTGGCACTGGATTGCAAACCCCACAACCGATCGCCCCATCGTTGGACAGAAGTTCTTGTCCCATGGTTTGCGCGCGTTTACTTCGGAGGATGCCGATTTCTTTTTGGAATTGCTCCCCGGTTCGAGGGATCGAAACGGTTTGCCGACCAGCATCAAGTTCTGGTTGAATCGCATGCTGGTGCCGACAGCCGTCGATTTGGTGACACCCCTTGGTGTGATCTTTGGCCCCAGTGGCAGCGGCAAAACCTCGTTTGTTCGGGCGGGACTCATTCCTTTGCTGACTCCCGATATTTTACCGATCGTAGTCGATTGTTCGGCCACGCAAACGGAATCGAAACTGCTGCGTTTGCTTGCGGAGCGATTAGCAAACGTCCCGCGTGGTATTGGCTTGATCGATTTGTGTGCGGGAATTGGGCAAGGCCTGTGGTTGCCAAAAGCCAAGAGCAAAGTGTTGATCGTGCTCGACCAGTTGGAGCAGCGATTGAACTGCGGCGACGATTTCATGAACGCGGATTTGACGAGAGCCTTGCGGTATTGTGATGGCCGTTCCCTGCAAGCCTTGTTACTTTGCCGCGATGATTTCCTAACCTACTTGTCAAGATTTATGGACAGTCTCGGATCGGATCTTCGCGAGGGAGACAATGCTCAGGCGATTGATCTGTTCGACCGCAAACACGCGCGAAAAATATTGGTGAAGTACGGGCAAGCGTTTGGGCAATTGCCGGACCAAGCCGAATTGACATCCGCCCATGAAGAATTCTTGCAGGCGGTGATCACCGAATTGGCGACAGCCGATTACGTCGTTTGTGTGCGTTTGGTGTTGTTCGCCGAGATGTTTCGGGAACGACCCTGGAACATCGCGGAATTGCAGGCAGTGGGGGGCGTATCCGGGATTGGTGAAAAGTATCTGGATTCGACCTTTGGCCCGGATGGACGCGACAAACGCTTGCGAGCACAAGGCGTTACCGCGCAAAAAATCTTGGCAGCCCTGTTGCCCCCACCCAGCCTTGATATTCGTAGCGGAAGCAAATCGGAATCAGAACTGCGGGCACTTGTCAGTCCCGACACGACGCCCCAACTTTTCGAGACGACGCTTAAGTCTTTGGACGGCCAACTGAAGCTAATTAGTCGCGTAGAAGCAGCGGGGCCGGAACCCGCGTCCGACTCGCAAGCGTTACCCACGGTCGTTTTTCAGTTGACTCATGACAGCTTGATCGGTTCGATTCGCGGTTGGTTGGAACGATCCTCGAGCCGCACGCGGGCGGGACGCTCGGTACTGCGTTTGCGAGAACTGGGATCACAAGTTTTGCCCGGACGGGCTCCACGATATTTGCCGACCCACGCCGAATGGCTGTCGTGGCATTGGTTCTTGCGACAATACCAACGTTCCAATTCCGAGCAAGCGGTATGGGCTGCAGCGCGACGGCGGTTCTTACGTGATTTTGGTCTGGGGATGGCGGCGTTGTTGTTGCTGAGTCTGGTCGGGAGCTGGTGGTACGCAGTCTCGGCTCAAAGAGACCGCGACACGCGGATTGCCGGAGCCATTGATGATTTACTGCAAGACGAAATTACGGCAGTACCCGCCGTCCTGGCACAGTTGGACAACGAACCGGAAATCGCTTCACCACGCTTAAGAACCATCTACGAGTCCGCCGCGAAAGATTCGTCCACTCGGCTGCGTGCGGCACTGGGGCTCGGGCCTGGAGATTCGCAGGTTCGCGCGGATTTGATCGCGGGGGCAATTGCGTCGGAAACGACTCCAGAACAACTCGCCGTGATCGCGAATCGATTGGGCACCGTGAAAGACAGTGATTCGCAAGCATGGTCGTCGATCTATTTGGACTCGGAGCAGAATCTTCGACAACGATTTCGCGCGTTTGTGGCCGAGGTTCATCAGGGAACCGCCAACGAGGAATGGACGGCCCACGGACAAGTCATGGCCAGTGCTTTGGTATCGGAACCCATCTCCCATGCCAAGCAGTGGTTGGAGTTGTTGCAACCGGCAAAAGCCGAGTTGCTACCGCACTTCCAAATGTTGTTCGCCGAAACACAATCGACGACCGAACCGACTTCCTTGGCCTTAGGGATTGTCGCGATGTCGTCGTCCAAATCGGCCGCTGGAGCGTATTTTGTAGATCACATGGACAAGTGGAAAACAGGGCAGTTTCAAGCGGCCATGAATGCACTGGCCGCGTTCGAATGCGCCTCGGAGTTCGCGACGATCGCTCGGCAACGCCGGAACGAAACAACCGATCCTTGGACGCGAGTCGCACTCAGTCTAGCGTTGGCGAACGTAGGGCAACTTGATCCCTTGGTCGAGCTATTTAGTGGACCGGCACAATTACCGTCGTCTATCCTGGCGATTCATGCTTCCGTACCGGGACGTCTGCCTGTCGATGTGCTTCGGCAAATTTATCGGGAACAGAAGCTGTCGACGTTTCAGAATGATGAATTGCGGCGTGCCGTGCTCCTGGCGTTTTGTCAACAAGCCCCCTCCTTGACCGACGCGACGTTCGAATCGTGGTTGGACGAAATTGCCTTTCACCACATCGTCAATGATCCCGACGCGGGCTGTTTCTCAGCGGCCGAACTATTGACGCGGCGTTTAGGTCACGATCCGAAACTAGCGGGACGATTTCAACGACGAGCGAAATCCGATAAGCACGGAATCCTAGGCCGCGTCCTGATCGACCATCAAGGACTGGCGTTTTCGATCATCACCAATCCCGAAAACCCATCAGAACCCATCGCGGTAGCTACGACCGAGACAACTTATCAGGAAGTCATGGATTTTGCGGCCCAGCATCCGATCATCCTCACCCAATATGGCCTTCCACTGCCACCCCTGGACGCAATCGTGGCAAGAGACTTGGCCACGAGCGCCTTTCCGTTCATGCATCGACGGCCACGAAAAGATCTCGGCTTGATCTACTCGTACTGCAATTGGTTGAGCGACAGCAATGGATTGGAACAAGAGAGTTGGAGCTACCCAGTAGATTGGAATCCATCCGAGATCGCGGCCGTGAAAGTCACGCCAACTCAACCCGGGTTCAGACTCCTGACGTCCAGTGAATGGCAACTGGCAAACCAAAGCACGGAACCGCTGGTGTCATTCGTCTCGCCGGACGGTCCAGTCGTATTGGATTACGCTTGGTCATTCGAGAACGCTCGTTCGCCGGACCGTTCCGTCGGCAATCGTCTCCCCAATGCGGATGGTCTGTTCGACATGTTCGGAAATGTCGAAGAGGTCTGCCATACTTCGGAATTGGCCGCTCCCACAGAGCCCGGTTTTTTCACGCATGGTCAAACCGTTCGCTCCCAAATATCAGCCTTCAATAGCAAGCCCGTTGGGATCGGAAACGGACCATTGGGAGCGGGCGACATTTATACGACCTACGTCGGTTTCCGAGTCATGCGACGGCTTCCGGCATCGAACTAACAAGACCCGTAAGCATCACTCAGCCAGCGTAATCATCACTTGAAAATCACCGAACGTATGAACCACACAATTCGAGTTCTTTTCATTGTGGATGTGGTTATAAGTATTGGTACTCGTCGTCAAGGTGCTTGAAAGCTCATGTGGAAATCCTAGCGGTGTTGGGGCGCAGGCGATTCCGGGTTGTTTGTATGCAACGTTCACGTTCCAAGTCTTGCCTTTGGCCGCCAACTGATAGCTAAACGAATCGGCGTCTTTGTTGGGCAAGCGAAAGCGAAAAGTATGAAATTCGCGTGCCGCCACTTCCAATTGGAGGCGAAACTCGGTCTCCGCCAATACGGTCTTGGTACAACTGGTGGTAATCTTTCCACCGACCCGTGCCACGGCAGGCAATACACACTCGCAACCACCGCTGCAGTTCTTTTCGTCGTAACGCCAAACCTGGGATCCCATATCGTAGGAATAACCACAGGTACCACACGTACCGGTCGTCAAATAGTGCGTATAGGATTGGCAATGTGGAGTAATGGATTGCTGATCGACGACCATCGAGTCAGGGCATGGACATGGACTGGCAGGAACACATCGTTGCAGGAATCGGCCGCGCAACAACTGGGCTTCGGCGGTCCTTGCCTCCAGACCACTCAACACCAGTGCACCAAGAACTCCAAACCAAAAGCAAAACCGTTCGCAAAAATTGCGGCGTAACATCACAGAAGCTCCCGTCGTTCCTGCGTCAATCAATCAAGATGTGCCGAAACCATTCATCGACAATGCAGGCCCTGCCGAGATCGCTTTCAACTCGCTCATCGTAATTGCGTGCAATAGGTAGGTCAACGAAAGCGCTTGTTTGAATCCCCGCGTCACGGCGAGTGCTTGGTCGCGATCCAGGTCCAATGTCGATCGCTCGTTGCGACGACGCTGTCCTCCGAACAGCCAAATTCTACAACGAGACGGCGAACTTCTTCTAAGGAGAGAGCTGCGTGCAGTGAATCGTCGAACATTTGGCGTTGATGGTCGTTGCAACCCGCCGCATAAGTCTCGACCAAACGGTGCAGCTGGTCCTGGGATTCAGGACGGAGAAGATCCCGAAAGAAAAGGCGTCCGCCGTTGCGAGTGACTCGCCAGGCCTCGCGCAATACGAGTATCGGATCCGGGATATGATGAATGATGCTGTTGCTAATGACCCACTCAAACATACCCGTTGCGTACGGCATTGCTTTGGCATCGCAATGGGAGAGTTGAATGACGCGGGTCATGCCGGCAATTTCCAGATTCAACCGCGCCCGTTCCAGCATTGCGACGGCGGCATCGGCAGCCATGATGCGGCACTCCAGCCCACGCTTGACGATCTCCAGCGGGATCAAGGCGGTCCCTGTGCCGAGATCCAAGACGTCGCCACCGGTGAATCCGGCCTGAATCAAATCGTTCACGAACACGGTGTTCACGTGCGAGTGATCCATGTTGTTGTAGTCACGGGCTTCTTCGGGCGTGTCCATGACTTCCGGTTCGAGCACTCGCTGCAGCACGGGGCAACCTCTCCCTGGAAAAAGCCGAATCGAACCAGGACCAACACGCGACTTCGAGTCCCCTTTCGGGACAAAGCTTGGGTCGCCTAGCCGACAATCGCCAACAGATCGCTTTCGGACAAAATCAGGACCGGGTGGCCATCGACCGTAATTTCCGTACCTGCCCAAGAAGAAAAGATGACCCGATCCCCGTCCGCGACTTGCGGCTTGACCAACGCCCCAGACTTGGTCATTCGACCGGGACCGACCGACAGAACCTTGCCTTGGGTCGGCTTGTCTTGAGCCGACTCCGGCAGAAATAAGCCGCCACTGGTTTTTTCAGCAGCATCCAACCGTCGCACCAGGATTTTATCACCGAGAGGTTCGACCTTCATTTTTCAATCTTCAAAATTGCAGGATGAATGCGAGCCGACATACGCAACGTTTGGCGTTGAACGGCCGCCCGCCCAAGAGTCGCCTATTTTCTCAGGAACCCGGCCAGATGCAAGTCGCTGGGCGGTCTGGTTCACTATTTTCCACCCAAAAACCAGAAATCCGCGATCCGGCTAAACAATCTGGGTTAGGTTTTCCGATAGTTCCAGTTGTAGCGACCGAGTTTCGGCCGTTCCCTGCTGCGTGCTAGCGATACGAAAGCGCCGGCTTGCTCCCGATTCCCAGGGCAAGGACGTTCCATGGCTGAGTCGAAGAACTACTCGATACCGCCCACCATCGACCACGGCATTCCTGTTGCGGAACGGCGAGACCGCGCCCATGGCCACCCAGGAAATCAGCCGCACGCTGCCTTTGGTCACAAAAACAAAACTTCGGGCAATGATTCCTCAGGTGACCATTTGCCGCCGAAGCTGCAGGCCCGGATGGCACAATTGATGGCGGATTTGGCCGCCTTGGAAGAACCGGACTTTTACGAACCTCAACCCGGTGACCTCCTCGAGGTGACCCCAGAGCCAACCGCACGCGAAATCCACCCCGAGTGGATATCTAGCGAGTTACGACAACAATCCCCACTAACGGAACCGGCAGCAAACGCAAATTCGATCGCGATCGAACCGCGTCCGACGGTGCCATTTCAGCGACGGGAAGAATCGTTCGACGAACAACCACCTCAGGTGGCGACGTTGGAACCTTTGCCCGAATCCATAGGAGTCGATTTCGCAGACTCCCCCAGTTTGGCGGATGTTTCGACATCCTTCAGTCGTCAGGCGCGCGAGATTCTGGAAATCCTCAAACGACGGCAAGACGAGCTATCGCTGCAAAAGAACGAACTAGAATTGCGGGAAGCTGGACTGGAAAAACGAATCCGCCAAGAACGCCTCGCGTTGGTGGAACGACAGCGACAACTCGAACAGTCATTGACATTGCCAGCTCCTGTTGCCGTGGCTGCCAACGCCGTTGCTGCGAATACGGCTACATCCGCCGAAGCCAGTTCGCAGATTGAACGCAGCGCGGACCTTCGAATCCAAAACGTTGCGGTGCCTGCCAATTCGATTCCGGCAACGGAGGCCTCAACGTCCACCTTGCCCGATGATTCCCATTCAAGCCGAAAGATCACCCCCGAGTGGATTGCGGCCAACGAGCGACTTGTGGGTGGAAGCATGGCCAATCAGGATGGCGACTTCTATGCCGTGATTGAAGAATTTGTGGCTCGGCAAGTCCAACTGGAAAATGGAACATCCTCGATCGTCGCCCCGGTGGGAGCGGTCGTCTCCCCGTCAGAAACCAACTCTGCCGCCACGGCGGTTCAACCTCGCACACGCTTGGCGGCTCACCAGCCGCTCGAATCGCCCGCCAACGGAGCATTGCAACATCAGGCTCAGCACTTGCGGCAACAACACGAAACGGCGATTCGTTCCTTGCGACAAACCCGGCGACAGTTGGAGTTGCTCAAAGATATTTTGGCCCAACAACAATCGCAGTGGGCCAAACAAATCGAAGAGTTGGAACGAAGTCGGATAGAATCGCAAGAGACTTATTCGACTCAACAGCAAAACTGGCTGACCGGCCTGGAAGACCTGGAGAGATTAAGAACGATTGAGCAGAACGAATCCGCGAAACGAAAAACGTTTCTCGATCAACGTGAAGCGTCTCTCCATGGCATGGAGGAACGCTTGCAACAAGCTCAAGTCGAAATCTTGCGCGATCGAGTCGTCTTGAAGCAACTTGAGCGAACCGTGCGGCAATCCATGTCAAACGCGGACTGGAATCAACGTTGGCAAGTCATCTCAGAAGAGACTCAATCTTATTTGAAGAAGGTCCACGAAGAAGCAGCGGCGGTCCAAAGCGATACCAAACGAAAATTGGAACGCCTGGAATCAAGGAAGTCTGAATTGCTGCTTTATCGTGAATCGTTGCGCAATTGGATCGAGCGACAAATGAAGCTCATCAGCCGACGAGTCGCCCATAGCGAGGATCGTGAGATGGTTCTGCAACAGCTGTCCGAATCCTTGCTGGACCAACGTCGTGATTTAAAGGCGCAACAGGACGCGCTGAACGAACTGTTTGGTCAGAGCTTGGAAGTGATCGAAGGACGATTGAATTCCGCTAGTCTGCCAAGTCAAGAAGCGGCTTAGAACCACGTATTCACTGGAGTCCGGCGGTTTATTCGTCGGATACCTTCTCGCGCACGCGGTTAGGCCCGAGCCAACCCCGATGGTAGAACCAGCCAATGAGTCCGGCAGCAATGACCGCCATTACCGTCAACACGCCAACATAGCCATAAGGTGATTTCAATTCTGGCAGGTTCCAAGCGCTGACCTCCGGATCAAAGTTCATCCCGTAGATTCCCGAAATGAAGGTCAGTGGAATAAAGATCGTCGCAATGATGGTCAGCACTTTCATGACCTCGTTTAGCCGGTTGCTGA
>JAEUIP010000133.1 GCA_016795075.1 Planctomycetaceae bacterium | reverse complement strand
GAACATCAGTGCCACCCAAGGACGCTCGGTACAGAGTTTTCAAGTGGATTTGGCTGCCAGTGCCATTCCGATGGACGTTCTAAAGAATGCGGTGCATAGTTGGACCAATCTGCGAGTTCAATCTTCTGGGACACTGGCAGTCTACGGTGCTCCGGTGGGTATTAGCGGCTCGCTTACCAATGATAATGTGATTGACGGCGATGTTTCGGCGACCGCCATTTCGAAACAAGGAACAGTTACCGGCAAAGTCGAAAACGCCGCCCCGATTCTCGATCTGCCCGCCAACAGCGTGCCGACCAAATACATGGATATCGGAACCCAATTCACCAATCGAGTCAACTTGATTGAAAAAGCGGTGATTTCCCCTGGGTACAACACGTTCGCGCCTTTGAACGCCAGTGGCGTGTATATCGTTCGACCCACGAACAATACCACCATTCGGAATACGCGGATTCATGGAACACTGATTATTGTCTTGGCCGCAACTAGTCATCGAGTGACGATCGGCGAGAATGTGTTTTTTGAACCGGCCGTTCCGGGCTATCCGGCGTTGATTGTCCAAGGCAACTTGGACTTGTCGTACCGGTCCGATGGAGAGACGTTATCGGAAAGCGTCTTAGCAACCAATTTCAATCCCGCCGGCGCTCCCTACGGCAACACTTCGGATAGTGACAAACTCGACACCTACCCCAGTGAAATACGCGGGCTGATTTATGTAACCCGAACACTGCGGTGGTACAACAACGGCTTGCTTCGTGGCAGTTTGCTGTCCGAGGGTCAAGGCGGCGGAAACGGCATCGAGATTTATGGAACGCCGAGAGTTTTGTATGATCCCTATTCGTTCCACAATCCTGCTCCATGGCTAACAAAGCAGGTCCATATGCTGCCCGTCCTCGGTACTTGGAAACAAGTGGTACAGTAACGCCGATGCCTTCGACCTTCGGCCGACTTCGATTTCTTGGTTCGCTTTCGTTCGAACATGGAACGCGATGATGGCCAGGACGAACTCGATTCGCGACGTTGTTCCAACAGCGGACCTTCTCCTACAATTAGTCTGAACTTTTTCGATCCTGTTTTTTGTGCGGAAATTCGGATGCGATCCCAAGCGTCAATCTCCTGTCAGGACAAAGCCGAGGAAACCGAGTAATCGAATCAGAGGCTTGAATTTACGGCTTTCGGTGAGATAATTCGAATCGTTCCGATCACGGATTTTTCATTTTCGGAACAGGCCAAGCATTTTGACTGTCGTTACCCGCCTAATACTTTGTCAAACCTGAATATACGAGTAGCAAAAACTGCCAATCCGTGGTGCCCCGTAGGAAAATCCGCGTTTGGGCAAATGTCACTACCCGACTTCCCAACTTTGACAACGCACCTGAGGAACCTCCAATGTATTGCGGACTTTCGATACGCTCGATGGTCGTCGTTCTTGTTGCGAGCTTGTGTTTCTCAAGTTCCTATGGAGTACAAAGCCCGGAGTTGGTGGCGTTGCCTCTCCGCAATGAACGACTCGATGCGAGCACTTTGTTCGAAGCAATGGCCACGGATTTGCACTGGACGACGGCCGCGATGGTCACTTTGCAACAAGAGTTTCGGGGGAAGCAAGCTACCGAAACCCATGCGCCTGTCGAACTCGATCGGGCCCAAATCGATCAGTTGCTCGCTCGTTTCCCGAAGGTGTTTTCCCGGGAATCCAACGAGGAGCAAGACCTGTTGGTCATCAACCGTTCCGAATTGCAGACCACACTTCGCGAACAAAAGCTGAAGCTGCGTCAGCACTTGGCTGAAGTGGCCGGCATCAAGATGACGAGACTTGATAAACTTCCCACCACATGGCCGGAACCATCGCATCAACCAAATCGCGTCGTCATCGTTCTACATGGAGTTCATTCAACTCCTGCAGCCGGCGAAGCCGTCGCTCTCCAACTGCATAAAGCCACAACCTACCCTACGCTGCAGTTTTTGTATCCCAACGATGCACCCGTTATGGAATCTGCCGAACGTTTGAACCAAGAATTAGCAACGTTCTTGGTCGAACACCCGGACACTCAAATTAGCTTGGTTGCGTACAGCTTGGGCGGCCTTGTTGCCCGCAGCGCACTCGAATGGCCGAAGTGGCACAACGAACCGGCCCGGCAAAAAGTCGATCAGTTGATTTTGGTTTGTCCACCCAACCACGGATCGGCATTGTGGGAGTATGCCCCGCTGTTAGAAGGAGCCGAGATCTGGCAGCGTATTGTCAACAACGAAGCCGTAGGACAGCCGTTGCGCCGAGTGTTGCGGAGTATCACCGACGGGCTAAACGAAGCCAGCGCCGACCTTCAGCCAGATTCGCCGTGGCTCGTCGAACTCAACCGTCTGCCTCGGTCGGATCGCGTTCGATACTCGATATTGGCGGGGGACCGCGGCCCAATTCGTCCAGTAGCCGCGCTGCTCATCCAAGTTGGTTTGCACCAACTAGAGAATCATGTCGAATTGGGGCCATTGGCCAAGCGATTGGCGGACGTTACTGACATGCCCGAGCTACGCCAGGGACGTGGTGATGGAGTGGTCCGCGTTCAAGCTACTAAATTGGACGGAGTCCCAGACTGGGAATTGCTGCCCATCTCCCATTTGGACTGGGGACAAGTCGAGACCGAACCTGGACGCTGCCTATTGAATGCAATCGCGAAACGCATCGCAGGCACAGCAGTGGAAAACTGAAAGGCATCAGCACTAATGGTCTTCCGCGGACCGATGCCCAATACCGATACAAAATGCTTCGGTCCGGATTAGTCCCGAAAAAAGTTCCGAATTTGGAGCGTCGAAGCTCCGAAATGAGTTTCGCTGACTCTGGCCGTTGAATGATTAATGAGCATTGAAGAATGAAAAATTCAAAAGGCACCAAACGTCGGGTTTCAACCATTCCGTGAGCAAACAATGGCTGTCAGCGTTCATCCGCCGTTCGACATTGCCATCCGTGGGAATTTCCAAACGCTCGCATTTTACCGCCCTGCCGCTCAGGCCATTCGGTTGCTCAGGCCATTCGGTGGCTCAGGCCATTTGGTGGCTCGGCAGATTCGACGATCGGGGCTCTCGGATTAACCCAGGTCAGACTCTCCCAAATCGGAAAGCTGTTTCGGGGCGATTCAAACAAGCACGAAGCCGGGAAAACTGACCGGTCCCGGCTACTGAGCTCCTCACACCGCTCGCGGAGCTATTGCCAGCGGGCAGAGAATGAACCCCAGCCCTTCGTGCTTACGCCCCATCCCTCCTGATTACAGTGCCAACAACAACCGGCTGGGCGCCTTCAAATAACCAATAATGTCGTTTAGAAAACGGGCTGCCATCGCGCCATCAATCAAACGATGATCGTACGACAGGCTTAGCGGCATCATCAATCGCGGCTTGATTTGGTCACCGATAACGACCGGCAACTTTCGCGTCCTACCTAGCAACAAAATTGCTGATTCAGGAGTGTTGATGATGGGCGTCGAGTAGGTTCCACCAATCGCGCCCAAATTGCTAATCGTAAACGTGCTGCCACGCAAGTCTTCGACCCCAAAATTGTTTTCACGCGAGTTCGACGCAATCTGTTGCAACTGTCGAGCAATATCCGGAATCGACAATTGGTCCGCGTTTCGCAAACTGGGCACAACCAACCCACGATCGGTATCGACTGCGATTCCGATGTTGATGTACTTTTTGTAGATGATTACCCCTTGTTCCATATCGATGGACGCATTGATCGCTGGATTGTGCTTCAATGCCATCGCCACCGCTTTGATTACAAACGGCATGGACGTCAACTTGATGCCTTGGGCAGCATAATCATCCTTACTGCTGAGTCGGAAATCTTCCAGATCGGTGACGTCCGCATCGTCAAAGTTTGTCACGCGCGCGACCGTCGACGAAGACTCGTGCATTTTGTTCGCAATCGTCTTGCGAATCCGACTCATCTTTTCCACCGTGATCGGTCCAAAGCCATCACTTTCGCCCACGGGTTGTGGACTTGCCGTTTTGCTGAGATTCCCGACGGGCGGACGCGAGCCGCTCTTTACGATTTCCAGAATATCTTCACGCAGAATCCGACCGCCGGGGCCAGTTCCCGTAACCTGAGTCAAGTTCACTCCAATTTCGCGCGCAAAACGCCGCATCGTTGGACTGGCAGGAATACTGGCTCCATCCGCGGTGATGACTGGAGACGGAGCATGCGAAGCGATCGCACTGGCAGCAACGGGTGTCGGTTTAACTTCGACAGGCAAAGCGACCGCAGGTACCGGAGCGACAGTCGGAGCCGGAGCCGGAGCAACAATCGGAGCCGGCGTGACAATCGGAGCCGGTGTAACCACAGGCGTAGGCGGAGTCGCCTTTACGGGCGCCGCCGCGGGAGCGGCTTGCGCTCCACCTACCGCTTCTATGCGAAAAATCGCCTGCCCCACGGAAACGGTGTCACCCTCCTTCACCAAGATTTCGAGAATTTTACCAGACGCGTCCGAGGGGACGGTTGCCGTGGCCTTGTCGGTTTCAATTTCCAACAACGACTGATCCTTCGTCACCGTGTCACCCACTTTGACGAACAGTTCCAAAACCTCCCCAGATTCGATTCCATCACCCAAGCTAGGCAGTTTGATTTCGCTGGCCATCAGTCAACCGTCTCTCTAAAACTAAGTTTGCTTCGTGTACTTCCTCACCGTTTGCCGATCGATTGATCCGCAACGACCTTTTTCACGCCCGAGCCTTTTAGGCATACAGCGCATTGATCTTTTCCGGATTGACGTCCAATTCTTTAATGGCGCGTGCCACTTCACTGGCGGCCAATTTCCCTTGCAGACTCAGTTGGTACAGGGCCGCAATAGTCACACTGGCCGAGTCAACTTCGAAGTGCCGCCGTAACGCGGGACGCGTTTCGCTGCGCCCCATGCCGTCCGTTCCAAGTACAAAGTAGTCTCCTGGAATCCACGGTTGGACTTGCTCCGCCAAGGCTCGAACGTAGTCACTCGCGGCAATGAACGGACCTTGGTGTCCGTCCAATACGGTTTCAATGTAACTTCGCTTCGGCGTTTCCGTTGGATGCAACATATTCCAACGACGACAAGACTGGGCATCTCGGCGCAGTTCGGTATAGCTGGTCACACTCCAGACGTCGGAGGCAATTTGGAATCGCTCCGCCAGGATGCGTTGGGCTTCCAGAACACCCATCATGATCGCCCCGGAGCCAAACAACTGCACTCGATGCTTTGCGCCTTTGACCTCGGAACTTGAAAACTTGTAGATGCCTCGAACGATCCCTTCCTGAACACCGTTTGGCATCGCGGGTTGGAGATAGTTGTCGTTCCCGACCATGATGTAATACAAGCCGTTTTCACCTTCTTGGTACAAACGACGCAACCCATCAAAAATGATCATGGCAGTTTCGTAGTTAAACGCCGGGTCGTACGAGCGAACGGTGGGGAAAGCGATCGCATTCAACAAGCTATGACCGTCTTGGTGTTGCAAACCTTCACCATTGAGCGTGGTTCGTCCGGCCGTGCCACCCAACAAAAAGCCTTTCGCTTTCATATCGGCAGCCGCCCAAATCAAATCACCAACGCGTTGGAATCCAAACATCGAATAATAGATGAAGAATGGAATCATATTGATCCCGTGTGCCGAGTAGGCCGTCCCGGCGGCGTTGAAACTGGCCATCGAGCCCGCCTCGGAGATCCCTTCTTCCAAAATCTGACCGCTGGTCGATTCCTTGTAATAAGCGACTTGATCCGAGTCGACGGGATCATACAGTTGTCCGAATGGTGCATAGATTCCAACTTCGCGGAACATGCCTTCCATCCCGAACGTCCGGGATTCGTCCGGAACGATTGGTACGACGTACTTGCCTATTTTCTCGTCTTTGGCCAAACGTGACAGCAAACGCACAACGCCCATCGTCGTCGATAGTTCTTTGTTGTAATCACGCTCAATTGCTTTGCTATGGTCCTCAAAGGTAGGCACTTCGATTCGCGGGGCTTCGGTCGGGCGGCTTGGAACCGAGCCACCAAGTGCCTCCCGACGTTGCAACATGTACTTCATCTCTTGGCTGTCTGCCGGCGGACGATAAAACGGCATCTTGGCCACTTCCGAATCGGAAATCGGTATGCCAAATCGATTGCGGAAATGTCGCAGTTGTTCCTCATCCATTTTCTTTTGGTTGTGGGCAACGTTGCGGCCTTCCCCGGCCTCTCCCAATCCATAACCTTTGATCGTCTTGGCCAAAATCACCGTCGGCCGACCTTGGCAATTGACCGCGGCATGATAGGCGGCGAACACTTTTTCTGGGTCGTGCCCACCGCGGCGAATGCTCTCTAGTTTCTCGTCCGACAGGTTTTTGACCAATTCGAGCAATTCGGGGTACTTGCCGAAGAATTTCTCCCGAATGTAAGCGCCCGGAGCGACGCTAAATTTTTGGTACTCGCCGTCGACGCACTCTTCCATGCGGCGAATCAACAAACCCGACTGATCCTTCGCTAACAAGTGGTCCCACTCGGACCCCCATACGACTTTGATGACATTCCAACCAGCACCGCGGAAAATCCCTTCCAACTCTTGGATGATTTTTCCATTGCCTCGAACCGGACCGTCAAGACGCTGCAGATTGCAGTTGACCACAAAACACAGGTTGTCCAGCTTCTCCCGCGAGGCCATGGTGATCGCACCCAGAGTTTCCGGTTCGTCACATTCGCCGTCACCAAGGAACGCCCAGACTCGTTGGCGAGTCGTATCTTTCAGTCCGCGATTCAGCAAGTAACGGTTGAACCGAGCCTGATAGATCGCCATGATGGGAGCCAAACCCATCGAAACCGTCGGATACTCCCAGAAATTTGGCATCAACCAAGGGTGCGGATAGGACGAGAGGCCCGGGTGATCTTGCAGCTCGCGCCGAAAGTTCTCCAAGTGTTGCTCGGACAGACGACCTTCAACAAAGGCTCGCGAATAGATACCGGGCGACGCGTGCCCCTGAAAATAAACATGGTCGCCATCAAAACCAGATTGCCCACGGCCTCGGAAGAAGTGATTAAACGCCACTTCATACAACGTGGCACTGCTGGCGAATGTCGAAATGTGCCCGCCTAGGCCCTCGTAATACTTATTGGCACGGACAACCATCGCCACGGCGTTCCAGCGAATGATGCTCTTGATCCTCCGCTCGATTTCTCGATTGCCGGGATAGGTCGGCTGCTGGGACGGCGGAATCGTGTTGATGTACGGCGTATTCAGGCCATAAGGAAGATCAACACCTTCTTGCCGAGCCTGATTTTCCAGTGCTTCCAAGATAAACCGAGCACGATCAACGCCTCGGCTGCGGATCACATATTGAAGGGATTCGATCCATTCACGGGTTTCCACGGGGTCCGCATCAGTTCCCTGAGCCGCACGGTCCAGAGGGAATGGCAAACGATCGGACGGAACCTGCGAATGAACAGCATCGGACATGGATTCACCTTTCGGGTGGAAAGTTGGGCTACAAACCAACGGACCAAACGGGCACGATTCTAACGAAGTAGTTTCCGAATTAACAGATCCTAAACCGCCACTTCTTGGCCAAGGCTGAATTGAGAAATAAAGAAGTCCGCGGCCAACGACATCAACCGCGAATAAACATTCCGACAACCAATCGATAGACGATCCGCCGACGACCTTGCCGGTAGGAGAACCAGAAATCCTTTAAAACGGCCCCAACGCCGATCGAATCACCGCTATGGCGTTTAGCCTGTCGTGGCCATGTCCAAACAGATGGCCCGCTCGAGTAGACACTCCATCTCCCACGAGCCCTGGTCGCTTCGCATCACACTGGTGTCCAGGTCGAGCCGAATTTCACTTAAGACGTCTAAAGGCAGGAGATTTAACATCAAACCGGCAAGATCGTGGTTCATCCGCTTGGCAAATCCGGTGGTGCACGACTCCAACTGGGCCGCCTGGAGGCCACCAATCAACATCAGCATCGTTGGCGAATCCCGAGTCTTTGCCTGGATCTCGACCATGTCACGGACTCGTTCGATATCGAAGCAGAACGGAGACACATCAATGGTTGGGGCAAAATTCACCAGCAATCGATCGGTCCAACGCTCAAGTCGACGCTGAAGTCGATTAATCCGGTCGGCGGTGTTCCGTTGATGCCGACCCAACCAAAACACGAGGTCCGTCGCTCGACTCACGCTTTCCCGGTGGCAATCGACGATTCCAGTGGCCAATCCACCCAACCGCTCATTGGCACCAAGGCGATTCTTGGCATCATAATTCGACCAAACGGCACCCCAAATGCTAGTATGCAGTTGCGCCAACAAGACTTCTTCCAGCAATTCGGCGGCACGAATATAGAAACATTCCGCGTAATTCTTGTCCGGCTGGGCAGACTGCTGAACCCAGGCCAACGACTGATTCCAAAACGAAATTCGACTCCGAGTGATTGTCCAATATTGCTGTGCCAGCAAACTCATTCGTTCGATGGAGTTGTCGCAAATCGCGTCCGAATTGACCTGCAAGGCAACTGCCAGCACGTTAAGTTTCGAGCAATGCATGTGGGGTGGTACTCACCGTTATTTGAAGAGGTGACACAACGGCCAACCGGAACTCTTAATTTCGGAGCCGAACCAGTTTCGGTCGCGAATTTGACAATCTAGTTGATTCAGGGGCCACGGACGGGCAATTGATGCCGAAACGCCTCAAACCCTTGGGCAGTTGAGGCAATTTCCAGAAACCACTGAAAAAGTCGACGAATTCGCGAATTCGCGGCGGCAGAAGCTCCAGACCACGAATTTTGAGGACTCCAACGTGTCCTAGGAACTGGATTTGGAGCGTAAGCTAGACAAACGCCTGGGCAACGGATTTTAACGCAGAAATGGTCGCACGCCCGAACGGCAGGGACAACCTTGGCCAGAGATTTGAGACACTGGGACGCGGATCTCCGGCGTCAAATCGGGGCGATCTTACCCAGATGGCCCAACGACCCCGGCGAAGGTTCGGTCGGCGTTTCCGGCCTTGTGATGCCCCAGATGTGCAAACTCCTGCTTAATAACACGGATTAACGACGGGGCGCGGACCCGAAAAAGAGAAAAAAGCCGCTTGCCAGCCTTGCGAAAAGCACTAGAATGTGCGATTCCACCTGGCCAGAGTAGGGCTGGCTGGCCACACGGATGGGCCGAACAATTCGGTCACGGTGTAGAGTTGTAGTTTTTGTTGCAAGATGGTTGACGAATGACGATCACGAAAGAAAAAAAGGCTGCAATGATCAGCCAGTACGCGACGAATCCTGGCGATAACGGCTCGTCGGACGTTCAGATTGCGGTCTTGACGACACGGATCAACAATTTGACTGAACACATGAAGAGCAATCCCAAGGATTACGGCACCCGCCGTGGATTGCAGGCGATGGTTTCTCGCCGTCGTCGCTTATTGGATTATGTCCGCGAGCACAATCCGCAGCATTACTTGGATCTTTTGGCGAAATTGGGCATTCGAAAGTAATTGGACCCAATCCATGGGTGTTCGGAAAACCACTGGCTTAGAGTGGATTATTTCGGATGTTTCCGAGCACCCGTATCCCACCGCTGGAATTTTTGTTATAGTTTCGGCGTGAAGTCTGGATGAAAAACGAGCCGCAGTGGCGGTGGGATTTTTTCCGGGAGCCTATGTCGTGGCGACCGATTTGTTGGTCGCGACCAATCCCTGGGTAAATAGCACGGATGAACGTAAGTCGTTGGTCGGGTGAGACCGCTGCTCACAACGTCAAGCTGTTGTGTGTTCAGGAGATGATTGGAAAGGTTCTTAATTTGGCTTCCATTCGTGTGTGAAGTGCGATTCACGGCCAATACGTCCGGGTAGAAACGCCGTCACCGAGTGTCGATGGTTTGTCTGAAAAACGGTGCCGGGTGGCATCGATTGGCAACATGGTGTTGTTGCCAAAAGTTCAAACCAACCATGATTTTCGTAGCGAGGACTTTCGTCTGGTCGCCGAACAGTAGGATTGGTCGGTTTCGTAACCAGTTTTAGTTTTCAAACGAGTTCATTCATCGTTGGTTTTGTTGATCAAGTAGAAGAGAGGATTTTGAAGTGGTAATTAGAGTTGAGCGAAAAATCGGAAGCGGAGTGCTTTCGCTAGAAACAGGGCAGTTGGCCAAGCAATCGGCGGCCGCCGTCCTGTGCCAATACAACGACACCGTGGTTTTGAATGCAGTTGCCAGTGGAGCAGGTCGTCCGGGAATCGATTTCTTCCCTTTGACGTGTGATTATCGCGAACGTGCGGCGGCGGCTGGGAAATTCCCTGGTGGTTTCCTAAAGCGTGAAGGTCGCCCAACGACCAAGGAAACGTTGACCAGTCGGCTGATGGATCGTCCAATTCGCCCACTATTCCCCAAAGGATTTGTATCCGAGGTTCAGTGCCAATCATTTGTCTTGTCGAGCGATCGGCAAACCGACGGTGACGTGCTGGCGATGATTGGGACTGCCGCAGCGCTTCACATTTCTCCGCTGCCATTCGATGGCCCGATTGCCAGCATTCGCGTGGGGCGAATTGATGGTCAGTTTATTCCTTTCCCCAGTGTGGATGAACTGGAACGCAGTGATTTGGATCTGATCGTCTCCGGTGGCGATCATGCGGTGACGATGATCGAAGGCTTTGCGCAGGAAATGCCGGAAGCGGAGATGCTGGCGGCGATCGACTATGCTCACGGCGTCATCCGAGAGATTATCGACTTACAACGAGAATTGGCTGGCAAAGTCAAAGTCGCGAAACAAGTCTACGTGGCTCCACCGGACGATGGGTTGGACGCTCGTTTGTCCGCGGCCTACTTCGAAAAATTGAAAACGGCCAAGCGTATCGTCGGAAAACACGATCGAGCCGAGGCAACTCGGGTTTTGAAATCGGAAGCAACGGCCGAGTTTATTCCTGACCCTGCTGCTCCTGGTGCGTTGTGCCCAAAACGATTTTCGACGGCATGGCACGACCTGGAAGAAAAGGCTGTACGCAGCTTGATCCTGTCGGGGACCCGATCCGACGGACGTGACTCAAAGACGTTGCGTCAGATCGATTGCTTCGTGGATGTTCTGCCCCGGGTACACGGATCAGCTGTTTTTCAACGCGGTGAAACACAAGCACTGATGACTGTGACTTTGGGTACATCGCGCGACGAGCAACGCATCGATGGGTTGCAGGACGAATATTCAAAGAAGTTCATGCTGGATTACAACTTTCCATCATTTTCCGTCGGCGAATGCAAACCGATTCGCGGCCCAGGGCGTCGTGAAATTGGACACGGCATGTTGGCCGAGCGAAGCGTCAAGCCGATCCTGCCAGACCCGGAAGTGTTTCCGTACACGATCCGCGTGATCAGCGACATCCTGGAGTCGAACGGTTCCAGTTCCATGGCATCGGTTTGCGGTTCGACATTGGCCCTTATGGCGGCTGGTGTACCAATCCTAAATCCCGTCGCTGGTATTTCGGTGGGCTTGGTCAAGGAAGGCAACGAGTGGACCCTGTTGACCGATATCATCGGCGACGAGGACCATTTCGGCGACATGGACTTCAAGATTGCCGGAACACAAAATGGCATCACCGGTATCCAGTTGGATCTGAAGATCAATGGCATCGATCGTGAGATTATTGCGGCCACACTGGTTCAGAGCCGAGAAGCACGTATCGAAATCCTCAAGAAAATGTTGATGACCATCTCGCGACCAAAGTCCGATATCTCGGAGACGGCACCGCGATTGGTAAGCATCAAGATCGATACCGACAAGATTGGTGCGTTGATCGGGCCGGGTGGAAAAACGATTCGATCCATTCAAGAGCAAACAGGCTCGGTGATCGAAGTCGACGACACAGGCAAGGTGACCTTGGCCAGTGGCGACAAAGCCAAGTTGGACCAAGCTCGCGCAATGGTCGAAGCCGTAACGGCAACCGTTCAAGTTGGACGGCTATACAAAGGAACGATCGCCAGCATTCGTGACTTCGGCGTGTTCGTGGAAATCCTGCCAGGTCGTGATGGATTGTGCCATGTCAGCGAATTGACCGAAGGGTTTATCCGCAACATCGGCGAGCATTTCCGAGTTGGCGAAGAAATGCAAGTTTTGGTGATCGGCATCGACGACCAAGATCGCATCAAGTTAAGCCGTCGCGCCGCGTTGAAGGAATTAGGCGTCGTCGATGAACTGGCCGCCGCAATCGGCGATGCTTCTCGCGGCGACGCGGGAGATAGCCCCCGCGGTGATCGTGGTCGTGGCGATTCCAACCGAGGTGATTCCGCTCGCCCAGAATCGGGTCGTGGGCAAGGTGGACAGCGAGGTCGGGATGGGCGTGGGCCAGATTCACGTGGTGCAGATTCACGGAGCCAGGAAGATCGCGGAGGCGATGGACGCGGTCGTGGCGATCAACGCCGCAGTGGCAGTGAACCTGCAAGAAGCGAACGCGGCGGAAATGATCGAGGCGGAAATGATCGAGGTGGACGAGGACGCCCGGAAGCCCCGATGGCTGACGGTCGCGGTGGTCGCCCGCCAATGCCGAAGTCGGTACCTGCTCCGGGTCCAATCTCTAACGAATTCGACGACGAGTTTGAAGACGATGATCTAGTAGATGGCGAATTCGAAGAAGAAGTTTTTGACGAATTCGAAGACGAACCAACGGAACCGGCCGACGATTTCGAACCTGGTGATCGACCGAGCCAAGGTGGCGGTGGTCGACGTGGCTATGGCGGCGGTGGCGGTGGCGGCTATAGCGGTGGCGGCGGAGGCGGCTACAGTGGTGGTGGTGGCGGCGGTGGCGGACGCGGACCTCGCGGTGGTGGTCAAGGCGGGAATCGCGGACCACGAGGCGGCGGTGGGCGACCGGGCGGTCGGGATCGCGGGCCTCAGGGTGGCGGCGGTGGACGTCGTTACTAAGGAACCTCCCCGTTGGTTCGTTGGACTTTTTGGGTGCCCCCGAAAGTTGCCGATGAACATGGGGATGCCGACGGCTTCATAAGTACCAAGGAATTGCCTCGAGAAGCATCGGGGCGATTCCTTTTTTTTGATCACCGAATCGGAGTGGCAAACGAGCGTGGAAGACGAATCCGAAGAAATTGTTGAGCGGGTAGTACAGGAATGGGACACCGACCGGCTTCGGCGCGAGTATCGCGAGTTGGCAGAACTTGCTGGTTCCCTTGCCCATGAAATCAAGAATCCGCTCAGCGTCATTCGTCTGCATATGGAAATGCTTCAGGAGGACTTTGGTCGTGAGACTTCGCCAACGTCACGACGTGCGTTACAGAAAGTGGCCATTGTCAACCGGCAATGTGTGCGTTTAGAGAATCTCTTAAAGGACTTCATGCGATTGGCCAGTATCAACGCGTTGGAGTTGCGACCTTCCGATCTCAATCAGCAGGTATCGGAAGTCTTGGACTTTTTTGAAACTCAATGTTCGCAGCAAAAAATCGAAGTCGTGCGTTACTTGGATCCAGAATTGCCGCGAATGATGATGGACAAGCCCGCGTTGCAAGCAGCCTTGATGAATTTAGTGAAGAATGCCATCGAAGCGATGCCTGAAGAAGGCCAACTAGTGGCGAGAACTCGGACGACTCGCTTGGGAATTGCTTTGGATCTCATCGACACTGGGGTTGGCATGAACGATACGACGATGCTAAAAATGTTTTCGGCTTTCTTTTCGACGAAGGACGGTGGATCTGGGTTGGGATTGCCAACGGCCAAACGAATCATCGAAGCACATCGTGGGGTGATCAACGTGCAGAGCACCGTAGGACGCGGCACCCAATTTACGCTGGAATTCCCTACTCCCAAACGTGTCCGCTTCAATCAAGAAACCTAGAGACGAGTGAGTGCAGGTCGGAATGTTCTTGAATCGCCATGCTGAATCCCCGGTTGAAGTGATCCACGACTGGCGAGACTTTCCAGCGAGATTGCGCGGTGGATGTGTCTCCATAGGCAACTTCGACGGCGTTCATACCGGACATCAGATTTTGCTGAGGCAAGTGGCTGACGGAGCGCGGCGTTTGGGACGGCCCAGTATCGTGTTTACGTTTTCGCCACATCCGCTCGCGATTCTTCAGCCGCAAAATGCACCCTTGCCACTCACCACGTTGGAAGAACGTGCTCGTCGAATGTCGCAGTGTGGGATCGACGTGATGGTGATTGGCCGCGTGGAGCAGGCTCTCTTGGATTGGGATTATCGCTATTTTTTCGAACAAGTCATTGTCAAATCACTTGCTGCGAAACGCGTGATCGAAGGTCCCAACTTCTTTTTTGGAAAAGATCGGCTGGGCGATGTTTCTCGCTTGCAAGAGCTGTGCATGAACCATCGGATCGACTCGAAAATCGTGATTCCCGAAGAAATTGATGGACGAATGATCTCCAGCAGTCGAGTTCGCCATTGGCTGCGGGCCGGTGATATTGCCCTGGCTAATTTGGCGTTAGGCTCCCCGTTCCGAATCACTGGTACTGTGGTGCCAGGCGATCAACGTGGCCGAGAACTGGGATTTCCCACCGCAAATTTG
>JAEUIP010000132.1 GCA_016795075.1 Planctomycetaceae bacterium | reverse complement strand
GTTTGCGGATCGAAGGCCAAAAGACGGTAGGCATTGAAATCGTCCGCCAATTCGATTGGGAAGTGCCCGACTGGATCATTATCCCTGTCGGAAACTTAGGAAACATTAGCGCCTTGCACAAAGGCTTTCGGTTGATGTTGGATTTAGGTTTGATCCAACGAATGCCGCGTTTGGTGGCGGCTCAAGCCCAATCGGCCAATCCGTTCTTTCAAGCCTACAAGTCTGGGTTCTCCGCAAAAATTTCTGTGACCGCTCAAGACACTTTGGCCAATGCTATTCGGATCGGCGATCCCGTTTCTTATCAAAAGGCCGTTATTGCCATTCAAGAAAGCCATGGGATTGTGGAGCAAGCCTCGGAATCGGAGTTGGCCGAAGCCGCTGCCAATGCGGACTTGACCGGCATGATGTGCTGTCCACACACGGGTGTCGCACTCGCCGTATTGGACAAATTGATCAAGCGGGGCGAGATCAAATCGTCCGATCGAACAGTGGTCATCAGCACGGCTCACGGCCTGAAGTTCACGGACTTCAAAGTTGGTTATCACCAACGGACGTTGAGTCAGATCGATTGTCGCCACGCCAATCCGCCGGTGTATCTACCAGCTGACGCCAAGCAGGTCCGTCAAACCATCGATCAATGGCTCGATTCCATCACTGGTTAACGCGTTTAACTGCCATACCGTTCAATACGTCTCAGACGCACTGCGTGTGTCGTCCGCCGATCCTCAAATAACGAGTGCTTTTTGATGGTCACCGCACATGGAATGTGCCTACTACCGTCCTGCCTTGCACGGCAGCGTGGTTAGTGGTCTGTCGAATTCCAGACTTCGTTTAGGGTACGACGGGGTGCAACGGTTGACCGTTTTCGTCTTCGGGGTAGACCGCATGGCATGCTTCCAAACCGGCGACCAATTGCTGCATCATCGTTCGCAACATTTCAGGTTCAGCGGCAGCCACGTTGGTTGATTCGAACGGATCAGCCTGCAAATCAAATAGTTCGTAAGTTGCTCCGCCGGATTGGATATTGGGTACATAATGGTAGATGACTTTCCAGCGATCGTTGCGGAACGAAGTAAAGTAACTGCTGCGATGCTCGTGCGGATAGTGCATCAGGAAACTCGCAGCTCGCAAGGCATCACCTGCCAGTAGTTCCCTAAGCGAGCTGCCATCCAAGTGGTGTCCGTCTGGGCTTGCGATCTTGGTGACGTCCAGAACCGTGGGAAACAAATCGCAAACCGAGGTCAGCTGCGTTTGAATGGCATTGGAGCGAATCGGGAATTGTTGTTGGAGCACATGCGTTTCGTCTCGCTCGGCCCAAGCCATAATCAACGGTGCTCGCGTGCCTCCTTCGTAATGGCTCCCCTTCTTTCCTCGCAGCGGTGCCGCGCAAGCGACGGCGTGCGGTTCGCCCAATGGAGCATCCGATCCATTATCGCCCATGAAAATAAACAACGTATCCTGGGCGACGCCGCGCTGCCGGAGATGCTTCATTAGTGTTCCGAGCGAGTGATCCACACCGGCAACCAAACTCGCGAACGCTTGGGCTTGGGGCGAGCGCCCCGACGATTGATATTCATTCGCAAACCTCGAATCGGCTTGGAACGGGGCGTGAACCGCGTAATGCGAGAAGTTGAGAAAGAACGGTTTCCCGGCAGCCAATGCTTCATCGATCCGAGCGATCGCCTCGCGAGTTAACGCATCGGTTAGAAACACGTCCTGGCCATGGTAAGCCTCCAAATGCGGAACCGGATGGGTTCCGCCGGCGCCGAACTGTTTGAGCCCAAAATAGCTACCCGGTTGTCCAATCGCTGAACCACCGATGTTGACATCGTAACCGACGCGAACAGGGTCTTCACCCTCGGAGCCAACGGGGCCTAAATGTCCTTTGCCAACATGAATGGTGCGGTAACCCGCGTCGCGAAGCAGTTGCGGTAAGGTAATCGAGTTCGCTTGCAATCCTTGCCAATTCCATTCCTTGGGCCCACGAGCGGCACGATTGTTGGTGGTCGGGTTGATCCAATTCGTGGTGCGATGCCGGGCCGCGTATTGTCCCGTGAGCAGGGAGATCCTGGTTGGCGAGCAAACGCTCATTGCTTCAAATTGATTGAAACGAACCCCTTGCGCTGCAAGTGCTTCCAAGTTCGGTGTGCGGTAGAAGTCGTTGAGCGGATACCGCTGGGGCTTTCCATTTGCATCCGTCAGGAATGGCACCGACGAATCCATCACGCCCAGATCATCTACCAGGAACACCACGACATTTGGACGGGGCGTTGATTCATCGGGAACCCCAGTCGCACGAAGCAAGGAAGGATTGCAACTGGCCAGCCAACACCACAGGCCCGCCGCCAGAATCACAGCCCGCAGCATCACCGCCCGTACCTTTGCAGCAAACCTTCGTACGCGTCAATTCGCCGATCGCGCAAAAATGGCCAGTGCGTTCGAGCGACGTCCAGCAACTGCAAGTCGCAATCTGCCAAAAGGACTTGGGGTTGAGCACCCGCCATGGTAATGAAATTTCCGTAAGGGTCGCAAATAAAGCTACTTCCCCAAAACTCGATATTGGATTCGACCCCGACTCGATTAGGGGCGACCACAAAGACGCCATTGGCAATCGCGTGGCTGCGCATCATCGTTTGCCAAGCGGCCTGTTGCGCCGCCCCGTAGACGGGCTTGTCTTCCGCCAGCCAACCGATGGCGGTGGGGTACACCAGGATTTCCGCTCCGGCGAGGGCCGTCAAGCGAGCTGCTTCCGGGAACCATTGATCCCAGCAAACACAAACCCCGACCTTGCCAAACCGAGTATTGAAGGCTTGAAAGCCCAGGTCGCCCGGCGTGAAGTAAAATTTCTCGTAGTAATATGGATCGTCCGGAATATGCATCTTCCGATAAATGCCCACAATCGTTCCATCGGCGTCAATCACCACGGCCGTATTGTGATACAGACCCGGCGCCCGCCGCTCGAACAGTCCCGCAACGATCACGACCCCCAATTGAGCGGCAACCTCACACAAATATTCGGTCGTGGGGCCTGGAATGGCTTCGGCCAACGCGAAATGAGCGTGTGTTTCGGTTTGGCAAAAGTAGAGGCTCGTGAACATTTCTTGCAGACAAATGACCTGAGCTCCCGCTTCGGCGGCTTGCCGAATCGACTGGACCGCCATTTCCACATTCGCCGCGACATCTGCCGTGCAAGCATTCTGAATGGCGGCAATTCTTATCGGACCGGAGGGTTTCCGCCCGAGATTTGGGTCTGCCAAGTGCTCAAAGTTCTCGGCGTCGTCGTTTGTTGTCATGGTGGTCCAGTTCTCTTTGCCCCGTACCAAGTTTATGATGTTCGCTCCCGAAATTTTCCGGAGCCAGGATTTTACGTTTTTTCCGCTCCAGAAACAGTCCGCGTCTTGATAGAGCCCTGCATGCCCAAGTACCCCCCGGTCGGTTTGTTTATTGTCGGCACCGATACCGAAGTCGGAAAAACCTACGTGACCGCATTGATTGCCAAGCATTTGCACGACGCCGGCAAGCGTGTCGGCGTGTACAAACCGGTTGCCAGTGATTGTTACGACGATGGCGACCAAGTCATTTCCGAAGATGCGTTGACATTATGGCACGCGGCCGGTCAACCGGGAACATTTAACGATGTTTGTCCGCAGAAATTTCGTGCCCCGTTGGCTCCCCATCTAGCGGCCCGGGCCGAAGGCAAGGAACTGGATTCGGACTTGATGCGAACAGGACTCGAAAAGTGGGCTTCTGGCTACGATATTGTTTTGGTCGAAGGTGTCGGCGGACTCATGACGCCGGTTAGCGATTCGGAATATGTGGCCGATTTGGCCTTCGAGTTCGGTTTTCCGATTCTGGTCGTCGCTCCCAATGTGCTTGGGGTAATCAACCAAACATTACAAACGCTCATTACCGCTGCTGCCTTCGAAAACGGGTTGAATGTCTCTGGCATCATCCTCAACAACATCCAGTTTCAAGAACGAGACATCAGCGTCAAAACCAATCGCCAGGAAATCGAGAAACGAACCAGCACGCCTATCCTGGCCGAAATCCCTTACAACGCGGATGAATTGCCCGTGGAGATCGATTGGATTCGTTTGGCGACTCGAACGTAAGCGTGAAGATGGACGGGCAGAGGGTGGCGAGCAAACGGGCAAAATAGCCCTAAGGTAAAACATGAACCAACAAACAATCGAACGTCTACCGAGTGGTTTTGTTTACGAAGCTATGGTGGCCGGCATCAAGAAGTCCGGCAAATTGGATCTGACGTTGATTGCGACCACGGGACCAGCGGTCGCGGCCGGAGTCTACACCCAGAACTTGGTCCACGCGACCTCGATTGATTGGTGCCGAGCCCGAACCCCGAGTGACCAGATCCGCGCCATCGTGATCAATTCCGGAAATGCCAATGCCTGTACCGGAGCCGAAGGTGAAGCCAACAACCGGCGACTCGCGGAACTTGCCGGGATCCACGTCGGCTGCCAAGCGGAGCAAGTCCTGGTGCTTTCGACCGGTGTGATCGGTCGGCAACTGCCGATGCCCACGATTGAAGCTGCCTGGCAAAGATTCCCCACATTGTCCGCCCATGAAGAAGCGTACTTGCGAGCGGCCGACGGCATCACAACCACGGACAATCGACGGAAGGTTGCGACCGGGACTTTCACACACGCCGGTCGAACTTATTCCGTCGCCAACATGGCCAAAGGCGCCGGTATGATCGGGCCGAACATGGCCACCATGTTGGCAATTGTGACGACCGACTTCCCGCTGTCACCGTCTCTGGCTCAGGCGGCCGTGAGATCTGCGGCGAACCATAGCTTCAATTGCATTAGTGTCGAGGGCCACACGAGTACCAACGATGCCCTCGTGTTGTTGTCTTCGGGCCTTGATCCAAATCTGGCGGCTGACGACGAAGGCTATCAGAAGTTCGTGGCGGCCTTGCAACAGACTTGCTTGACGTGCGCGAAGCTGATTCCCGCCGACGGTGAAGGCGCCACACACCTGATGAACATTCGGGTCCATGGAGCGTCCAGCGACTCGGCGGCCGACCAGATCGCGCGAGCCATCGCCAACAGCGCCCTGGTCAAATGCGCGATTCATGGCAACGATCCGAACTGGGGACGCATCGTATCGGCCGCCGGTTATGCAGGTGTGGTATTTGAGCCAACGGCGACCGAACTTCGCCTCAACGGTCATTTGATCTTTGCAAAGGGCCGACCGGAATTGTTTGATGCCAAGATCGTCAGCCAAAGCATTCGAGCAGACTTCGAAGTTCAGATCGACCTGCAGGTGGGTGCTGGGCCAGGCGCGGCGACTCATTATTCGAGCGATTTGACCATTGACTACGTGAAGTTCAATTCCGAGTACACCACGTAAAGCCATTTGAATTGGCGAAGTTGCTTCAAGTAGCCGTGACGTGACGCAAGCATTGTTATGCTTCTTCGATGCTCTGGCGAGCGTCGCTTCTGTGCCGCTGTGACTTCTTTGTGAACTTCGAACTTCCTATAGGCAAGTTTGGGCTCAAATCCTATCATTCGCGGCTTGTTCGGGTGAGGCTGGACTGAATTTGGTGTTTTCTTGAGAGAAGGATTGGGACGATGGGTTGGATCAAAGAATTTCGCGATTTTGCCATGCGCGGCAATGTGATGGACCTAGCGGTGGGTGTGGTGATTGGCACGGCATTTACGAAAATCGTCAATTCGATGGTGGCCAATATCGTGATGCCACCGTTGAACTTGTTGACCGCCAAGGCTAACGTTAATTTTAATGAACTAGCGTTGACGGTTCGAACCGAAGCCCCCGAGTTGAATCCCGATGGAACAGCCAAAATGGTGGATGGGGAGCCCGTTATGGCCTTGCGGGATTATGCCATTCTAAATTACGGTCCGTTCTTGCAGTCGATCGTCGATTTCATCCTAATCGCCATCGCGGTGTTCGTCGTGATCAAGTTGATCAACACCGCCAAATCTCGATTCGAGAAGCCGGTCGCAACCGAAGCTCCCAAAACTCCTGAAGATATTCAGCTGCTGCGGGAAATCCGCGACGCCCTGCAGAAGCGTTAAACGGACAGTCCTTTCGCGTAGTTCGCCAGCGCTGGTGGTCCGGCTTTCGCACAATATCTTGAAGTCATGAAACGAGGACTATCAAATTCTCGACTTGGCAGTATTGAGCTGGAGCCGGTCAACACGCGTTTGCCAAACCCACCTATTCGTCGGGCCTAATCCGTTCGTTTGACCGGTCCGATGTACTCTTTCGCGATCATCACATTGTCGAAGTACACAATGTTGACTTCCTGTTTGGTCCAGCGATCCGTCACATAACTTTCTAAAGTAAACGCGTTGGCCATCAACTGAGGGTTGGTACGCCAATTAAAACCGCGCCAATGACCGCGCAGTTCCCCGTCGATCCAATACGCTTGCTCGCCGTCCGGTTTCCCGGGCGTGTTGTGATCCAACATGAACTCGACGCAGATCCACTTCCCGCGCTCGATGTTGGCTTGTGATGGGGGGCGAAAGCCGTTGCCCCAATACTTCTTATCCGGACTCGCACTCATTTTGTGCCAATAGCTGTAGAAGTTCCATTGTCCCGGTGGAGCCCACTCGCCCCAATTCCCCCACGGCTCGATGGCCGTCGAGAATCTCGATTCGCCGTCGGGCAGTAAACCTGCTCCGCCAAATCCACTCCAACGGTCGCCTCCTTGTAAGGACTTGTTGGCACGCAGCGTGCAAAAGTGATGAACGTAATCGCAATCCGGATGAAACTTGGTGTAGAAACGAATAAAGAGTCGATCGGATGATTGAAACCATTTGGTACAGCCTCCGCCGGTCGACGAGTCCAGTCGAGCGGTCACTTGGAGCGACCGTTTTCCCATCTCCGGGGCTGAAGCCGATTCGTCGACCCATGCCAATGATTGCTTATCCCGATCGCTGGTTTCGTCCCACTTCTCACCGAGTTTGCCGGTTTCGAAATCATCGGCAAAAATGATCGATGGATGTTGCTCGGCCTTTGCTGCAACGGGCAATTTTGCGGCCAATCCCAACCCTTGTGGCAGATCGCTTTCGTTGACTAATTCGATCGTGTCGATCACTGCCGCATCTTGCGCCAACGCGGAAGAAAACTCGTGGCTCAGAACCAACGCCAGTCCAACACCAAACCGCATGATCGACATTTGAACGCACCTAATCCTTCACGGGAGCTTAAAAGGACAACAAGAAGCGGCGTCCGACCTACCCACAATCGCGGCCTCCGATACAAGTGAATTGTAGCAAATGAATGGTGCGCGTCGTGCCTTACCGACCGATTTCAGGCCGCAGGACAGGACAGGGCAGGGCAGGAAAGGGCAGGGCCGAGGTCGCTCGACGGTAAACGGAACGGAGGTCTTGGTTCGTTTAGGATTGGAGATGAGGCGTGGACTTCGCCGTCCATCGCCACTTTGCCAACGCTGTCAAATGAATGTGGCAGGCGTAGCGGTAAATCTCGTAGGTCACGATCGGCCCCACGATGCCCGCAGCCAACAAGATGGGAACGAACCCCAAGAAGTTCACTCCATCCCAACTGACAAATTTGAACAAGACCGCTTTGGCAACGCCAATGTACAACGTGTTCATCAGATAAATTGGGAACGTGTAGTGCCCCATCGTGCTCCAGACCTTCCATCGATCTTTGGCCCACAACCCAACCAAAACATGACAAGCCGGAATGGAGAGGAATCCCAATACAAGTTTGGGGATACCCCACGACGTGGCAACGACCAACGCAAACAGGAATGGGAGGACGAAGAGGACACCAAATCTCGCGACCCATTTCGAGTAGTGCGAATAGTGATCACCGGCAAGACAGCCTAAGCAGAACACCAGGGCATATTCGCCAAGACTCGATAATCCAAAATAACCTGGTAACGGGACAAAGTGGATGACAAGACAAAGCGGCAAGAGCCAGTAGATCCGTTGATTTGTCGCGTAGTAACCCAGCGGCATGATCGCATAGAACAGGAACAAGACTTGGATGTACCACAAATAAGCGCAATAAGAACCAAGCGGATTGATTATCACATCGAAGTAATTCAGCCACGATTCGGGCGCATTATCGACGTGCAAAAATCGGCCCGCCAACATTTTGCCCGTGAACACGACCAACGAGAACAGCAGGTACGCGGGCATCAGCCGCTTGAATTTGCCCTTCACGTAGTGGCCGTAACCCGCGAGGCTTGTTATCGGTTTCCGCGAGTAAGCCAAGATTAGGCCCGACAAAAACATGAACAACGGCATGTGAAACAAGTAAACCGTGTTTTTCAGCGTTACGTACCATTCATTCCCCGCCGGCGCATCGCGGGCCACGATATGCCCAACGACGACTAGCAAAATTGCCAATCCCTTGAGCTTGTCGATTGCGTCGAGTCGTTGAGTTAACGGTTTGGCAGATGTCATGTTCGGATCAGGTTCACGGCAGCCTAATGAAGACCATGCCGTTTCGCGAAAGGAGTGGAAGGTGACTTGGCGTGCCGATGGGTTCCGTGCTGCAGCGAGCTCCGTGGTGCCGTTTTTCTTCTTGGACCGGCAATGCAGGGGGGGCCGCAAAGCCCAACGGTCGGCGATCCGTCAAATTTGGCTCGCGGTAGTCCAATCGCGGTCAATAAAGCGGGTTTGAAATCCGAAACCGGCGTCGGTCGTGTCGATGATTCCGATTATCGGGAGCGGGCGTTACTCCGCGTATCGCGGACAATTGAACCCCATTAGAATAACTACCAACAGAAACCGCCCGATCAACCGCAGGCCGGATGTCCATCGCTGCAGTCGAAACGGTCGAGTTTGTCGGTGCCAATGGCTCGATTTCAATTGTCCCCGGATTCGGTGGGGACCCGGAGAAACAAGATCTCGCCCATGAACGATATTGCTCGCCAGCCAGACTCACCAGACCCGACGCCGAAGCTGAACTCGATCGTGTTCTGGCCGCCATTTCTGTTGTTGGTCGCCGCTGTGGGTTTGAATTTGTTGATGCCGAAGGCGTTTGGCGAAGTGGTCGGCGGCGTCAATGATTGGTTGTTGAAATATTTTGGTTGGTTGTATACGACGACGGCATTTGTTTCGTTGGCGCTGTGTGTATGGGTTGGAACCACGGGTTTGGGGGCCGTGCGCTTGGGCGGACGTTCTGCGAAACCACTGATGAGTTTCTGGAACTGGTTTGCAATCACTTTGTGCACAACGATTGCGACCGGGATTTTGTTTTGGTCAACTGCCGAGCCGTTAACGCACTATTCCGATCCGCCGCGCTTTTTAAAGATCGAACCCCAGTCGGTAGCTGCCGAGCGATTTGCGATGTCGGCCTTGTTCTTGCATTGGACCATTGTGCCGTATTCGATCTACTGTGTGGCTTCCATCATGTTCGCGTTTGCGTTTTACAACATGAAGCTGCCGTTCTCACTCGGTTCCATGTTGGTGCCATTGTTTGGCCCGCAAAAATCGGCCACGATTGGCCCAGTCATTGACTCGGTATGTCTGTATGCGTTGGTGGCTGGGATGGCTGCGACGTTAGGCACGGGAATCTTGACGATTAGTGGCGGGTTGCATTCGATCTTTGGTTGGCCACGCTCGGCATTGGTATGGGCATTGATCGCCGCGGCCATTGTGGTCACTTTTATCGTGTCGAGTGCCACCGGTTTGATGCGCGGCATTCGCATCTTGTCCGATATCAATGCCAAAGGACTCTTTGCCTTGGGGCTCTTCGTTTTGGTCGTTGGTCCAATCGGCAAAATTGTCTCCGCCAGTTTTTGGGGAGCCGTGGATTTTGGTTGGGTCTTCTTGCGAACGGGGCTAGTCGAGGGCCTGTTTCCGCAAGACGAGTGGGCCACGAAGTGGTCCATTTTTTATTGGGCCGTTTGGATGGCGTGGACACCCGTGACGGCTTGTTTCTTGGGTCGTATCGCTTACGGTCGAACGGTCCGGGAATTTCTCTTTGTGAATCTTGTGCTCAGCTCCTTATTTGCCTTTGTTTGGATGGCCGTCTGGGGTGCCACGACGTTGCATTTGGAACAACAGGGTGGCGGCTTGTTACGGGCCATGCAAGAACAAGGAGCGGAGACGGTCTCCTTTGCAGTTATTTCCGCGCTTCCTTGGGGGGCCGTGCTCGTAATCTTTTACATCGTCAGCGCGTTTGTTTGCTTTGTCACGTCGGCGGATTCGAACACAACTGCAATGGCAAGTTTGAGTTCCAAAGGAGTGACACTGGAGAATCCTGAGGCCAAGACTTGGCTAAAAGTCGTGTGGGGGACGTTGGTCGGGACGGTCGCGTGGGTCATGATCGCTTTTGCCGATGTCGAAGGGATCAAGATCCTGTCGTATCTCGGAGGCTTCCCAGCGGCGTGTCTGTTGATGGTTGTCGTCGTGGCACTTTTTCGTGTCAGTTTGAATCCTGCCCGTTATGATATTGTGGACAGTGAAGGGCAACCCGCAGAGTAACATTTCCCAAGAGGAATCGCGTCGCGCGCCAACCCGCATGATCAATCGGTTGATGCTAAAAGATCGTTTGAATTACGTAACGGTTCGCGATTCGCAACCTTGAGCCATGCAGAACACAACCGATCCACTTTTCGTGTAGGGTGACACCGCAGATCTTATGACCCAATGCTTGAGGTTCTATCGAGGGGTTGGTGCTCGATTAAAACGACACGCAGGGTGTACCGTCCGCCAGAAATTCCACGAGTTTCGCTCCGCCCACGATGGTGACCCCAGGCAGCAATCGGTCCTCGGACAAGCCTCGCTTCTTGAAACACGGGGAACAAACGTAAACCAGCCCACCGGCGTCAATAAAACTGCCAATCAATTCCGCCAACGGCGCAAAGCCAGGCTCGCGAATCTGCTCGGCAAAGCCTTGCTCGGCCAACCGAACTCCCTCGGTGGAAAGAAAAACCAACGTCTCTTTGTCCGAACCCAATGCGGCGTTGGCAACGACAAAGCCAACGGTTGCGCGATCGGGATCGTCGGTTGAGCGAGTCAGGTTGACACAAAACTTTCCTGGCATCTCATAACTCCTACAGTTAGTGATCGGTGCGGCGACCAATCCAATAGTCGGGATGTTGGGCTCGGACCAAAATGTGCCGAGTCATTTTGCACCATGCGGGAATATCTGCAATGGCACCCGTATCCAGCGCCGTCAGGTGCAGCACTTGCGTTGGCTGCATCTTCCTAAGTCGAACATTGAGTTTCAAAATCAACTCGCCACAACCCATTTCGCCGGCGTCCCATTGTTCGTCGGCGCTCCATCGTTCGTCTGATTCCGGCACGGGCTTTGGTCGCTCCAATGTTTGTTGGCATGTCTTTCCAAACGTGGAATTACTTTCTACGGAATCCACCAACCGAGCACGAACAACACGACCATAATGACGCCCAGAAATACCAGCATCCAGATGGCCGATCGGAGGATGTGGGCCATGATGAATGCTGGACGTTCGTCGCGGGTTGCTCCGTAGACAATCGACGCCGCCGCGACCAGAGGAAAAACATGCATGAAGTGCGATGTGAGTAGTTGCGACATATCTTTTAGGAACTTCTTCGAACGGGGAGTGAAATTGTTTTTACTTCCGACCTGATGAAAACGGATGTGTCTCAGGATTCATCCTTGTCCTGGTCCTCATCTTCTTCACTACCTTCGAAGAACATGCCAGGACCAGCAAAGGCATCGTAAATTACTAGCAAATTCAACAATCCGGCAATGAAAGTGTACAACGTGGCGATGTCAAAATTGTGTCCCAATTCGGCGTGCCAGGCCGACAAAACGTCGGGGTCGGTGGTTGTGACGGGGCCAAACGGAGCCGCCATGAAACCATCGGGAATTTTCCGATTGGCTAATCGAGTCAACTCTTTCGGGTCGGTCACGCGGCTAAACGCAGGTGTCCCAGGCTTTCCCCCGGGATCACTAGCCGGGTAACGATAGTTTCGAATCCAAAGCGGAGCCACGTTCTCTTTGGCATTGACGGCCTGAATGATCGCGGGAAAGGTCGGGGCTCCAACGAAACATTGCACTACGAATTGCCAGCGAACATCGTTGGTTTTCCAAGACGCATAGACGACCCGTCCATCGCCGAGCCAAAAGCCCACAAAGTAGGTGGTCAGGATGGTCAACGAAAACAGCAGCCCTTTGGTGTAACGGCGTTGATAAAAATGGCCTGCCCCGGGCAACAACCACGCGTAAAGGGCCGCCAAATAGCGATTGCCCAATTCCACTTTCACCGAACCTTTAGGTGACTCGTAAAAGACCACGCTGGACTCCCGGTTGATTTGTCGAAATCCTGCCCTAACACCCCGGTCCCAGTCTAACAAAACTCGGCAGATTCTCCTAGGCTTTGTTTCCGCAGCGGGCTGACCCACAAGAAAACGTGGCAGTCTTCAAAGGTAGCTTGCCGTCGGAAACCCCGCTCGCGATGGTTCGTCTGAAGGGAAGATCCAATTTACTCGTAGCTATGTTGCGAGTCTGGGAAGCTCCCTTGTCGAACTTCGTCACAGTATCGGCCCACCGCGCCCGCGACGATCTCGCGGAGATTACAAAACGCTTTGGCGAACTTCGGGACGGAACCCGAAGTCAGCCCTAACATGTCGTGCAACACCAATACTTGGCCGTCACAATCTGGGCCGGCTCCAATGCCAATCGTCGGAATCAACAACTGGTCCGTCACTTGCTTGGCTAGCGAGCTCGGAATACCCTCCAACACCAGGCCAAACGCCCCGGCTGCTTGGGCGGCCGTCGCGTCGGCCAACAAGACTTCACCATCTCGTTGCACTCGATACCCACCCATCATCAAGACATTTTGAGGCCGCAGGCCCACGTGGCCCATCACCGGGATCCCAGCCCGGACCAGTCCCTCGATCACCGAGGCTTGATCGGCCCCGCCTTCTAGCTTGACGGCGTGGCATCCGGTCTCCTTCAGAATCCTCGCGGACAACTCGATTGTCTTGTGGACGCCTAAATGATTGACAGGAAACGGCAAGTCCGCGATGACTAACGCATTTTGAACCGCTCGGCACACGCACTTGGTGTGATAAATAATTTCGTCGACGGTGACTGGCAACGTATTGGGTTGGCCCTGCATCACCATCCCCAACGAATCGCCAACTAACACGCTGTCAACGCCAGCCTCATCCACGACTCGAGCTAACGAATAGTCGTATGCCGTGAGCATGGTCAGTTTTCGTCCCGAGCGTTTTGCCGCCAGAAAACGGGGAACCGTCATCGTTCGTCGAGACTCGCTCATGCCAAAATTACTTTCTGTGGAAAAGGCGGAAGCTGTCGGGAGTAATCGGCCGATCGTGTTCACTCGCCGCGTGAAATAAACGTCCTGTCACCACTTCAATCTATGCGTAGCTACGCTTGTTAACACGTGGTCCCTCGCGGGAACATTGGACTGGCTACTTTGGCTAAAGCGTGGTTGGTTACAGGCATATCCGAGTTTTAGCAAACGCAGCTACCCCATTGTGTGCTCATGACAAAGCCTAGCCGGGCACACAGCCTTTGTCCGCGCCAGTCACGTGGCGAGCAAAGGTCGCCAAGTAGCCGGACTTCGGATAGGTCGGTTGCCACGACCACGCACTCCGTCGTGCTGCGATCTCGTCAGAATTCACATCCCAATGGATGGATCCGGCATCCAAATCAAAATGAATCACGTCGCCGTCCTGAACCAAGCCGATGGGGCCACCGACGGCGGCTTCGGGACAGCAATGAACACCGACCGCGCCATGAGTCACACCGGAAACGCGGGTATCGGACAGCAAAGCCACTTTCCCGTACAACGCTTTGGAGTTTAGTGCAGCCGAGGCTACTAAAACTTCGGGCATACCCGCGGCGACTGGTCCTAGGTACGCCAACACGACCACATGTCCGGGCTGGATCCGTCCGGAGGCTGCGGCTTCAGCGACCTCTTGAGCCGACCGAAAGCAAATGGCCCGTCCGGAGAATTTCGCGTCCTTCAAACTGGATACTTTGAAGACGACACCATCGGGTGCGATATTCCCAAAACAAATCTGCAAATCCGATCGATGGTTGATCGGATTGGAGCGGGGACGCAAAACTTCTTGTCCTTCCGAAGCGGACGGATACGACTCGTAAGTTTCGCGGAGCGACTTGCCCGTCACCGTCAGATGTTCGCCTTGGAGTACACCCTCCTGCAAGAAGTGTTTGATGAGTGCCGGAGTTCCGCCAATCAAATGCAGGTCCAACATCGTCATCTTGCCGCGTGGTGCAAACGTGCATAACACAGGAGTGCGCTGGAGGACTTGTCCAATATCGCGGAGCGTGAAGTCGACGCCTGCTTCTTGTGCCAAAGCCAACAGATGAATGATCGCGTTGGTACTTCCGCCCATGGCCGCAACCGCAGCGGTCGCGTCCTCCAAAGCACCGCGAGTGATTATCTGGCTGGGGCGGATGTCGTTTTCAAGCAAGTAACGTAGGGCCGTTCCAACCTGTGCGACCTCTGCGTCTTTTTCGGGAGACTCCGCCGGATTTGAGCTAGTGCCAGG